>NZ_CP061725.1:4663585-4974491 GCF_014764405.1 Micromonospora craniellae | reverse complement strand
GCTGTTCGGGTTGGCCAGCAGTGAGCCCGTTGAGTTCGGCACGGAGCGTCCGGGCCAGCTCCCGGCGATCGGTCGTCGCCGTTAGTAGAGCGGTTCCTGGCTCAGCCAGCAGTCCGGTCACCATCGCGCCCGCCGCTGACGCCCACCGCTGCTCGTCAGGGTCTCGCAGGTAGGCGATCAGAGAGTTCACTGGATTGGTGTAAATCATGCCGGTCAGCTGGGCCCGGTTGCCGTCGAACTCCTCGTAAGCGTCTTTGGCCTGCTCCTGCGCCGTACCTGAGTACGGCGGCCAGACCGGCCGGGTGGAGGTCGGCCGCTGCTCGAAGAGCTCGATGTCGGACCAGGTGACCTGGAAGACACGGTGGCCCTCGGCGCGTAGGCCGGTCCGCTGCCGGGCGTCCGACGCGATGCGGTTGTGCTCAGGGGTGGCGTGGAACCGGAAGCCCTCCAGGTAGACGGTGACACTCTGGCTAGGACCGTCTACCCGGTTGAATGTGAAGTCGGTCCTGGTCCGGCGCAGCTGCTGCTGGGCAGTCATCCGCCAGTGGACGAGGTCAGTACCACGGGCAAAGCGCAGGTGCCCGCTGGCGTGGCCGTCCTCGTTGAGCGATACGTCGTCGGTAACCGACACCCAGCCGCGCAGCAGGTCGAGGAAGCGCTGTTCAAGGTCGGATTCAAGTTGGCCATCCAGGCCGATCTTCCGGGTGCTGGCGACCGGTTCGGTCTCCCACCCGCCTTCGTCGAAGAGCAGCGAGCTGATCATCCGGAGCGCGGTGCTGCGGGAGACAAGGTCCTGCTGCGGTTCGGGGGTATACCGGTGCAGGCAGCGATGGCAGGCCCGGCGCTGCTCGTCCTTGCACTTGCAGTCGAGCAGCGCGGTGTGTGCCTTCAAGAGCACCTTCTGGAAGTCTTCGGCCTTGGTGAGCCGGTCCAGATAACCGGTGCCTCCCGGAAGCCGGTCGTAGAGGACCAGGAACCAGCGGCGTTCCCCGCTCGCCTGGTCCGGCATGGAGGCGACGGTGGTGTCCAGGTGCTGCGGGTCACCGCCGAAGTGCAGGTCCACGCCCATCCGCAGCGCGGCACGGAAGGAGTGCACCCGGGTGTCGACGTCGGCAGCCGCGGCCGGTAGGAGGATGCGCAGCGCCTCTGTCCGCAACTGGTGGGCGAGCAGGACCTTCTCCTGCGTGATGTTGTCTGGCTTGCCCCGGCGCAGCGGGCACCATGGGCGATGATTCTTCAGCTGCGGGTTGCGCGCCTGGGAGGAGGTGAGTGCGTCCGATTCGAGATTGAAGACCGGCTGGCCGTCCGCGCTCGTTGCCCCACATCCTGTGCAGACGTGGAACGGATTAAGCCGTACGGTGTGGCCGGCGAAGTCGTCCCGCGGCGGCGCGTCATAGCGGGCCGGCCCGACGTTGATGCGCCGGATCATCGCGCGCCGGCAGTAGTCGACGCCGAACGTCTGGTGCGTGTGCCGCCACGAACCGGGGGCAATCTCGTCGTCGGGGAAGTCGACCGCGTCGATGACGGTGTAGAAGCGACGGTCGCGTTCGTCCTTGTCGTCCCGGATACGGGCGTCTTCCCGCAGGTCACGCGAAGTCACGGTCGACGGCTCGACGATCTGGAAAAGGCAGCCGTCGTCGGCGATGTAGGTGCTGTCGCAGCGGGGGCAGGCAGACCGGTCGTGCACGGCGTCTTCCGTGCGGATGTACCCGCAACCCGGGCAGACGCGCCAGTGATGCCACTCGGGCCGGCCAGATGTGATGATGTCGATGCCGGTGATCTGGTGGCGGTAGCCGTTGACGTAGAAGGTGTTGCCGGGGGCGAACTCCTCCAGGGCGTATCGGCGGGGCCGCTGGTAGCTCACCGGTTTCGACTTGTACCGGGGCGTCTTGCCGTCCTTCGGGCTCACACCGTCCGGCCCGTACAGCGTGGCGTTGAGTGTGGTGACCGTGTCGACCAGGGCGTAGTTGGGCAGCAGGCCCAGATCACACAAAGCGCCCTGCGCCGTGGTGTTCCCGAGGTCCATCAGCCGTTTGCCGAGCGCACGCCGCTCGGCATCCAGCATCGCCTTCTCATCCGCCTCGTCTGGGTCGGAGTCGTGCAGCTCGTCGTAGGCCTCGCTGATTGTCCGGATCCGTGCCCGCAAGCCTTCGTCCTGGCGTCGCCATTCCCGCTCGGCTTCCTCCAGCGCAGCCCGCAGGCCGTGTGACGCGTACTCGATAAGATCGTTACGTGCATCTTCTGTGACACCGCGTGGCAACAGGTCGGCGCCGTCGTCGCGGGGAAACAGCCGGAGAAACCCCGCCACGAGTTCGGCAGCCTGGGTGACGGCGACCTCGATCAGGTCAACCAGATACCCGGACGGTCCGAACAGCGCGTTCACCCGGTCCGGCAGCGCCCGAAGAACGACGCCGTCGGGACGGGCGAGACGGCCGACCGCGGCCAGGTCGAGAAGGTGGGCGAGGTACTGCCGGCGCAGGATCTCCACCGCGGACAGGTAACAGCCCGGCGGCACGATCGTCCCGGCGATGAGTTCCTTCGGCTGATCCAGGAAGTACAGGTCACGTCGGGAGCGGTCGGCGATGGTCAGAAGGAAGGCGTTGCCGGTGCGACGCCCGGCACGTCCGGTCTGTTGGGCGTAGCCGGCCGGGCGACGGGGCAGCGCGGCGAGTACCACAGCGGAGAGGTCCCCGATGTCGATACCCATCTCCAGCGTCGGCGTGCAGGACAGGACATTCGGGTTCTTGAACGCCACTACGCCCGTCTCGTCGGGCTTGCGGCCCTGCTTGAACGCCTGCTCGACCCGTTCCCGCTGCTGGCGGGTGAGCATGCCGGTGTGTTCGGCGGTGTTAACCTGATAGGTGCCCGCCTGCCGGTAGAGCCGGCGGTAGTAGTCCTGGGTGTAGTCACGGTCACGCTGGTGGCGCCCGAGTTCCATCGGCCGGTTGCCGGCAATCAGGCGGCCGGTGCGGCACCGATAGGCCGGGCACCGCTGGCCGTGCCACTGGTCGAGCAGTGACGGATGCACCGTCTGCTCCCAGAAACAGACCGGGCAACGTACGAAAGCCTCCCGCACCTGGCTGTCGTCCAGCAGCAGGGCTTCGATGTTGCCCGGCTGCAGGCCGTAGATGCGGGCGGAGGAATCATTCGGGGTACGAACGGACAGCAGCCCAGCCGATGTCAGCTTGGGCAGCAGCCGGTACCAGAACTCCGGGATGACCTCCCGTGCCAGCCCGAGAGTGCGTCCCGCCCACCGCTCGTACCAGGACAGCCGGCCGGAGGCCACGTCGAAGTCACTGCCGTTCTTGGGCGCCGCGAGCAGGAACTTCGGCGCCGCGACCCGGTTCGGGAACGCTCGCATGCCCTGCGGACGCTGTCCCCAGATGAAGTACCGGCTCGTCCCGGCCTCGTCGATGTACTTGCTCAGCCACTTGTGCGAGACAGCGCCGCGGCTGCGAAGCCGTTCCAGAAATACCCGGACGAAACCCAGGTAGGTGGCGTCGTCGGCCTCCATGATCGGCAGGCCATCCCGGCCCAGATCGAGGTGGATCTCCTTGACCATCGCCGTGACGGCGGCCGGATCGGCGAGGTGGATGTGCGCCGCCGCGGTGCGGGTGAGCTCCAGCGTGCGGCCGTTGCGGGAGCGGAACCCGAACTCCATGAGCGTCTCGAACGCCAGCCGCTGCCCGATCAACTGCCAGGTTGCGATATCGCCACCACGCCCACGGCCGGACAGCAGGCGGTCGACACCGAGCAGGCCATGCAGATCCGGAGGTACGACCGCAGCGAGGGTCTGCGGATCGGTCGTCGCAGACACCACGTCGGCGATCAAATCGTTCAGAGCGGTGGCGGACTCCTGGCGCAGGTGCGCGGCGAGCAACGCCCGCAGCGAGAAGGTGTACGACCGGTTCGCCACGAACCCGGCCCGATGCGCCGCGTCCTGAACCGAGTCGTTGAACATGAGGGTCTTGTCCTCGAACGCCTCCTTGTCCAGCTCGCCAGCGGTAAACAGCTGCGTGATGGCCGCCGCGGCCAGCGCTGCCGCACCGGTGCCGAGGAAGCGGATGGCGTTGCGCTCACCGCACGCCGGGCACCAGTCCTCCGCCGCGGCCGTGTTGGCCGTCGAACCAAGGTTGACCAGTAGGAACGTCGAGTCTCGTGCGGTCAGTGCGGGTTGCCCTTCGTCGTTGTAGTCGGAGCCCGGGTCCGGTAGCCGCAGCCGCTGTCGGACGGCGTCCAGCACCATCAGCGTCCCACCAGGGCCCTGTGCCGCCGACTGTGCTCCGACACGCTGGCCGGCGTCGCGCATCGTGTTGCGGCCGGCGCCCTCGGCGGCCTCCCGGTCGGTGGCCGCGATCAGGTAGCGGATCCGGACCTTGTCCTGCCCCGTCGAGGCCCGGCGGATCTTGTAGCTGTCGAACTGGACGTCCCAGTCGTCGCTCTCCGGCGAGAAGACCGCCCAGCCGGAGCGACCACACTCCCGGCAGTAGACCGCCGGCAGGAACAGGTTCGCGGCCTGTCCGGCGGTCGCGGTCGTCACGGGTACCGTCACCACGCCCTGATCGGTGCCGGGATCGCGGGTCCCGGCGACGTCCCACCGGAACTCCGCCTTCGGCCACGGCAACACCCCACGCAGCAGCCGGGTCACCGCCCGAGCCCACTGGTGCACCTCGACATGCACGAACGGCCGGAGCTCGCCGGGCGGAGACTGAGGATCACGGGCGTACGAGAGCAGCGCCACGAACCTGGCCAGCGCCGCGGCGGCCTTCTCCGGCTGCCGAGTGATCGCCGACGACCAACTCTGCGCGCCGGCACGCCACATCAGCCGCAGCACGTCCGGGCCACTCTTCACATCGCCCTCAAGAGCGATGAGTAGCGCCTTGGTGAATAGGTGCCGTTTGAGTCGCCTTCCGAGCTCGATCTGATCCAGATCGTCGATACCGGTCACAGCATTCGCCAGCAGCAGGAGCGCATCGTCGCCGCTGGTTGGGTCCGGCAGAGCGAGCAGCTCGTCCGGCGTCGGGGTCGGCAGGATCACGTCCTCGTCCGGTAGCTCCCCGATATCGCGCAGTGGGATGAAATCGTCGATGGTGAGGCGATCCTCACCGACGACCGCCTCAGCGGTGAACGGGGTGCCGAACACCGCTGTCGCCACCTTTTGCAGATCCTCGGTGGCGCGCTCGTCGGACGCCGAGGCGAGCGTCGCCGAGGTGGCCACCGGGCAGATCGGGCCTAGCGGGCGGCCCTCCTCGCTAGCGCCCACGACGGATGCGAGCCGGCGCAGCAGCATCGCGACGTCGGTACCCTGCGCGCCGTCGTAGGTGTGGAACTCGTCCACCACCACGTAGCGAAGGTCCGCGTCCTGCCACAGCGGCGCGTCGTCGACCCGCTGAAGGAGCAGGTCGAGCATCTTGTAGTTGGTGATCAGGATGTCTGGCGGGGTCAGCTGCATGTCCTGCCGCCGGGTGTAGACCCGTTGGTACTGGATCGCGGCCCGGTCACCGATGTAGAGACCGGCAGTCAGGGTGCCCAGCTCGTCGCGATGCCCGAGAAGCAGCTCGTTGATCCGCTGCGCCTGGTCGGTGGCGAGCGCATTCATCGGGTACAGCAGCAACGCCTTCACTCCGGACCGCCCGGCCGTCCGCTCCCGGCGACAGTGATCGAGGATCGGATAGAGGAACGACTCCGTCTTACCGGAGCCTGTGCCCGTGGTGACCAGCGTCGGCTCCGGCACGTGACCATTCGCCGAGCTCAACCGGGCGAAAGCCCGAGCCTGATGGGCGTACGGCGTCCAGCCCTCCCGCCGCCACTCCAGATGCTGCTCCCAACCAGGCGTCGCAGTGGTGAACGGAGTCCTGATCCGCAGGAACGGCCCACGGAACATCCCCGACGTCTCGTTACCGAGGAATCGGTGCAGCGCCTCCCGGGCACCCTCGTCGGCCAGCGCGTAGGTGGTCGACAGGTACTGCAGCAGGCTCTCCTTCAGCCCACGCGCCTCCAGGGTCGGCCTCACTGATTCGCTGCCTTCCGCGCGACCGGATCCCACTCACCGCGAGCGATCGCGGCATCCAGCCGAGCCTGGAACACCGCGTGCGCTGCTGTCATCTCAGCCACCCGGTCCGCCTTATAGAACGGCGGCGTGAAGCCCTCCGGAGGCGCCACGGTCTTCGGACCGGACTTGTCGTTCTGGTACGCCTCGAACTGCGCCCAGCTCGCCTTCGTCTGTCGTTGGCCGATCGTCCGGGCATTGCCGGCGAGCTTCCACCCATCCGCGTCAAACCAGGTCACGGCCTCGTACTTCTGCAGAACGGGGAAGCGACCACGGTAGGCAGCAACCAGTGCCTCGGCGCTAATGCCAAGCCAGACGGCCACAAGGGCATCGATCTCGACCAGCGCTGCTCGCCGGTCCCGTTCGCTCCGCAGCGGCGTTTCCGAGGTCCACTCCGGGCCGACACCGCCCAGCGGTTGTGCCCCAGCCCAGTCCTGTGCCCAGGTCTCGCTGGCTGCCCACCTCGGGTTGTACAACTCGGCCCACAGATCCCGGTAAGCCGAGGTCAAACAGTTGAGCCGAAGCGTTCGAAGAAGGAGCGCACCTACAAAAGGATGATCTTCATCAGGTGCCGGCATGGCCTTGGAACCCGCCACCCGCAGGTCTCCCCGACCGGTCGCCCTCAGCAGATAGTCGAGAGGAAGTGACGCCCAGAAGCCCGCCGCCAGGACGTTGAGCCGGTTGTTCGGCATCGTCAGGGTATGCATCGCGTCGATGTGAGCAGGCCCGGGCGGGATGATGGCTGCATAGAGGGCGCGTTCGGTGTTCGGGGCGATCTGACGGCGCCAGGCGAGCCGGTAGAAGTCGACGTAGGGTCGGCGTGACCTCTGGATCAGGATGGCGTCGATCTTTTCCGGGTCGACGTCCGACTCGGGGATATTCTCCAACTCGGCGATCAGCGCCCGTGCGTCGCCGAGATCCTCGGTGTCGGAGCGGAGCCGCGCAAGCTCGACGTGATCGATCCACCGGTCATGAGCGTCCCGGAATGCGTCCTTGCGACCGGGAACCACGACGTATGCGGTGTCCGGCACGAAATCGGTCGGCAAGCTGACGAGATCGGCGCCGTAGGGATCGTTGCTGTTCGCATCGTGCCGCTTGAACACCGGCGTAGCGATGCTCAGTTGGGTTCCCTTCAAGACGATTTCGTCCCAACTTTTCGGCTGATGCTCTCGTCCCGTGTTCGGATCCGGCCTGTTGTAGTCGATCAGCCTCGTCTTCTTGGCGCCAGCCTCGTCGAAGCCTCGCGAAATCTGCGGTTCGAGCGATCCAATCCTGAGGGGGTAGATGGCCAACGCTTCGATAGCGGATGCCTCGGCGGTGCTTACCGGAAACAGCAGACGCGCCTGGCTGATTGGTCGATGCTCCTCGTCGAGCAGTTTCCGCCAGACGCCAAGAACCTCCTCGTTCACGGTCACGACCCGGCTCCGGTGAGGTCGCTCATCGAACTCGCGATTCATGAAACGGATGCCCGGAACGTCCCCGGAACCGTCGTGGTCGCCGGAGAGCCGCAGGGCGTCGGCCGACACCAACCACGAGAGATGGGCGAAGCTGATCTCTCTCTCGCGGCCGTACACATGAATGCCGAAGTGGGCCGTGTCGCCGACCGGACGCGGGAAAAACCGCTGACCCGAGTTGACAAAGTCGCCGTGGATGCGGAGCCGGTGATACGCGACGGCTCGCAGTGGCCCTTCCTTCTCGCCAGCGAAGTGGGTGTCCGGGTGCAGCATGCCAGCGGTCCCTCGACGCGACATGTGCGCCCAAATCTGGCACATGAAGGCACGGTAGAGATCCGGTTGGGTACCAGCCAGCAGCGGATACACCTGGGGTGCCCCGAGAAGCGCCACCGCCGCGCTGTTGTTGGTCAGTTCGTCAAGGACGAATGCCTTGATGTGCGGCTTCGTGAGTAGATCGCGGCGACGGCGTTCCTTGTCGGACTCGGATGGCCGGTCGGCGAGTTCGAACCAGGGCTCGTACTCGGCCATCACCGCGTCGAAGTCCCAGCGTGGCCGAACCCAGGGCGGGTTGCCGACCTGGAGATCGAAGCCGCCTCGTTCGGCGAAGATGAGTGCGAACTCCAACTCCCAGTGCAGGAAGCCCTGCCGGTCGGCGATGTCGCGGACGACCCGCAGCCACGGGAACCGGTCTTCCGGCGGCTTGGTGTCCATGTTGAAGAATCCGGACAGGGACTTCTCGAAATCCTTCAGCTTGTCGAGCGTGTCGTACGCGTCGAGGAAACTGTTTTGCGGGACGTCGGCGGTGCCGAGGACTGCTTCGAGGAAGTCGAGCCAGTCGTCGAGGTTCTTCAGGGGGATGACTCGGCGGAGTGCCGGTGCCGAGGACTTCGGGGCCTTCGCGGCCTTCTTTTGGGGCTGCTGCGTTACGGGTGCTGGCTCGGGCTCCAGACCCCAACCAAGTTCGTCAAGCGTCGTCTGGTCGCCGTCCATGGGGAAGAGCGTCATCGACCGCGAGATCATGCGCCGGGCAGCTGGCGCCGAGGGCGCAACCGCAGTAGATGTCGCCTGCTGCGGCAGTTCGGCTGGTGGCTGGGTGCCGGGAACCGTGGTGTCGATCAGCCTGGCCAGGCTGTCGTGTGTGATGCGGCCACTGACCTCGTACTCCTCGTCGGTGCCGTCGAGCAGCCCGGCCTGGTCGGACGGCCAGAACCAGAGGGCACACCAGGCGTCCATGACCAGCTTCAGCCGCCAGTACGGGGTGTCGACTGCCTCGAAGAGGTCCCTGAGCACGTCCTCCTTGGGTGTTGATCGCTCTTGCTGATGCAGGAAGCCGTACTCGGGTTCGTCCGCCCCAGCTCCCCAGATCAGGATCCGCCGGGCGATGTTCTGCTCGGACATGTCCATCCGCTTGACGACCGCGGCCCAGAGAAACTCGACTCGTCGGGCGGCGTCCCGGAGCCGGGTGAACTGGGACGGCTTCTCCTGCTGCGGCTGCTGGGTACGGGCCACCAGCTTCGGGGTGCCGTCCGCCTTGAGATGCGAGGTGTTCCGCGTCGGCCGCTGGAGGATGCCCTTCTTCCAGTCCGCGAGCTTCTTGTTCTGGTCGGTAGAAAGCTGTTTCGCCTCGGTGTTGCCCGCGACAGCGGCCCAGCCCGGCGTGGGCAGGAGAAACTGGTGCACAGCGTCGGCCGGCAGCGGCTGAAGGTTGCCGTACTCATCGCGCATCGGCAGCGGAGTCGGAGCCAGGGTTCCCTTGGCCTTGAGCCACTCCTTGGCGGTGGAGCAGACGTCGTCGGCAGCGTAGATCGCGCGCCGGGCGCCGATGAGCGAGTTCCCGCGCCGCAGATGCAGGCCGAACCAAGGCGCGAGCATGCCCGGGTGCATGGTGTTGAGCCACAGCGAGACCTCGGCCAGCTCGACGCCGGTCGGGTTGAGGTCGACGCCGTACGCGTTGTGTAGAGCGATGTAGGCCTTGACCCGCTGTTTCTCGGTGAGCACCTGCCCGGACGGGATGGACCGTCCCAGTTCGTCCTGCCGGCGCCGCAGGTATTCCTCGGCGACCTGGTTGATCGCCTCGTTGAGGAACGCGCCGGAGCCGAGCGCTGGTTCGCAGAGCCGGTACGACAGCAACGCCGCCGCCCGGGTCTTGATCGGGTTGCCGCCAGCGTCGCGTTCCTGGTCGAGCAGCTCCTTGAGCGCCAGCTCAACCGTGACCTTGGTCAGTGACTCCGGCGTGTAGTACGAGGCGGAGGTCTCCCGCTCACGGCCGGATAGTCGGTAGACGAACGAGCCCTTTGCGTACTTCTTGACGCCGCGCAGGCCGTGCCGGGCATCGGCCTCGTTGTAGCGGACCAGCGTCTCGTCGGGGTAGTCCTGCTGGCGGTGGGCGGGCACCAGCCACGAGCCCTCGTCTGGGTTTCCTTCGCGGGCGACCTCGCAGAGTTCCTCGTCGGCGATGATGCCGGTGTAGGACATCAAGCCCTCGTAGACGGCACCGAGCTGGTTGATGCCGAGGTTACGGTAGGAGACGAAGCCGCCGCGCTCGCCCTTCTTGCCCTGTTTCATGGTGAGCAGGCGCAGCACCTGGTGCAAGGCGGCGTTCCGGGGCCGTAGGTCGAGCCAGCGCGGATCTTCGTCCTCGTCGCTACGCGGGTCGAGGGTGCGGGTGCCGATCAGCCGGATGGCGCCCGGTTCGAGCAGGGTGCTGCGCAGCGCTTCGAACCGCAGTCCGTGATCCTCGCTGCGGCGTTCGGCCTTCTCCTTGCGGGTCGCCTCGTCATCGCCGGGGAGGTCGTCGTCGGGTTCGGTGCCGTACTGCCGGTGCCCGAAGTTGACCTTGTTGAACAACAGATCGAGGGACGCGTACAGATGGAAGCCGTTTCTCGACTCCTCCTCGACGAGCTCCTCGTCGAGGGCGCACAGCTCCCGCAGCCGGGCCATCGAGTAGCCGCTCTCGTAGCTGCCGTCGTCGGTCGGCAGGATGCCCAGCTCGGGCCGGGCCTCGGCGTAGAGCAGGAAGAGGATCCGGTAGAGGTATCGCAGGCACTCGCGGGTCAGCTCCCGGGCGAACGGCAGCTTCGGGCTCTCGATGTCCTCCGGGCGTACGTTGTTGCCCGGCTCCGCCATGCGGAGCAGAACCTCGTTGGCGAGGATTTCGACGGAGCGTTGCAGGCCGTGCCGCAGTTCCTTGGAGACGCCGACGGCGTTGGTGCTGGAGTTCTTCAGCAGTACGTCGATACGACGGGTCGGATCGTTGTCGCCGGGGCGCAGCATGTCGCGGCTGAACAGGGCGGCGATGGTCGACAGTTCGCCGGTCTGGGTCCGGTCGTAGCGTTCCAACGCCGTGTCGAGGTTCGCGGCGAGATAGCGCCCCTCGGCCCAGGTGCCGCGGTCGGCGAGGATGATCACGCCGCCGTGCAGCAGCAGGACGAAACGCGGGTGGGTGCCGCCGGGACCGCCGATCTCGCTCTGGAACAGCCACGACGCGAGCGCGGTGCCGCTCTCGTACTTTTCTGATCCGCTGACGTGCAGGGGATGCAGCAGGCGCCCGGCACCGTTCGGGTCGAGGGCCGCGTCGGCGTTGCCTGTCCAGCCGCAGTCGATCGCAATGATCTCGTCGGTGTGCAGCGCGACGGTGACGGTATGGTCGCGGCCGGCCCGATGCGCGACGAGTTCGAGCGGTGCAGGGTCGAAGCCGAGGGCTCGCAGTACCTCCTGGTGCCACTCGGTCAGGCGTTTGCGCCACTCCGGGTTGTCGTAGGTGGCTAGACGGATCGGGCCGTCGCCGTCGGCCTCAGCCGCAGCAGCGAAGTAGCGCCGGCCGTCCTCGCCGAGATAGCTGCCGCGCAGACCACGGATCAGCTCGCGCGGCGTACGACGGGGGTCGTTCTCGTCGCCTTCGCGCCCGGTCCATACCGCGAAGATCCCTTTCCGCAGGTCGGTGTCCAGGTCCTCGGCCAGGTAGTGCGCGGAGAGGTACTCGCCCCGGTTGGTGAGTGAGTCGTAGTCGCGGCTCATCCCTGTGTCCCCTTCACCCCGTCGGCGAGCGGTTCCAGCACTGCTAAGAGGCGCAACATCGGTGCCCCGACCGATTCCAGCGATGCCACCAGCTGAATCAGGCGGTCGGCGGTGCTGTCGACCTGCCGGTGATCCAGTCGCGGCCCGGCGAACAGCGCCTCCTGTTTCCATGTGCTGACCTTCTTGCGGTACGGCGCCAGCGCCTCCTTGACGCCATCGCGGTAGCTGCCCTCGATCTCGCTGAAGTAGCGGCGAGCTTCCTCGATCGCGTCTGATACCAACTTCGTCAGTCCGTCCAAGTCACTTGGTACCGCGCGGGCCGGCATCCGCGGACCGAGACCGTATTCGGCCAGCAGTTCTGGAGTCAGCTCCCGGGTCTCGGGAGCATCGGGAAGCCCGGTAACCGCCATCCACTTGACGATGGTCGGCCGGCCGAGCCGGTTCGATGCGATGCCTTGGACGAGGAAGACCGGCTCGGTCACACTCGCGGTCAGGACTGGTGCCTCGTGCCGACCGACCTCGACGAGCACCTTGTCGGTGAGCCAGTCCAGCACCGGATGGACGTCGGTCACGTAGGAGACCGTCGGCCATTGCGAGTGCGAACTCTCCCGTGCGGCCGTGAGCCGGCTGTCGGCGAGATCCTTCGAGAAGGTGATGCGCAGCCGGCCGGGCGAGTCCGGGCCGGGCAGGATCTGCTGCTCCTTCAGATACGAACGGGGCAGCGACCGCAGTCGGTACAGCAGGTCCGCTGGCGGCTCGAACGCAATGGTGCCGTTGTCGTCGCGGTAGAGCGACAGTTGGTCCTCGGGATTGGGCCGGCAGATCTGCCGGAGACCCTCGTCGAAGTAGTCCGCCGTCGAGGAGAAGAGTGTCACGACCTCCGCTCTGCGGATTTCCTTGCGTTCCGGGACAGCGCCGACCTGGCCGACGAGCTTGGCTAGGAATCCGGTCCGGCCGGCGCGGGACTTCTTGATCGACTGCTCGACGGTACGGCCAGCGACCAGGTCCCTGATCAGGCGATCCTCTTCCTCCGACGCCCGGTACAGGCCGGTCACCGCCTCCGCAGAGCCCTCGATCTTGTGGGCTTCGGCTTCCCTTGCCAGCAGCTTCTCGCCGACCAGCCGGTCGTCCAGGGTGCGTGGCGCGCCAGACTCCGGATCGGTGCGCCACGGCAGGTCGCTGGTGAGCACCAGGGCCCGGAACTGCGGTGAGTGTTTCTGCCCGTACCGGTCGATGCGGCCGTTGCGCTGCTCGATGCGGATCAGTGACCACGGCAGGTCGTAGTGGATCAGGATGTGGCACTGCTGGTGGAGGTTGACGCCCTCGGAGGCGATGTCTCCGGTGAACAGCAACCGGACCGGGGCGTCACGCAGTCCGAACGCTTCGACGATGCGCTGTTGCTCCTCGTCCGAGGTCGATTCGCCGTGCATGACCTGTACGGCGCCACCGAAAGCCGACCAGGGTTTGCGATCGGCAACCTCGGCGGTAGCTGGGAAGCCGAGCACGGCGGGAACGGTCTCGGCCAGCCACGTGAGCGTCGGGATGCGTTCCGAGAAGACCACGACCCGGGTGTCCGACCCCGGTCCGACGCCGAGTTCACGCAACTGCGCCACCAGGGCCGTCAACTTCGACGCGTCGTCGTCCTGGATGTGCGCAGTCAGTTCCTGCAGCGTCAGGAGCGCTGCCCGCTCCGCAAGCCGCGCCTGATCGCCCGGCTTCTCGGCCAAGGACGTGCCGATCGTCTTCAACCGCGTCCGGATCGTCGCTCGCAACGCCCGGTGCGAGGAGAGGAACGACTTGAGAAGCTGATACGGCACCAGCTGATGGGTGCTGACCGAAGTACCGCCCTCGGCCGGGATCCATCGTTCGATCAGTTCCGCAAAGACTGCGGTCTCTGCCGCGCTGGCCTGAACGTGCACTGGCGTCGACGGCCCGCGATCCGGCCAGGAACCGGTCAGCGAGTCGCGTACCTCAGGCGAGGTCTTCGTCCGGCGAATGTAGAGATGCTCAAGCTGGTCGACATCGTAGTTGCTCGGATCGGCGATCGCGGCCTCGTCCAGCATGTGAATGAGCTCGGCGAACGACTCCGCCCGGCCGTTGTGCGGCGTGGCTGACGCGAGGATCAGCGCGTCGGTCTTGCGAGCGAGCAACCGGGCCAGCTCGTTGTTCTGGGTGCCCCGGTTGACCAGGTTGTGCGACTCGTCGATGACGACGGCGTCCCAGTCAGTCTGCTCCAGATGATGGGCGTAGACGGCGCTCTTCAGCGTGTCCACCGAGATGATCGCCCGCTTGAAGTACGCGAACGGGTTACGTCCCGCCGGAATCTCCCGCTGCACCCGCTGGATGCCGGTCGAGTCCAATCGGACAAGCGGGATGGCAAACCGCGTCCACATCTCCCGCTGGAACTGCTCCAGGATGTGCTGCGGCGTCACCACGAGGATCCGCTCGCCGCGACCGCGTCGGATCAGTTCAGCCAGCAAGATCCCGATCTCCAGGGTCTTGCCCAGGCCCACCACGTCCGCGATCAGGATCCGAGGCTGCGGGTTCTTCATCGACAGCGCCAGCTCAGCCGGCCGCAGTTGGTGCACCTGCGGATGCATCAGGAACCCGTCTGCGAGCGCGAGCCCGTGCTCGGTCTGCGGCAGCGCAGTCTTGCGGAATACCGCCTCCAGGAACAGCCGGGCCCGCCGGTGGTTCGCCGAGTCGTCCGCCACCAGCTTGGTCTCGCGCGGATCGAGGATTCGGATGTCGTCGAGGCTCTGATAGAAGATGGCTTCCTCGCCGCGGACGAACGGCGACACCCCAGTGACCTCGATCATCCACCTGTCGCGCCTGGTGAACGTGCTCTTGCGTATCAGCCACTGCTCGTCACGAACGAGTACCTGCGACCCCGGCGGAAAGCCGGCCGACACCTTGCCCTCGCCGGTTGCGGTCTCGGCCTCGATATTCACCCTTTGCCCCGCTCCTCGTTCTGCTGTTCGACCGCCCTACACCCTGCTACAGGGTCGGTTTAGCCGCGTAGGCGGCTCGCAACTCCGCCGCCACTCGGCTGGACGCCGGCCGTCGCGCCGGACGTTCCCGAAGCCGAACCGGCGGCTCAGGGGCCTCGGGCTCCGCGATCTCTGGCTCCTCCGCTTCCACAGGCTTGGGAGTTGCCGGCGGCACATCAAGCGGCCCGGCCGCATCCGAGTCGCCCCCAGTACTCAACTCGTCGAGCCTTGCCTCGATCGACGGCGGCGGCACTTGGCCCTCCCGCAGACTCGGATTTCGGCCTGCGGTCCTGGCAATGAGCGCCAACCGCGCGTCGGCTGGACTGATGGAGGCGTCCGCCAGCAGTTCGGCACAGGCAGCAGCCACATCGGGAATCGTCGGACGTTCCTCGGCCTCGAAGGCGAGCATCCTCCGCAGGAGTGGGAGCAGGCGGGCGGGGACCCCAGTTAGATCCGGCTCGATCTCAGGGTTCGTGATCTGCCAGATGATGGCCTGCCACGACGGCCCGTCGTACGGATAGTGCTCGGCCGCCGCGAATAGAAGAACTGTCCCCAGCGCGTAGACGTCGGCCGCCGCGGTGACCCGCGGGTTCCCGCCGGCCTGCTCGGGCGGCATGCAACGCACCGAGCCAATGATCATCCCGCTGGTCGACAGCGAGTCGTGCGATGACGAGGCATCGACGAACGCTGCCAGGCCAAAGTCGATGATCACCGGGCCGTCTGCGCCAAGTATCACGTTCTGCGGCTTCAGGTCCCGGTGCAGCAGGCCGGCGCCGTGCACCGCCTCCAGCCCTTCCGCGACGAGCGCGCCAAGGCTTGCCACCAGAGCTACGGGCAGCACCTCGTGCTCGCGTACGTACTCCTGCAGGGTGTAGCCCGGGACGTACTCCATCGCCAGCCAGGGACGGTCCGCGTAAGGGTCCGCTTCCAGGAACCGGGCAATGCGATTCGTGCCGATCACCGTCCGGGCGACGGCGGCCTCCCGTTCGAACCGGGCGCGGGTGACGGGATCCAGCCGATCGCTTCGGATGACCTTCACCGCCACAGGCGAACCCGCCGGCGAGTATGCGAGGAACACCTCACCCATCCCACCGCTGCCGAGCTTTCGACTGCACGCGTATCGGCCGATGTGAGACGGTAGCTCACTCATTCGACATTCTGCGCCTTCCACCCATCGTGCAGCCAGATCTACTCCGGTCAGTGTGCCGAAACGGCACACTGAGCGCGAGCCGCGACGCGCTCCATGGCCAAATCAGCGACGTCGCTGGGGCTAAAAAGCTGGCATTCACACCTCTTCAGTCCCTTGACGTCGCCATAGCCTCGTCGCTGCGCCGGCTGATGGAGCGGACGATGCGTGAGGTCACCAAGCACGACGTGGTTCGGCCGAACGCTTCTCCGCTCAGCTCAAAAGACCTGATGAACCGGCTACATGCGCCAGCAGCTGACCAGCGCGCAGCTGATCGTCGAGCTGGTGTCTGCGGACGCCCGGCGCGGCCAGCAGTTCGACCCTCCGCTCAACCACGCCGAGCTGGCCTTCTACGACGCCGTCGCGCAGAACGGCGCGGCCACCGAGCTCATGGGCGTCGGCACCCTCGCGGAGATCGCCCGAGAGCTGGTCAAGTCGATCCAGTCGTCGATCACGGTGGACTGGTTCTCCCGCGAACCGGTACGCGCCAAGCTCCGCAGCCACATCCGCCGCCTACTGGCCCGCTACGACCACCCGCCCGACCACGAGCGGGCCGCCGTCGACCTGGTCATCCGCCAGATGGAAACCTTCGCCAACGAGTGGGCCCCGGGAGGACAGGCCCGGCCGCCCAGCGGTGACGGAATCGGCGCTACGTGCGTCTGCTTCGGTTATCCAGCCTATGCATCCGACGGTGCGGCCAATCGGCCGAGCACGGGCGTGAGGCCCGCCTCGGTGTTGACCGCGATGCCCGCCGTGGCGTCGAGTGGTAGCAGTGGCAGGACTGTGTAGGAGGAGGTAGCCATCCCGGCTACCAGCGCCTTGAGGTAGCGGACATAGGAAGGCGGCAATTCTTCACGCTGCGACAGCCGGGTGAGGATCAGATCCAGCCCTGCTGGCTGCTCCGGCGGCCGGAGCTCTATCGACATGCACGCTTCGACGGCTACGAGGTGACGTACATGCTGTTCGAGTCGCGCGCGGTGCTGGCCGGTGGATGGAGATCGCAGCCGAGGGTCGTCCGGCGAGGGTATGCCGGTCTTTTGGTGGGCCAGCGCCGAGCAGATCACCGTCTTGGGGCCACGGTCAACGAGCACAACGTCGCGAGCGCCGCGGGTTCCGGCTGTCGTGATCAGCGATTCGATTCGGCGTGTCTTGGCTTCGAGTAGTGCATGGGCGATCTGGACGCCCGGGGTTGTCCGCACCCAGGGGCCGAAGTCCTCCGGTGCGGACAACTCGTTCAGGTAGGTCCACAGCGGCGGTGCGTGCGTGACGGTTCGCCCGTGTGCAACCAGGGCCCGGCCGAGGTTGGCGATGAGGGTGGACTTGCCGCTGCCGTCGGGGCCGTCGATGAAGACGATCATTGTCGCTGCTCAGGTGGCCTGGATCGTGGTGCGTCGACTGTCGCGGGCGGCTGCGAGATGGTGCAGTTCCTCCAACGCTGGAGGCACCTGACTGGCGAGCTGCTCGGCTCGGATGAGGTTGGCCGCACCGGTGCGGCGGTAAGCGTCGTAGTCGTCGAGGAGCCGCGCAGCCTCAGTGCCGGGCCAGTGCTGGTCGAGGGTGGCCACGACGTCGGGCAAGCGGAGCAATCCATGTGCGTCAACGGTGAGGGCGGTTTGGCGGGCAGCGCTGGACAGCACTGCCAGGGTACGGCGGGCGCGATCGATGCGGTCGATGTCGGCGGGTGTCGCCGCCTGGCGCAGGTAGGCGAAGTCGCGTAGATGACCGATATCGGCGGCCAGGTTGGCGGTGTGGGGCACTTCCGGCAGCGACGCTGCGCGAGTGCCGGCCACGATCGGGACGTCGATGTGGGTTCGACGCAGGACGGCGTGCAGCTTCATGGCGTGCAGCCGCTCGAGCCCATCGGCACCGTCTCCGTCGGAGCGGGCGAGGTGCAGTGAGATGCGGATGCCGGTTTGGTGGCTGACCTCGTCCGCGAACTGGCGCAGGGCGACGGCGGCCGGGGACGCGGATTCGAGTCCCCAGGCGATGAGGTCGAGGTCGCTCCAGCCTTCGATGAAGTCTCCGCGTGCGCCAGAGCCGCATAGGGCGGCACCAGCACCGGGATGCTTGGCCAGCAGGGCGTTGGCCTGGCGGCTGAAGCCCCATACCGCTTGGCTGAGGGTGTCGCTGTAGTCGAGCGGGCCGCTGCGGCGCCAGGCGATGATCTCGTCGGCCCGTCGGACGTACTTATGGAAGCTGGCGTGGCTCGCGGCGGTCAGCGCGTCGGGCAGGTCGTGCCATTGTGCGGCGACAAACCCTTCGGCCTGCCGTGCGGTGGCAGTCGTGTCGGTGGCCGCGACGAGGAACCAGTCGACGGTCTTCCGCGCTGGCGTGCCATCGTGGTCGGTGAAGCGGTATGCCTCCTGTCCGAGGAAGGCGACGTAGCGCATGTCGTGCAGCCCGGCCTCTTCCGATACTTCCCGGGCGGCGGCGATCAGCGGCGACTCGCCCGGCTCGATGCGCCCTTTCGGGGCGACTACCTGGCGCTCACCGGTGGTACGGATCTGCTCTAAGAGACCGTCGGGTAACCGGCTCGGGGCGTTGTGTGACGGCGAGACACGTCGATGCGGGACGCTCGACAAATAGGTCATCCCCGCCATGATCGGGTTGTGTGTGCAACGTAGACCTTGGCGGGGATGACGCCCGCTCATGCTATCCGTCGAGCTTGACCGACGCGATGTGGGCGATCCTGGCCCCTCTCATGCCGGTGCGTGACCTGCGTAGAGGCGGCCGGCCCCGTAAGTGGGACGACCGGCTGATCCTCGACTCGATCTGACCGGTAAATAACCTGGACCACGGCGGGTTTCGGGTGCACGGAGCTGCCCGGTGGTCGGGGCGGCCGGCCGGTGTGGGGTAGGGCGGGTTGGTCAGGCGGTGGGTTGCAGGGTCACGGTGAGTCCGAGGGCTTCGAGTTGTCGTACGAGGCTGGCGGTCTTGCGGGTGGTGTCGACACGTCGTTCGTGGAAGTCGGCACCGAGGTCGTGGAATCGGGCGTCGGGGCTGGCCAGCAGATGCCAGACGATGACAAGCATGGATCGGGCGATGGCGACGAGGGCTTTGCTCTTGCCGCGGCGTTTCACCAGGCGTCGGTAGCGTTGAGCGAGGAAGGTGTCACCGCCGCGGGCTGCGGCGGCAGCGGCCATGCCGAGCGTTCCTTTGAGGTAGGGGTTGCCCTTGCCCGCTTTGCCGGCGCTGAGGCTGGTTCCGGACTGGATGGTCCGTGGGCAGAGCCGTGCCCACGACACCAGGTGCGCCGGGGTAGCGAAGCGGCTCATGTCGAGGCCGATCTCGGCGATGATCATCTGGGCGGATTCTGTGCTGATGCCCGGGATCTCGCAGAGCCGCTGCCAGGCAGTGCTCACGGTGATCTCATCTTGGGTCGGTATGGCGTCACCGGATGGTCGTGGTGGATCGATCTCGGCCAGCACAGCGGCGATGCGGTCGCTCAGGTGCGCGATCTGCGTGTCGAGACGGTCGATCTGGTCGAGCAGGATGCGGGCCAGTTCACCGTGGTGCTCCTTGAACCGTCCGGTCAGTGCTTCGATCAGCGCCGTGCGCTTACCGCGCATGCGGCCACGAGCCAGTTCAGCCAGTGTGTTCGGGTCATGCTCACCGCGGATGAGCGCCTCGATCATGTCCCGTGTCGACAGCGTCCGTAGGCTGGATGCCACGGTAGTGACCTTGATCAGCGCGTCTTCGAGGAGTTTCTCCATCCGCTGCAGATTGCGGGTCCGGTCACGGATGAGATCGACCCGCATACGGGTGTAGTCACGCAAGGCCCGGATCGATGCCGGCGGCACGAAGGAAGGCCGCAGCAAGCCCTTCTCGGTGAGCTTGGCCAACCACACCGCGTCGAGCTTGTCGGTCTTTGGCCGGCCCGGCACGTTCTTCACGTCCCGGGCATTGACCAACTGCACGTCCAGGCCGGCGGCCTCCAGCAGGTAGAACCAGATCCGCCAGTAATCCGACGTGCTCTCCACGGTGACCTTCTGCACCTCGGCGGCGACAAGTTGGGCGGCGAGGTCGGTCACCGCGTTGGTCGTCGCGGCGACCTGCCAGACCCGGCTGCTGCGTCGTCCGGCGGGGCTGGGCAGTCGGGTGCAGACTGTCCCGAACTCCTTGGCCACATCGATCGCACATACCCGCGCCAGGACCTGCTCACTGTCGGCGTCCGGGATCTCCTCGGGCACATCACGCATCCGCTATGTCCTCCCCTCACCCCGTGATCGACTGGAACACCAGGGCTGGTCACCCGGGGGCCTCGGTCGGGAACCGAAAATCTGACCGGCGTGCTCGAAGCAACAGTGCGTGACCCGTCAAGGTCGGGGCCCCGGCGCCAGACTTCTACACGGCCTTCAAAGACCAAGATCGCGCGGCGTCGACGGGTGACCAGCGCACCATTTTCACGCCTGCGAGGCGTGCGGGAACCGACCGGGTGACTTCTGACCGGTAAATAACCTGGACCACGGCGGGTTTCGGGTGCACGGAGCTGCCCGGTGGTCGGGGCGGCCGGCCGGTGTGGGGTAGGGCGGGTTGGTCAGGCGGTGGGTTGCAGGGTCACGGTGAGTCCGAGGGCTTCGAGTTGTCGTACGAGGCTGGCGGTCTTGCGGGTGGTGTCGACACGTCGTTCGTGGAAGTCGGCACCGAGGTCGTGGAATCGGGCGTCGGGGCTGGCCAGCAGATGCCAGACGATGACAAGCATGGATCGGGCGATGGCGACGAGGGCTTTGCTCTTGCCGCGGCGTTTCACCAGGCGTCGGTAGCGTTGAGCGAGGAAGGTGTCACCGCCGCGGGCTGCGGCGGCAGCGGCCATGCCGAGCGTTCCTTTGAGGTAGGGGTTGCCCTTGCCCGCTTTGCCGGCGCTGAGGCTGGTTCCGGACTGGATGGTCCGTGGGCAGAGCCGTGCCCACGACACCAGGTGCGCCGGGGTAGCGAAGCGGCTCATGTCGAGGCCGATCTCGGCGATGATCATCTGGGCGGATTCTGTGCTGATGCCCGGGATCTCGCAGAGCCGCTGCCAGGCAGTGCTCACGGTGATCTCATCTTGGGTCGGTATGGCGTCACCGGATGGTCGTGGTGGATCGATCTCGGCCAGCACAGCGGCGATGCGGTCGCTCAGGTGCGCGATCTGCGTGTCGAGACGGTCGATCTGGTCGAGCAGGATGCGGGCCAGTTCACCGTGGTGCTCCTTGAACCGTCCGGTCAGTGCTTCGATCAGCGCCGTGCGCTTACCGCGCATGCGGCCACGAGCCAGTTCAGCCAGTGTGTTCGGGTCATGCTCACCGCGGATGAGCGCCTCGATCATGTCCCGTGTCGACAGCGTCCGTAGGCTGGATGCCACGGTAGTGACCTTGATCAGCGCGTCTTCGAGGAGTTTCTCCATCCGCTGCAGATTGCGGGTCCGGTCACGGATGAGATCGACCCGCATACGGGTGTAGTCACGCAAGGCCCGGATCGATGCCGGCGGCACGAAGGAAGGCCGCAGCAAGCCCTTCTCGGTGAGCTTGGCCAACCACACCGCGTCGAGCTTGTCGGTCTTTGGCCGGCCCGGCACGTTCTTCACGTCCCGGGCATTGACCAACTGCACGTCCAGGCCGGCGGCCTCCAGCAGGTAGAACCAGATCCGCCAGTAATCCGACGTGCTCTCCACGGTGACCTTCTGCACCTCGGCGGCGACAAGTTGGGCGGCGAGGTCGGTCACCGCGTTGGTCGTCGCGGCGACCTGCCAGACCCGGCTGCTGCGTCGTCCGGCGGGGCTGGGCAGTCGGGTGCAGACTGTCCCGAACTCCTTGGCCACATCGATCGCACATACCCGCGCCAGGACCTGCTCACTGTCGGCGTCCGGGATCTCCTCGGGCACATCACGCATCCGCTATGTCCTCCCCTCACCCCGTGATCGACTGGAACACCAGGGCTGGTCACCCGGGGGCCTCGGTCGGGAACCGAAAATCTGACCGGCGTGCTCGAAGCAACAGTGCGTGACCCGTCAAGGTCGGGGCCCCGGCGCCAGACTTCTACACGGCCTTCAAAGACCAAGATCGCGCGGCGTCGACGGGTGACCAGCGCACCATTTTCACGCCTGCGAGGCGTGCGGGAACCGACCGGGTGACTTCTACGTGCTGCGGTCGGGCTGTGCGTGGCGAATGATGCCGCGTGATCTGGCGCCGCCGGATGCGGCGCATCGCTGGTTCACCGCTTGGCGTAGAAACGGGACGTGGGATGCGATCCACGACGAGCTTCGCCGGCAGGTACGGGTGGCGGCGGGTCGTGGGCCGGAGCCGACCGCGGCGGTGTTGGACGCCCAGTCGATCAAATCCAGCGAGGGTGGCGAATGCCGTGGGTTCGATATGGGCAAGAAGACGACAGGCCGTAAGCGGCATCTGGTTGTCGACACGATGGGGTTGATCCTGGTGGTGATGGTCACCTCCGCCTCCGTCAACGACCGTCCTGGAGGCCGGCGGATCCTGCAACGACTGGCCGAGGCATTCGCCACCGTCGCGCTGGTGTGGGCCGACGGCGGCTACGCCAACAGCATCGACTCCAGCCTGTTGAGCTGGGCAAAGGACAAGCTCGGAATCCTGCTGGAGATCGTCAAGCGCACCGACGATGTCAAGGGCTTCAAGGTCCTGCCGCGTAGGTGGGTGGTGGAGAGGGTGCGCCGTGAGGCGCTGATTGATCGAGTGGAGGTGAGAGACCTTCGCCGCCGTCCTGTCGCAGCAGGGTGGTGAAGCTGGGGGCAGCCTGATCCGGGAGGTGCCGGGGAGGGTGGCAAGCGGCCCCGACAACGCCGGGACGTAACCAGTACTGCCAGATGGCGCGGGTCCGGCAAGCGAGACGGAGAGGTATACGCGAGGAACCGGTGTCTGAAGCCTCCTAACGATCCCTACCAGCTCGAACCTGGCGGATGTGGGCTGGGTGCGGTGCGTCCTGGTCCTCTTCTCTCGGGACGGGGAACTCCTGCGGCTGCTGACGTTCGGCGGTCCGGGAGGCCACGGTGAAGTGCTGCGGGGTAGCCGTGGCGATGCCGCGGGGGTATAGCCGGGTGCCTCCTTCGTCGAGCGATCAGTCAGTGAACACGGGAACTTTCCCGGCTTTGCCCGGGGCCGTCTCAGCCAGAGACGACGCCTCGGGTTGGGTTCACCGTCGGCCGATCGGGTCGGGAGAGGGCGGAGCCGCCGTAGTACTCCGAGGCCGGGAGAGCCGGTCACATGGGGAAGGGCGGCAGCGAGATCGCAAGGGAGGTACTGCAATGCCCGAAGACACGGTGGTGGATACCGCCGTCACGTGGCCGACCCCGGAAGAGGCATGGACGCGGGTACGGGGAATGCAGATCAAACTGCACCGTTGGGCGGCGGCCGACCACGGTCGCCGGTTTGACGATGTCTACAACTTCGTCAGCGACCCCGCCACGCTGGTCGTGGCGTTGCAACGGGTCGCCGGGAATGCCGGAGCCCGCACTGCCGGAGTGGACGGCGTCACCGCTGTCCACGTGAGCATGGCCGGGCCCGAAGTGTTCCTGGACCATGTCCGTTCCCTGCTGAAGACCGGCACGTTCCGGCCACTACCAGTACGGGAGAAGATGATTCCCAAGACCGGCGGGAAACTACGCCGGCTGGGGATACCGACCATCACGGACCGTGTGGTCCAGGCAGCGCTGAAGCTGGTCCTGGAGCCCATCTTCGAGGCGGATTTCCAGCCTTGTTCGTATGGGTTCCGGCCGAACCGGCGCGCGCACGACGCGATCGCCGAGATCCATCATCTGGCCACCGCCGGTTACCGGTGGGTGCTGGACGCGGACATCGAGGCGTGCTTCGACCGTATCGACCACCCGGCCTTGATGGGTCGGGTGCGAGCGCGGGTGAAGGACAAGCGAGTGCTCGCGCTGGTGAAGGCGTTCCTCAAGGCCGGGATCATGACTGAGCTCGGCGAGCGGAACGAGACCACGTCCGGCACACCCCAAGGAGGGATCCTCTCACCACTGCTGGCCAACATCGCGTTGTCGGTTCTCGACGAGTTCTTCGTCGAGCAATGGGCGGCAGCGGGCACCGGCCAGCAGCGCAGGCAACGACGCGCCAAAGGACTGGCGACGTGGCAGTTGGTCCGCTACGCCGACGACTTCCTCGTCCTGGTCCATGGCAACCAGGAACACGTCGAGGACCTGCGCGACCAGGTGAGTACCGTTCTGGCGACGATGGGCCTGCGCCTATCTGAGTCCAAGACCAGGATCACCCACCTTGCCGACGGGGTCGACTTCCTCGGCTTCCGCATCGTCTGGAAGCGGAAACGAGGAACGGACAAGTGGCATGTATACACGTTCATCGCCGACAAGCCGGTCCAGGCGCTGAAACGGAAGATCAAGTCACTGACCCGCCGGTTGTCGCACCTGAGCTACCGGGAGACGCTGGTCAAGATCAACTACATCCAGCGTGGATGGGCCAACTACTTCAAGCACGCGGTCGCCAAGCACACCTTCTCCCACCTGCAGAACTTCATCTGGTGGCGAGTGATCAACTGGGTGATGCGCCGCAACCGCATGACCTGGAGAGCCATCCAGCGATGGCTGCGCACCCCGCAAGGGTGGCAGCCCATCGCCTTCGACGGGGTCGAGTTGTTCAAGATGGCGAAGGTCCCCGTGACCCGATACCGCTATCGCGGCACCAAGATCCCGAACCCCTGGCAGCCCACACCGACAAGCCCACCCCCAACGGCATGACCTCGTGGAGAGCCCGGTGCGGTGAGAGTCGCACGCCGGGTTCGGCGGGCGGGTCCGGGAAACGGACCTGGAGCAATCCAGGCACCGCGCCCGGGCCCGACCCAACACGTTCGGACGTTCGGCTGGCTGGTACGTAATCGGCGTCTGGCCCGGGACTACGAGCGGTTGACCGTCAACTCTGAGGCCATGATCAAGGTAGCGATGATTCGACTCATGACGATACGTCTGGCCGGGCAGGCGGTCCGGTGGAGCAACACTACCGAACGCGAAGCCGCCCGACGTATCAACGCTGAACGACTTATCGCCACGTAGTCACCTGGTTACCCGACGGTCTCTAACAGCAGCATCTGCGGACGGTTCAGGTCCGCGCAGACAACGATCGCGCCAGCGGAGGAGTACAGCCGTGTCATGAGTGATCCGTTCTCGTGATGGAATGGCAGGTCGCGGCGTAGACGTCGTCCAGCGTCGCCGTGAAGTGGGCGAGGTCGTGGCGATTGTCGATCCAATGGTCGGTGATCTGCCGCCATCTGGGCAGTTGCTCGTTCACTCGCTTCCGAGCATCTTTGGCCTTGATGAGAGCGTGGGCCGCAGTGTGATCGATGCTGATGGCCGCCGCCAGGCGGTTCACGCGTAACGGCTCGGCTGCCGTGATGAAGACGATGGCCGCGGGACCAGGCCAGGACGCCTTCGTCGCGTGGGCGAGTTCAGCGTCGATGAAGCTCTCCACCACGGCCACGTCGGCCGCCGCAGTGCGGACGCGCTCGTAAACGATCGACAGGAACTCCTCCGTGTCGAAGCCTTCACGGGTACAGACTCCCTCGTGCCGCACCTCTGTGCCCGAGGTCAATGCCAGCAGGATCGTACGGATCTTGATCCGCTGTGCGCCGCGCTGCGCCAGGTAGGTGCCGGCGGTCGACTTGCCGCTCTCGCTGGTGCCGGCCAGCAGGATCAGCCCAGGCCGCGCGGTCGGGGCTGTCACAGCGACTCCACGACGTGTGTGACGGCCTCAACGCTGGCGGCGAGATCGGCCGGCGACCCGATGCCGACCCGAAAGGTCGGTATCCGGGACAACCTGTCGAGCACTGTGCGATGTGGCGTGCACAGTTGTGCTCGGCTGTTCAGTAGCGAGTGTCCGGAGGCGTACCGGACCTGGCTCGGTTTGCTGAAGATGCTGACGTGATCGAGTCTGGGGTCGATCAGTTTGGCGACGTGGTCGGTGACCGCGCTGGTCAGCAGGGCACCGGTCTGGGCGGGGTCGATCTGTTCCAGCTTGCCGGCGGGGATCCCGCTGTCCGGCACCACGATGAGCGCCAGGCTCGCCGCGGTCTTGGCCGTACCGACGGGTGCCAGCTGGTCTGGGAAGAGGAGACGGCGACCGGGATGTTCAGGTGCAAGGTAGGGAGCCATGTCGCCGCGTACGTGCCAGGGCAACCGTGGTGCCGGGGCGACGAGGATCTCATCGCGGTCACAGGTGACGAAGGTGAACTCATCGACGAGCAGGGCGCAGCCGGCCTTCGCCAGGCCCAACGCCAGCGACGTCTTGCCCTGCCCGACCCCGCCGTCGAGGACCGCGACGGCCCCACCGCCGTCGGTGGCGGTCACGGCGCTGCCGTGCAGCAGCACAAACCGGTCGGTGGTGCCCAGCAGGGCCAGGCACCGCGCCCCGGCCTGCAGGATCGCAATCTCCAGAACCGTTGGGGACACCGTCGTCATGCTGGGGACAACGAGTGACATGCTGCCCGTCTGCTCATCGACCAGCAGCTCCGCCTCCTCCCCCTCGACGATGCGCATCTGATGCCGAACGGGCGCCGGTGCGGTATCGATGCTGACCCGGTCTACGAATCGCTGCAGGTGCGGTTGGCGCACCGCTGTCGCATCGAGGTGAAGGCGCTGGTCACCGAACTCCAGAATCCTCACGGCATGTCCTCGGCGGGTTTGCTCAGCAGCAGCCAGGTCGAGTAGCCGCGGTGACGGTTGCGAACCGGCGACAGGCTTCCGGCGATGAGTCCCGCTTCGTCGGTCACCTGCATGTGCCGGGCGAGCCCGGCGTCGCCCGCCAGGTGGCGAAGCTCCTCCACAGTGGTGAGGCGCGCGTAGCCGGGTGCCGCCCCGGTGGCCTTGTTGGCCAGGTAGATGATGTCGCGCGGCGGCAGCGGCAACGAGCCGCGCCGCCCTTGGCCGAGCCACTTCAGATGCCGTGCTGCCGCGTCCAGCCGGTTGGCCCACCGCAGCAGGCCGAACCGCCCCGGGAAGTACCAGTTGAACGCCTCGATGACAACCTTCCCGCCCGGTGCGCACACGCGCCAGAACTCGCGGAGAGCCACCTGCCGCTCGGCGACGGTCGGCAGGGCGTTGAACGAGAACCGTAGGCACCACACCTGGTCGAAGTTCCCGTCCGGGAACGGGAGATCCGCCATGCTGGCCTCGACGTACGTCGCCAGCGGGGTCGATGCGCGTGCCGCGTCCAGGGCCGCCCCGTTGACGTCGACACCTGTGATGTTGCCGCCCAAAGTGGTGACGCCTCGCGTTACCCGGCCCGCACCGCACCCGACATCCAGAATTCGGCTTCCGTGCCCGTACCGGCAGAACAGCGCCTCCTCGCATGGACGGAGCGAAGCCGTGCCGTAGAAGGTCGTCTCTCCCGCGTAGTGCACCGTGTTGAGCGCTCGGATCATGTCGCCGTAGCCGGCCTCGTCGTAGCGCGAAACAAGATCCCTGCCCTTTGGCTCGCGTTTCCTGCCGGCTGCGGGGCCGTTCGGGAACGTGGCAGCTCTCGACACGGCTGAGTCCTCCTCTCTACCCCGTTGAGGGTTCGAGCGGGTCTGGTCGATGTCTGGAACAGCCTTGCGGAGTGGTGTGGTCATCCCGGGATCTCCTACAGCTAGCGGTAGATGGTGGCGAGGTCACCGGCTGCCGCATCGACGGCAGCGGTGATCACCTGTACCGATCGGTGGTGCTCGCGAGCGACGGCCGCCAGGTACGCCGTCAGGGCACCGACGTCCTCATCGAGGTGGAGGTAGGTAGTCAGGCCCAGCGCGGCGACCAGACCGGCCAGAGCGCCGGTGTGGCTGTCGGGCTGCTCCCGGCCCTCCGCCACGTATCGCAGGCGGGTCCGGGCCACGATCGACCACCTGCTGTCCGTCAGGAGGTAGGTATCGGTATGGACGAGGCCGCCCAGGCGGCGGCGGGTGGTCTGCCGCAGGATCCCGGCGGCGACGAGGCCCGCTCGAGCGCGCTCGTACAGGTCGTCCGCGAAGCCGACGAGGAACTCCCTCACCGGTGGGGTCGCTCGCCCGTGACGGATGTAGCCGATGGCGCTGTCGGCAATCAGATCGCCCACCGGCTGGTAGCTGCGCAGGCGTAGCAACTGTTCGCGAGCCGGGCAGGAGTCATCGTTCGGACCAAGGACGATCCGCCCGGCCAGGAAGAGGTCGATCAGGACCGCTCCGGCCAGGCCGAGCGCCAGCGCCTGCCGGTGGATGTACGGCTGACCGTTGTCGTCGTCGTGGCCGAGCAGAAACAGTTCGTCGTGCAGGGGCAGCGGCAGTCGAGGAATGGTCATCGGCCGGCTCCTTTGATACCGACGCTTCCGAGGAAGCGGACGAGGAAAGGGCTGGCGGACGCGGGACTGCCTGCCACCTGGTCGTCAGCATCAGGGCGCCACTGGGCGACAGGAACGAGTGCTGTGCCGCTGGCTCGTACGGTAGATCGGTTGGCGGGCAGCATGGTGAAGTCGCCGAACAGTGCCTCGATGTCGGCGGCGGAGCGCAGTTGAAGTGGGGTGGGTGTGCGCTGGTATAGCCGCTGCACCTCCTCGGTCTCGGCGGTGGTCGTGCCGGAGGCAGCATGGGAGATGACGAGGGCGCTGCCAGGGCTCATCGCGGCCCGGAATGGTTCCACGATGGCGTCGACGTCGCCCGGGATGAAGTGCAGGACCGATACGAACAGGACGGCCACGGGGCGGGTGAGGTCGATCAGCCGCTGTGTCGCGGGATTTTGGAGGATGAAGTCCGGGAAACAGATGTCGGCCTGAATGACGTCGACGAACGGGTGGTCACCGAGCAGCGCCCTGGCGTGCGCGACGGCTACCGGCTCGACATCGACGTACAGCACCCGAGCATCGGCGTTGACGTGGTGGGCGATGTCGTGCACGTTGCCCACGGTCGGAATCCCCGATCCGAGGTCGAGGAACTGGTGAATGCCCTGCTGGAGCGCGTAATGGACGGCACGGCGGAGAAACGCGCGGTTGGCGCGGGCCGCGTCGGCGACATGCGGCGCGACGGCGAGGACGGCGTCCGCAGCCCGGCGGTCAGCAGCGAAGTTGTGGCTGCCGCCGAGGAAGTAGTCGTACATGCGGGCGGCATTCGGACGAGTCAGGTCGAGCTCGGCGGGCGCCCAGCTCAACGCCTCAGTTCCCATGCTCTTTTCCTGATTGCTTGATCTGGGCCTCGGCGATGCGACGCAACCGCTGATGCACTCCGTCGTACGGGTTCGCGCCGGCCAGGACGGCTTTGTTGAGGGCGGCGTGCATGGTGTACAGCGGGTCGCAGACGTTGCCGGGCGCAGCTCGACCGGCCTGCGAGACGACCTGGTAGGCGTCGAGGATCTCCAGGCCGGTCAGCTGCGCGGTCCAGGTCACCAGGTCGTGCTGGCTGATCCGGTACGCGTCCTCCAGCGGGCGGGCCGCGCCGATCGAGATGATCCGATAGTCGGTCTCGATACGCGGCCACAGGGTCGGCACGCCCTTGATCAGGTCGACGGCGACGGTGACGTTCATGGCGGTCTCCACCGCGACGCCACACGCCTCGCCCTGCCCCTGACGGGCGTGGCCGTCACCGAGGGCGAAGAGCCCGCCGGGGACATTGACGCCGAGGTAGACGGTGGCGCCGAGGTGGATCTCCGGAGTGTCGAGGTTCCCGCCGTGCGCGTCGGGCACGAGGGTGGAGCGGGCTTCGCCGCCGGCCGGAGCCACGCCGACGGTGCCGAGCATCGGTTCGAGTGGCATGACGATGCTGTGGTCGGAGCGGCGGGCGTGGAAGGTCACGGTGTCGGCGGCGGTGTCGATGGTGTAGCGCCACACCCGCTCCTCCAACGGCGGGTGCAGCGTGGCCGTGCTGCGGGTGCCGGTCAGCGCCCCGAAGTGCGGGAAGGTGGCGGACACGCCCCAGTCGCGGGCCGGGGTGATGGCCGCGAAATGCAGCGCGAGAGTGTCCCCCGGTTCCGCGCCGACCACGTGGAAGGGGCCGGTGACCGGGTTGAACGCAAGACACACCTGCGACGGCAGATCATCCACCGTGCGTACGGCACCGCCGTAGCAGTCCTCGGTGCTGGTGACCAGCAGGCTGCCCGGCTCGATCTCCAGTACCGCCGGGTGACCACCGAAGGTGTAGCGCAACTCCCCGGGGGCCGGCCGGTAGGTCACGACGTTGGTCATGCTGCCTCCCGTTCCTTCATCAGCCCGGACCGCGAAGGGACCCTCGCCACGTCGATTCCCGGCGGAGGCGCTGTCTGCCTGGTGCTCATGCCGTTACGTTCCTTCCGTCATCGACTCCGGCGTTGATCGGAGTTCCTCTGGTTGCCCGCTGTGGATTGATGGACCAGCGCGTGGAGAGCTACTGGTTCGGCGTCAGGTGCGCCAGGTGATGGACAGGTCCTGCGCGCAGCCGCCGACCCGGACGGTGACGAACAAACGGCGGAAGATTCGCCTGAGTTCCTCAGGCGAGGCGTCCGCCACCAGGCCCGGTGCCGACCCGGCCACCGCTTTCAGGACGAGCTGCTCGATGTCCTCGGCGTCCACGGCCGTCAACCGGCAACCGCAGGGCCCACGGTAGGCACGCCGACCGAGCATCACGCCGGGCTGCAGGGAGATGCCGCAACTGCGGCAGCACAGCAGACCATCGAGGGTGTACGCCGTCGAGGTGGGCAGGCCCAGCCGCCGTCCGCTCACCTCCGGAGCCGGAGCCAGCACGCCCAGCACGGGCGTGCACGTTGTTGCTGCGCACGTCAATGGCCACATGCACCTCCACCCATCAGCGCTGCCCGTAATGCGAGGGCTGGTCACAGCGGTGGCGTGGGTCCGGATCGCCGATCCACCGCCGTGGTTGTCTGTGCAACCAGCCTGCGGGTCCGATCCGGCCCTGACGACGCGTGAACGTCCTAGTGTTGTCCTAGTTTCAGCTCGTCTGTGCCGGCCGTGGTCTACTACGCTGCCGACTGCGACAATGACGCTGAGTGCACGGCCCTGGGGGATACCAGTGGAGACGGTACGGCGGTGGACCGGCCGCGAGGCCAAGGCATTTCGCCTGGCGCTACGGATGAGCGTGCGCGGTTTCGCCGAACACCTGGGGGTCAATCCAGCGGCCGTCTCCAACTGGGAGAAGCGCGGTGCCACGAGCCGGATGCGCTACGAGACCCAGCAGATGCTCGACGTCGACCTCGCGCGATCGCCGACCGAGGTCAAGCAGCGATTCACCCAGGTCCTCAAGGCGTCAGCCGCTGCCGTGCCAAGCCAATCGCGGGCTGCCGCCGACGGCTCTCAGCAGACAAGACAGGACCTCGGTGCCCGTTCCAGTGAACGGACCACCGCCATTCTCGCCGCGCTCGGTGGCCAGCAGCCCGACGACCTCGTCTACGTGCCGCCGGCTGACGTCCAGCGTCTGGTCGCGGACTTTCTCGCCTCGACCGCCCGCGTCTACCTGCTCACCGGCCCGCCTGGCGGTGGCAAGACCAGCTTCACCCGCCATCTGGCGGCACAGGCTTCCGGAGTCGATGTACAGCTGCTGACGGTGGACTCATGGACTGAGGACATCGACCTGGCGCGCGAGATCCTCCGCTACGGCTCCCTGCCGGCCGGGGAGGACCCCCTGCTGACCCTGGAAGATGAGAGCCAGAGCCTGTCCAGGCCGCTGTTCGTCGTCATCGACAGTCCACAGCCCCGCGCCGTCGTGGACAAGGTCTGCCGCCAACTCGACGGCACGCTGCGGCAGGTGCTGTCAGTGAACCTGAGATTCCTCCTCGTACTGCGCACGCCGCCGGAGATCGAGCTCGCGCCCTACCCCGTTCTGGCGGCGGCGGTCATGCCCGGTCAGGACCGCGGCGTCGGCGGATCGCTGCGGCTGGAGCGATGGGACGCTGGCACCGCCCGGCAGGTATGGAACGCCCAGCGGTCCGAGAGCGAGCCTTCGTTCGACGCGCTGCCGGCGAAGATTCGCAACTTGGTCCGCCTGCCGCTGTACATGAGCCTCATCCGTGCCGCCAAGTCGACCGAGCCACTCGGGCACACCAACGCCTACCGTCTCGTGGAATTCTGCGTCGCCTCGATCTTGAAAGCGGCGGGACTTGATGTCGAACGCACTACCGCGGACCTGACGGCTCTCGCTCGACGGCAGCTCGCCGCGGCCTGGCCCCACCCCCTGCACCCGGCGCTCGATGCCGGTCCGGTACATGACGATCACCTCACCGCGTCATCGGTCGCGGGGCTCGTACGATCCGGACCGACCGGTGCTCTGGCGTTCCATCACGACGTCATTCGTGAGTACCTTTTCGCGCGGTGGCTCGCCCAGCTCATCGAGGCCCACGGCCGCTCGACCACCACCATCGAGCTCCTCAACGACCTAGCCGCTCGCACCAGCACATCAGCCGACCTGCGAGGCGTCCTGGAATTCGCCCTTCAGGGCTTGGATGCCACGTCGCCGGAGCTGCTGGCCGCCGTCGCCCAGTCACCGTCGGTCAGCATCACCGAAACGCTGCCGTTGATGCTCGAGCTCACCGGCGATACCCCGGCCTTCGCCACGGCAGAGGTGCTGCGTGTCTGCGCCTCCCGGTGCCTGCACGACAACGGCCTGCCACTTGCCAGGGCCCTCCTGCACGCCAGCGCAGCCACCACAGCCCTCGGCGCGGAGTATCCGCGATGGATGCTGCGGGTACTGCGCCGCTTCGGCCCGGCAGTCTGGGACGACATCGTGGCGTGCGTCGAAACGCAGCTACCCATCGCGGCCATCCACGACTTCGTCCGACTCGCGCAACTCGACACGGTAGAAGACGCGGTGTTCCTCGCCCGACACTTGTACGTTTTCGTCGCCACCGACGACGGCCGGTCCCAGGAGCTGAAGGCGCTCCTCGCCCACCCCGACTGGCGAGCCCGCGCAGCCGTCGCCGAAGGGATCCAAGCCGGCCGCGCCATCCCACCACACACGATGACCACGATCCTGGAAGTGTTGGTTACGGACCGCGACTACAAGGTCCGCGCCGCCGTCGCCGACGCCGTCGGCCGCTCCACCGCGCCCGGCACGGAGCACCTGGTCGCCACTCTCCTCGAAGACCGGAACTGGCACGTCCGCGAGCGCCTCCTTCAAGGGCTTGCTGCCCGTGCCGGGCACGACCACTCGGCCGCCGACCTGGTGATCAGGAAGAAGGACGCGTGGCGAAGCGGCCCGCGGAACGTCCGAGTCGCCGCTCAGCGCCTCCTGCTCAAATCCGGCAGACGACCGCTTCAAGACGACTCAGCTCGCGGTGCCTTGTTCGGCCTGCTCCGAGAGCTCCGCACCGGCGCCCTACGGCTACCCGCAGACGTTCAAACCGCCTTGGTCAGCGAGGGCGTCGCCTCGACCGACTGGCTCGTTCGGGCCGAAGCCAGCCTGCTCGGCGGACAGGGCGCGGGCACGAACACGACGGTAGGTATCAGCAAGGAAGCCTTCCGCCGGCTCCGAGACGGACGCGCACTCCAAGTCGCACTCGATGTCCGCGACGTCGACTACGCCATCCGCGTCGCGCAGGCCGCCGCCACCGCCGGTGTGCAGTTCATCGAGATCGGCGATCCCCTCATCAAGAGCGTCGGTATCCAGGCCATCAGCGCCATCAAGCAACAAGCTCCTGGCATGTGGGTCGTGGCCGAGATGATGTCCGCAGACTGGGGGCGCGACCAGGTCGTTCTCGCTGCCGAGGCCGGAGCCGACGTCGTACTCCTCATCGGACCCGCCAGCACCGCCAGTGTGTCCGCAGCCGTCGAAGCGAGCAATCGCCTCGCGGTCCCCGTCGTCATCGACGTGCCCGAGGGGCGGCTGACTCAGGGTTGGGTCCAGGACATGGAACGCACTGGCATCGACGGCTTCGCCATCACCACGAACATCGACCTGGGCGTGGCCGGCTTCCACCCCCTCGACCAGGCACAACTCATCAGGTCGTGGACGAAGCTACCGATCGCGGTATCCGGCGGCTTCGAACCCACCGACGTCGAAGCCAGCCGGCGACACTCATGGGACATCCTCGTCATCGGCCGCGGAGTCACCGACTCCCTGGACCCGACCACCGCCGCACGTGACCTCACCGCATCGATCAAGCTCACCGAAGGGCAACACCGATGATCATCACCCCGCTCACGGTCGACCGGATTCCCGACCTCGAGAAGCTGTTGGCGCTCGGAGAGCCGTACATCAGGCTGCGGGGCCCATCGGACTACTGGCTATACGCCACACTGTTCGCGAACACCTGCCCGGTCGCCATCGTCGACGGGCAGGTCGTCGGCAGCGTGATCGCCTTCCGAAGCCAGATCGACCCGTCCGAGATCTACCTCCAGGACGTAATGACCCACCCGAGCCACCGACGTGCGGGAATCACACGAGCGCTCATCGAAGACGTCCACCGCCAGGGCTCTCTCTGGGGATGCCAGCGCCTCTTCCTCACCTCGGAACCCGACAACCAGGCCGCGCACCGGGCCTGGCTCGCCCTGGGCTTCACCAACGTTCCCGGCGACGCCGTCGAGCACGGAGTATCGGTGATCCACGACTACAAGGGCCCCGGAAAACACCGCGCGGTGTACGAGCGCGGGATCGAAACATGATCTGAGTGTCGTTCACGGGGTTATCGGACCACTCCGCGCGCTGGATGCTCGGCGGGACCGTCGTTCAGTGCCGGGTAGACGGCGGGAGTCTCACCCGCCGTCCCCCACAGATCCGGACGTGAACCTCTCGACTCATCCGGCTCGTGCCGTTCGGTTGTCAGGTCGTGTACCGCAGCGTCCAGTGCGCGAACAGGCCGGGTTTTCGTTTTCGGACCTCTTGTAACCATGCACGCGTACGGGCTTGGCTGGGTTTGAGTCGCTTGTACTTCCACCTTGCCCAGCGCATCAGATGACGGTCGACGCGCTTGCCGATCGGGATGACCGCGCTCGGATAGAACGCGGTGAAGTAGTTCAGCCAACCACGTAGGGCTGGGTTCACTTCTTCCGCGAGATCGTTCAGGTTCCAGGTCGTGTGTCGATGTAACCGCCAGGACGCTACCTTGCGGCTCATATCGGTCAGCTTCCCCGGGGCCACCGCCGGCAGGAACCCTGTTCGCCGACGTTGCCGTATCTTGTCCCAGGCCTTACGGGGACGAAACGCGTACCCGCAGAACGCGAACGTCACCAGCTCATAGTTCAGCCGGCGGCGGTCGTCCTTGCAGTACACAATGCGCGTCTTATCAGGATGCAACTGCAACCCGATATCCGCAAACCGACGACCGATCGCCCGGCGCACATACTGTGCCTGACTTTCGGTCACGCAATGGACCACCACATCGTCCGCGAACCGCTCGAACCCGATCCGGGGAAACTCCCGGACCATCCAGGTATCGAAGCCGTAGTGCAGGAAGACGTTAGCGATCAACGGAGAGATCGGCCCGCCCTGCGGGGTTCCCTTTTCCCGATGAGCCAAAGTTCCGTCGGGCATCAGCATCGGCGCCTTGAGCCAGCGCTCCACATACAACATGACCCACGACTGGGTCGTATGCCGCGCCACCGCCTTAAGCATCAAATCCCACGGCACCGAGTCGAAGAAGGCCTTGACGTCCAGATCGACGACCCAGTCCCTCTCGAAGCACCGCTGCCGGCACGCCCGCACCGCGTCCACCGGTGACCGGCCGGGACGATATCCGTAGGAGTCGTCGTGGAACACTTTCTCCACCTCCGGCTCCAGCACCAGCACCGCCGCGGTCTGCGCCACCCGGTCAACCACGCTGGGAATGCCCAGAATCCTGACCCCACCCTTCTTCGGGATCTCCACCGCCCGGACCGGGCCGGGGAAATAGCTGCCCGACGACATACGGTTCCACAGCCGGTAGAGGTTGTCAGCCAACCTCGTTTCGAACTGTTCGATCGTCACTCCGTCGGCCCCGGCCGCTCCGCCATTACCTTTCACCTTCAACCACGCGGCCCAGATCAGCCGCTTTGGGATATCGTGCGACTTGCCTGTCAACCCTGGCTGACTCACGCGGTTCCTCCCTCACGGTTGACCGCACAAACCAGCCTGAACGACCCCGCCCCTTCGCTCCCCGACCCACTGCGATACGCAGGCGGTTCACAGCTACTACGGGCGAGTCCGCCAGCGGCCCCGCATCGGTACTCTGCTCCTCGCGGTCTCCTCCGCTTGGAGTCCTCCCTCTCGCCGCCGGTAAACCGACGGACAGTGTCGGGGTCCGCCTTCACACGTTCCGTATGAGAGCCTGGACCGGGCTCATGCTGCCTATATGCCGGACACCACCTGGGCAGTAAGCGGATATCCCCCAGGCTCATCCCGAGACTCACCTCCGGCCTCGGTTCTGATGTCGTCTGACTGAGTTTCGACACGTCAACGGCAGAGAACTCGACGTTCATCGCTCATCTTCCCGGTCCATACCTGACGCGATCACAGTCACGCCTTTTCCAACGACGCTCAGGACGACGGTCTTCAGCCAACGCCCCTCGTGGTGGTTTGAAGCCTGCTTCCGCAAGCCGGCTCCGGAGGGCCAAACAACCTCCATCTCCCATACAGCACCGCAGTCCACGAGACCGTCATCAATCTTTGCCTCGCTTTCCACGTTCGTGTTCACAAGAGCTGATCTCAGCGACGCGAATGTGTTGATTGGTGCGACACGGGCGAAACTGTTGAGATCGGACGGTGCTGGAAGAGGACGCGGAGTCCTCGGTAGGTAGTTCTCACCACAAGATCACCTACACCATGAGGACTCCGCGTGATCGCCTATCGTGCCATGATCGATGTCCCCAGGGAACTCGTGCAGTACCTCGGCCGGCTGCTGGCCGCCGAACGCCGAGCCCGCGGAACCCGGCGTGACACCCGCGCCCTGACCTGCTTCCACCAGGCACTTCTCGTGCTCATCTGGTTCCGCAAAGCCGAGGACCTGACCCTGCTGGCCGCCGGATTCGGGATCTCCCGGGCCACCGCCTACCGCTACCGCGACGAGGGCGTAGCCGTACTCGCCGCCCAGGCGACCGACCTGCACACCGCTCTGCGTCGGGCCGCCGCCGACGGCTGGTCCCACGTGATCCTCGACGGCAAACTGTTCGACTGCGACCGGCTCACCGAGACCACCCTGTCCGTCAAGGGCGAGACCATCGACGCCTGGTATTCGGGAAAGCACCGCGACTTCGGCGCGAACATCCAAGCCGTCATGCGCCCGGACGGGCTACCGATCTGGACATCGGCGGCGATGCCCGGGCATCTGCATGACACCAGCTGCGCCCGCGAACTCGGCGTCACCGCCGCCCTGAACTGGTCCGCCGCCGAACTCGACCTGCCCGCCCTGGCCGACTCCGGCTACGAAAGCACAGGCCACGGCATCAAGACCCCGATCAAGCAGCCCACCGACGGCAGCCGCCTCGCGCCCGACAACCGCGCCTACAACCGACTGCTCCGCGGCCTGCGATGGCAAGGCGAACGCGGCTTCGCCATCCTGATCGGACGCTGGAAGACGCTCCGCCACACGAACATCAGCCCACGCCGAATCGGCGACATCGTCGCCGCCGCATTACACCTGACCCACTTCGAATACAAATACCTATCCGAATCTTGTTGAGATAACTTCAGTGAGGTTCCGTATCGCCTGGCCCACCAGCGCGATCTACGGCCCACACTAATTGGCCAATTCGGACCGCATTCCGGCGCCAGTTGGCTTGCGCGCCGGCTCGATTACGCTCTCAAATACGACCTGATTCAGCGGTGGCGCTGGTGGCGGTGCCTCCTTACATCCAGCTGCGCCGTACCGCTTTCAATAGGGCGAGGGCCAATGACCCGCCGAGCACCACCACATTCCGGCGGCGCAGTAACCGTCCAAGGGGTGCTGGCGACGGCGTGCGCGGCAGCACTAGCCTCGACTTTGAGCACTGCGGCTGACGGGCTCCTTCGTTTATGAAGGAGGCCGGACCTACTGGTCAGCCTGCTGTTAGCAGACGGGCGCTCTTGTCGCAGCTATGGGCTGCAAAAGACGTTGAATCTGGCTAGCGCGGTCTCGTGGACGTAGACCTCGGTGCACGCGAGCAGTTGAAGCTGGGCGTTACTGACCTTTGATGCCGAGAGCCCAGGCTGGGCAATCGAGATTTCCAGTCGGACGCGCAGGAGACGGGCGCGGTGCTGTAACGAGCGCAGAGCCATGTCGTTGCCGACATGAAATCCGCTCCGTCCATGCCTAGCTTGACGATTCCGTTCGCGGCGTATGAGGTGGTCTATGAGGCAATGCCATTAAGTTAAGGCGTCTGGGCAGGCCAGCCTGGGTATGGCGGGCCCGTCGTGGCGGGTGGTCCGGTCGGTGGGTCGTTTGACGCGGTAGGAGTTGTGGCGGGCGCGTTTGATGACGCGGGGGCAGCTGCGGTCGCGTCGGGGCGGGTTCGGCTGGTGGCGGATCTCGGTGAGGGCATCGTCGAGGGCGGTGGAAAGGTGCTCAGGGGGTAATGGCCGCCTGGTCGGTGACCTGGCGGCGTACGACGCGTAGGCCTTTGACGAACGACATGCGGTCGGGGTCGTAGCCGGCCGGGTCGGCGGCTTCCAGCAGCAGTGCGCGGATGGCGTAGTGGGCCAGCAGTAGTCCCCACATCTGCTGTTCGGCCAGGTCAGGGACCTTCGATCGGAGGACTTCGCCGCGGCCGCGCAGGTCCGTCTTGATCTCGTTCAGAGTGGACTCTTCTTCCCAGCGCTGCTGGTAGGCACCCGCCAGTTCCATCGCGGGGACCTCGTGGTGGTCGGTGAGGGTGGTGACCACCACGATGAGTTCGCCGTCGGGGTTGCGGTCCGGGACGGTGTACTCGACCACCCTGACGAGGCGGGCGAGATCGGCCGGGATCTCCTGGCCGGTCCGGGCCTGCTCGACCAGCCTGGCCCGGCGTTGCGCGGACAACCCCGCCTTGAAGATCAGTGCCTGGTAGGAGCCGTCCGCGAGCCACCGCAGATGCCCGATGGACACGCTCGCGCCGACTCGCCAGGCAAGGTCCGCGCCGGTGGCGGCGAAGGAGTTGAACAGGTCGAAGGAGTACAGGCCCGCGTCGGCCAGGACCAGCATGCCCGGCCCGACCCGCCCGGCCAGATCCTTGATCAGGGTACGTTCCCCGGTGCGGCACGACCCGAGTACCGCCCCGACGATCGCGTGGCTGCCGCACTCGGCCAACGCCGCGATGTGCAGCTTCGGGTACGCCGACGCCTTCGGCCCCGACCCCATCCGGTCGAAGCGTTCCACGTTGGCCGGGGTGTCGGCCACGTCGAGGGTGGTCGCGTCGATCGCCATCAGCCGGCGCCGGGCCAGCCAGGCGCCCTTGGTGCCCGGTCCAGCCAAGGGCACGCACGCCCTGTCGAACAACATCTTCACCGGCTCGGCGCCCAGCCGCTGACGTGCCTGGGTGATCGCCGACGCCGTCGGGACCTGCCAGTCATCGTCCCAGGAACCAAGTCTGCGCAGGTTACCCACCAGCCGGCGCATCACCTCGTCAGAAGACTCGGCGCAGAACAACCCCATCGCGATCACGTAACGGATCATCACGTGCGCCGGCAGCCGCCGGACCCGCTTCTCACGCCGCCCGCTGCGGTTGAGTACCTCTTCCAGCAGATCCCGGTTGAACCGGGCCGACACCACCCCGAGCCCGATGTGATCGGTCAACCGGCCCTGCGGCCGCAGCGACTCCACCCCAGACGACGTCACGCCACGGCACGGTACCGGCCCGCCGACCCCTAGTCAGCTCACCGCGCTGACCAGCACTGATGCCTTAACTGAACGGCATTGGTCTATGAGGTGAGGGGCTCGTTTCCACTGGACAGACTTGTGCGCTTGGCCGCATACCTCATAGAGATCAGCGACACGGCCGCCAGGAAATGCCTCGGACGAGTACTTGCAGTGAATGAGCCGCACGAGCAGGCCCTCGTCATCGACTGCGAGACCGACAATGTCCGCGGCTTCCCCTGAGCCGTCGTCATCGATGACGACGTCCCAATCGCGCTCCTCGCACACTTGCCGCATTACTCTGTACTGAATGGAATCGGGGTCACGAGCCGGGCCCTGCGATTCCTTCTTGATATCCGTTCCGATCCAATCCATGACAACGAGCTTTTCTGTGCGGAACGGTGGTGTGTTACGGGGAGGGCGAAGCAGAAAGCCGCCGTGCTCGATGGTTGTCTCGTCTTCGAAGTAGAACTTGAGCCCTTTATCGGCTAGGAGATGGCTGAGCAGGTGTTCGCTGCGGGGTGCTACAACGTGAACTTCCGAGGCGAGCGGATGGTACGTTATGCCGTCGGTGGTGAAGATGGCTTCGTATGGGGCACTCCAATTGGGCGTTGTCACGTCAAAAGCGATAGGGCCCGCGTTGCTGTGACCCCTGACGCGCAATTCGGCGTCGAGGAGCGGGTAGGGCTCACCTTTGTACGTCAGCGTGGTGTAACTGGATAGGTGCTGGAACATCGGGTATGCGTGTACGCCGATTTGCTCAGGTGGTGGCGGGGATCCAGGGGTTTCCGGTGACGGCTTGGATCAGGGCGTCGAGCATGTTGTTGCCTTGGCGGATGGCGGTGGCGGTGTAGCTGCGGATGGCGGCGAAGTGTTCGGCGCCGGTCATGGTGCGCATGCTTCCGGAGACCTTGATCCGTAGTTTCGGCATACGGATGGTCTGTTCGGCGGCGTTGTTGTCGAAGGGGACGGCCGGGTCGGTGACGAATCGTAGGTAGTCGTCGCGGCGGTCGCGGAGCCGGACGAACAGGGCGTGGTGTTTGCGCTGGAGTTTGCCGTCGCGGCCGGCGGTGGCCTGCGCGCCGAGCACGACGGCGGAGCGCAGCAGGTACTGCTGCTCGCGTAGGGCGTCCGGGTTCGCTGTGTCCTGCCCGGTGTGGGCGTCGTCGGCCAGGCGGTTGAGCCGGCGCAGCGCGTTGATGGCTTGGGTGGCGAGGTCGGCGGTGGGGCCGGTGGCGGTGTCGGTGACGTAGACCAGTTCACGCAGCACGTGGGCGTTGCACAGGGCGTGGTTGGCGCTGGTGTAGGTGTCGTATGGCGCCCACGCGTCGTGCACGGCGACACCGGTGAAGCCGGGCAGGACACCGGCGTCGTCAATGGCGGCGGCGCCGCGTCTGCGGTGCGCCGTGAGGAGCACGTCGGTGCCGGTGGACGCGGAGTGCAGCCAGGCCAGACGGCCTTCGACGCGCATCCCGGTCTCGTCGAAGTGCACGACCGGCGCCTGCCGGATCCGGTCGCGGATCACCGGCAGCACCTGCTCGATGATGCCGAGGGCGGTGCGTTTGACCCAGGCGGTGACCGTGGCCGCCGCGACCGGCAGGCCGAACAGGTCCCGCAGCGCGTCGGCGGTACGGCCGATCGACAGGAACTGCCCGTGCAACAGGTAGACCCCGATCGCGGCGATCCGCGGCCCGTACACGGCAGGCGCGGTGGCCTCGGCGGGCCCGATGCCGGTGGTGCGATGTCCACACGGGCAGGCGAGGGTGACGATCTGATGCTCGGTCACCACGACCGTCGGTTCCGGAATGTCGAACACCTGCCGCCGGGTCACGGACACTTCGGCCGCGCCGGCCAGATCGTTGTCGCAGCCCGCGCACACCTCGGGGGTGTGCCGCACGATGACGTCGGGGTCGGCGACCTGCTCCAGAGTGGCGCCGGGCTGCCCGGCCGGGCGCCCCGGCCCCCGCCCGGACCTACCGCGCAAAGATTTGGGTGCCGGCTTGGCCAGCCCGTCCGTCGACGGCGGTTTCGAGGAGTTCTTCGACGACTGCTTCAGCTGGGCTTCCAGATCAGCGATCCGGCACTTCGCCGTACTGAGGTCAGCCTCCAGCTCCGCGATCCGCCCGAGCGCCTGATCCAACCGGGCGAACAGGTCCGCGTTCAGCGCAAGCAGCTGCTCATACGACGGCTGCGAAGGATCGGCGGGCACGAACGGTCAACGACCCACCCCGGCCAAACACCTCTGAAAGATCAACGACACCTATCCAGTTACAGCGTGGTTTCATCGCTGGTGTTGAAGTACAGCTCGTACGGCCAGTCGACAGCAAGGATGGCAAGGTCAGGCCGTTCTCGGACTATTTGGGGTCGGATGAAATCCTTCATCACTTCGTCGACGGAGATGGATTCGTCGGTGATCTTCGCTCCGACCCGGTCACACCAATCGGCCCACTCGCTCAGAGACTTCACGGTTCTGGCGCTCCAGATGCGTCCCTTGAGGGAGCCACCAAAGCCGACATGGAAACCGTTCTCGTAGCCATTGGCGAAGATGTTTGTCTTGGATTTGGTTTGGGCCTCGGCCGTCGGAAATCCTTCGACAACGTCGGCACCGACGTGCATGGAAAACCGTCGGGCACGACTGCGTACGTCGATGAGTCCGACGTTTGTCGGCACGAGGCGATTGACCTTGGCCATGACGCGGTACACGGTCTCGCCTTTGATGATCTCGGCATCTGTTCCGCAGACGGCCTCGGCGATCGTCTTGTGGACGCTGTGTAAACATTCAGGGCCACTCCGGGTGGTGGCCGTGAGTGGCTGTCTGTGATTGACGGGCTGGGTCGATCTTGACGGTGTGTCGATGCGCGGCCGGGTGCGATCGATGTGTTGTGATCGGTGGGTGCCGGGCTTGGAGGAGTTGTCGCGCGAGGAGTTGATCGGACTCACGCGACGGCTGATCGTTCAGGTGGAACAGTTGACCCAGGCGAACCGGGAGTTGACTGATCGGGTCGCGCGGTTGGAACGCCTGGTGTCGCGTAACAGTGGGAACTCGGGGATGCCGCCGTCGAAGGATGATGATCCGGGACGGACGCCGCCGGCGGAGGTGTCCACGCCGGTGCCGGCAGCCGGTGCTGGTAAGCGGTCGCGGGGTAAGCAGCGGGGTGCGCCGGGTGCGCAGCTGTCCTGGTCACCGTTTCCGGACGGCATTGTGGATCATTTTCCGGGCGGGCCGTGTGGATGCGGATCGGATCTGGCATCGGCGGCTGATCTGGGGGTTTACGCCTCGCATCAGCAGGTCGATGTGCCGGCGATGACGGCGACGGTCACCCAGCATGATCGGCACGCGGTGCGCTGCGGGTGCGGGGCGATGCACGTGGCGGCCCGCCCCGAGGGGGTGCCGGACGCAGGCGTCTCGTACGGGCCGAATCTTCAGGCGTGGTGCGTCTATCTGATGGTGGTGCACGCGATTCCGGTGGCCCGGTGCGCTGACCTGGTCGCCGCGTTGACCGGCTCGCGTCCGTCGGACGGGTTCGTCCACGCGTTGATCGGCCGGGCCGCGGCGGGGGTGGCCGAGTCGAACCGGATCATCCGCACGCTGATCGCCCTCGCGCATGTGGTCTCCTGCGACGAGACCCCGATCCGGGTCGGTGCCCGCAAGGTCAAGAAGTACCTTCTGGTCGCCTGCACCCGCCTCTACACCTGGTACCTGCTCGGTGACCGCAGCCTCGACACGTTCAAGGTGTTCGTCCTGCCGGACCTGACCGGGGTGGTCGTGCACGACCGTTACCAGAACTACGACGCGAAGATCTTCGCCCACCTGGTCCACCAACTCTGCGTAGCCCACCTGATCCGCGACTGTCAGGACGCCGCCGAGACCTACCCCGACGCGCACTGGCCGATCCAGATCCGCCAGGCGCTACAGGGACTCGTCCACGCCGCGAACCTCGCCCGCGCACAGAACCTGCCCGCGATCGGCGAACACATCGCCGGCCCGCTGATCGACGCCTACCGGCACGGCGTGCGGATCGGGCTCAAGGAGGTCGCCCGGGTGGACGGCCGTAAACAGCCGAAACACCGGGCACTGCTGGAAGACCTCCACGACCGAGAAGCCGACATCCTGCGATTCACCACCGACCTGCGCATCCCACCCACGTCGAACCAGGCCGAACGCGACCTACGGCCCGCGAAGACCCAGCAGAAGATCTCCGGACGGCTCACCAGCGAGAAGGTCACCGAACACCGCTACGCCATCCGCGGTTACGTCTCCACAGTGACCAAACACGGCGCGGATGTCATGACCGCCATCCGCGACGCCATCCTCGGCCGACCCTGGACACCACCCGCCTGGGCACCCGGCTAACCCACCACGAGCAACGACCGCCACCACCCATCACACACTGCCACCAACGGCTACGTCATGGAGTGGCCCTGAATGCTTACGACGCTGTCTGTGTTGGAGCTGTTGACGTAAAGCAGGTTCTTGTCGTTGTCCCAGTAGAGAACGTAGAGATCGTGTCTGACATCTTCGACCGACTTTATTGCGCCCCACCGCACTTCGACGCGCTCCACACTGACGAACCATGCGAGGTTCTTCTGCCTGTTCACAGCTATTGAGGATGTCAACAGGCGATCTTCGCCGAAGAGATTAGCGGCAGCCTCCGGGGTCCAGTCTGTGCATCTAGTACGGTACATAACCGTGCTGAGTTTGGGCTCGAGCGAACGGACCGGCACGGCGTCCGGCAAGGTCGACCCAAACCCGGCCTCAAACTCGCTGATCCGGTCCTCGGCGCCGACTGCGGCCTCGGCCAGTTCTCGGATTATCAGGTTCCAGTCAGCATCGTCGGCGTACAACTGGCGCAGGTTTTCGTCGTACTCAGGATCCGGCCTGTTCACTACGGCGCACGCGTCGCCCAAGGTTCCATCGCCCACGCGGGCAAAGCGGCCGATGAACTGAAGCGTTACTGGCAGGCTCTTGTGGGCATCATGGATCGCGGCGATCTTCAAGGCGGGAAGGTCGTACCCTTCACCCAACATGTCGACACAGACGATGATCCGACTTGCTCGTTGCTCGACGGATCTGAGCCGGGTAAGTCGCTGCCGCTTCGTCTCACCGCTGTGGATCTTTACGGGGTTTAGGTCGGCCGCGATCTGCGTGTAGATTCCGATAATCTCATCGGCGCGTGCCTTCGTCTTGGCGCGCGCCATGAGTAGATGGTCGAATCCATTCGCGAGGTCCTTGCGTAGTCTCTCGACCGCCCTCATGGCGATTGCGACGTCCGGATCAGCGAAGTCGGTGACAGGGATGTAGTCGATTCCAGAGAAGTAGCCCTGCCGTTGAGCTTCGCGCAGCGGAAATGCGAATATGAGGCGACCACCTAGATGCTTGCCATCTGCGCGGAACGGCGTAGCGGTGAACTGAACGACGTAGCGATCATGGAAGTAGTCGCGGATCTGCTCCCACTGTGTCGCGACAATGTGATGCGCCTCGTCTACGAACAGGTGGCTGCACTCATCGACTAGTGCCCGGCGCGCCGGCTCGGCAGACGCGGCAAGTGCACTGACGGTCGCCACGATGATGTTGCACCGTTCCGCGAAGGCAATGGCACTAGCCGCTGAGGCGAATGCATGCTCGATCGTCCCGACGACCGGCCGGAGGACCGGCTCATCGAGAGCCCCGACGGCAGGCAGGACGCCATACGTCTCGAACTTGCCTGCGAGTTGCGTGCGAAGCTCATCGGTCGGGACGACCACCAGCAGTCGGTCGATCCGTGCCGCAGTGAACAAGGCGTTCATTGTGTCGGTCTTGCCGGTGCCGGTGGGCAGGGCGTTCGCAAGGTAGTGAGATGACCGGATTGCCGATTGTGGGGTAGTCACGCCGGTTCCGGCGGGTACGTGAGAGAGCGCGGCCTTCTGGTGATCATTCAGGTGTCTAGACTGGATGATCGAGGAAGACCGCGCTCGTGGAAGCATCATTGTTGATCGGCGGGTTGTCCGCACGCCTGGGTGGCGTGTCGCCGTTGTCGGAGCGGGACACGCCGGGGTTGCTGCAGGTCCTTGCCGAGGTGCCGGACCCGCGTGATGCCCGGGGTCGGATCTATGCGCTGCCGGGGCTGCTCGCGATGGCGATCGCGGCGGTGCTCTCGGGATCCAGCCGGGTCGTGGAGATCGTCGAGTGGGCTGCGGATCTGCCGGACGCGGTGTGGGACCGTCTCGGCGCGGCCCGCGACGCCTTGACCGGGGCCCGGCGGGTGCCTGATGACGGCACGCTGGGCCGGGTGCTGGCCGGCATCGACGCCGACGCGTTGGATGCCGCGGTGTGTCGCTGGCTGCTCGGCCGGGCCGGTGTGACCGGGCGGGGTCGGCGGGTGATCGCCGTTGACGGCAAGACGCTGCGTGGCAGCGGCCCGGCCGGGTCTCAGGCGCACCTGCTGGCCGCGTTGGACCAGGCCGAGCAGATCGTCCTGGCGCAGATCGACGTTAATGGGAAGACGAATGAGATCAGCCGGTTCCAGCCGTTGCTCGACGGTCTGGACCTGGCCGGGGCGGTCATCACGGCGGACGCGCTGCACACCCAGCGCGAGCATGCCCGCTGGCTGGTCGAGGACAAACACGCCGGATACGTCTTCGTCGTCAAGCGCAATCAGCCACGGCTCTACCGACAGGTCAAGGCCCTGCCCTGGGGGAAGATCCCCGCCCTGGACGCCACCCGTGAGCGCGGGCACGGCCGCTACGACATCCGGGAGTTGCAGGCGGTCACCTGTCTGGGGCCGCTCGCGCTGGACTTCCCACACGCGGCCCAGGCCCTGCGTATCCGGCGCCGCCGACACAACCCGGCCACCGGACGTTGGTCCACCGTCACCGTGTACGCGATCACCAGCCTGACCGCAGCCGCGGCCGGTCCCGCTGACCTGGCCGACTGGCTACGCGGACACTGGGCCATCGAGGTCCTTCACCATATTCGCGACACCACCTACCGCGAGGACGCCAGCCGGCTACGCACAGGCAACGCGCCTCGCGCCCTGGCCACCCTTCGCAACACCGCGATCAGCCTCCTCCGCCTCAACGGCGCCACCTCGATCGCAGCAACCCTGCGCCGAAACAGCCGAGATCCATACCGATCCCTACAAATACTCGGACTCACCTAGAACGGACATACCTCGACCTTGCGAACGCCCTGTGCCGGTGGGCATGACGACCGTGGCGGGCTGCGTGGGTGCTGTGGCCCAGTAACCCAACACGGCATGGACGGCGCCGAGCTGCGGAGTTCTCAGCCCTCGGCGGGAACCGCTCAGACTGTCCTCCACGAAGCGGAACCGCCCATGCAGCGACTCAAGCACCTCAGCGGGGTCGGAAAGGGGCGGGTTGGGTCCGCTCCAGCACAGCGTCGCCTCGTCACCGTCCTGGATCAGCAGTTGTCTATCATCTCTGCCGGTTTGGGTTCCATCTACAAGCCGCCAGCGCCCATAGCTCGACACATGCCAGTCGCCGGAATCGTCAGTCTCTAGACTGGTCAGGCAGGACGGAACCGCGAGCTGGCGAATTCGGTTGCCGTCTACAACGGTGCATTCGGCCCACAGGTTCGGGATCTTCAAGGCGTCTTCAGTGATGACCGGCCTCGCTAATCTCGTTGGTCATAGCCTCGGTCGTGGCTGGCGTTCACGCAACATCCCTACATACGTGCCCACCGGGATAGTCCTGCAAGTCAAACTATCCAATCTGCCAACGACCTAAGAAGGGCCGAACCGTCCGATCTAAGCAGCCACTGGGCGAGACCCCAATCCTCCACCAGGACGACGTGCTCCGTTACCGGTGTAGCTATTTGCGCCACCATGTGGCTCGGCCGCGCATGCCGTGGTGCCAGGTGTCGGCTAGGTGCCGGGTGTTGTCGATGGCCTGTTGGTCGCGGTCGGAGCGGTATTCGCGGTGGGGCTGGTGTGGGCTCCAGTCGCCGATGAAGGGGCGTAGGTCGTCGGGCTTGGGTTCGATGTCGAAGTCGATGTCGGCGAGGGTTCGGTCTCCTCGGGTGGGGTCGAGGCGGTCGGCGGCGGCTCGTGCCCAGTCGATCCATCGGGTGCGGTTTGCCGAGTTTGCCGTTTCGTCGGGCGCGGTTTGTTCGAGGGCGTCGCAGAAGGCGCGGATCTCGTTGGCGGAGGTCCAGGAGTCGTAGGCGCGCCGGAATGCCTTCTTGCGTAGGAGTTCGGCGGCCTGGGGTCGGGCCTCGTCGAGGGCTGTCTGCCAGCGGCGGCGCTTTTCGGTCTCCTGCCGCTTCATCTCGGCGACGTATTCGTCGTGGGCGCGTTGGGCGGCGAGTTTGGCTTCCTCGTCGGCGGTGATGCCGGCTTCGACGTCTCGGATGATTCGGGGGAGGCGTTTCTCCAGCGTGGTGCGTTTGTCGTCGGTCCAGGTGTCTTTCTTGTCCCAGCCGGCGCGGGCGATTTCCAGCCGCAGCCGGCCGGAGGCGACCCGGTCGGTCTTGGGGATCACCAGCCACCGGTTTCGCCGCAGCTGCCGAGTCTCCTCGGCGGTGGGGACGTGGGGGACTTCGTCGTACTCCTCGATCAGTCTGACCCTTCGGCGGGTCTTGTCGACCTGCACGTAGACGGAGGGGTTCTTGGTCTTGGTGTTCACTCCGACCCGGTGGCCTCGTCGTCGGGCCTCGGCGGCGAGGCCACGGATCAGGTCCAGCGCCCGGGGGACGGATGCCTCGGTGACCTCCAGCCCGGCTGGGTTCTTGTCCAGGGCGGCGAACACGAGGTCAGGATCGGTGGTGACGCGACGGGTGTTGAGTCGGATCCGGTTCCAGTCCGTCTCGTCCGGGTCGTTGTCGTCGGACAGGCGGATGATCAAGTCGCCGGCGGCGCGGCCGGTGTGCTTGAGGTGGCACCCGGCGGGTACGAGGCCGTGCTGCTTGGCGGCGTGGATGACCCGCCGATACCGGGCGCGTTCCTCGGTATCGGGACTCTCCACCCGCACGGTTCCGCCCTCGGCTTGGAGGCGTTCGATGAGTTGTCGGGCCTGCTCGACCGTCGCGGCGGCGGGGGACGGCGGCGTGCCAGCCGCCGCGGTGGCGGCACCGGCTCCCAAGAGATCCGGGGCCGACTTGCCTTGCTTGGCGGTGGCGGTGGTCCGGACGCGCTGACGGGGTGGCGTGGTGTCGCCCGAGAGACGGTCGGGGTGGTCGGGGTGGATGCCGTTGTCGAGGTAGAAGCGTCCGGCGTCAGTGATCTGGGCCCGCCACACGCCACCTCGACAGCTGATGTCGACGAGTCGACGGGTCTGCAAGGCCCGGGCCGTGTGACGCTGGTCGGCCCCGTCGGGGCCGCTGAGGTCGTCCCCGTCGCCGATTCGCCGCAGCACCAGCAGTTGATGTTCCTTCAGCGGATCCCATCTCTGCATACTCTCGACCTTCGACGGCTACGACCTGATCCGCAAGGAACGACACTCGCCCCTGCGTGGAGACGGGCGGCATGCCGCGACCACGCGTGGATGGCCTACTCGCTGGCCGCTGCGCGCCCGCATCGTCTGCATGATGAGACGACTGTCCCGAGGGTTGGGTGAAACGGGCGGAAGATTCGCGGTGGCTGGGTGGACGCAGAGGTACTGCCGGGTAGACGGCGGGAGTTTCACCCGCCGTCCCCCACAGATCCGGACGTGAACCTCTCGACTCATCCGGCTCGTGCCGTTCGGTTGTCAGGTCGTGTACCGCATCGCCCAGTGCGCGAACAGGTCGGGCGACCGTTGCCGGACGTCTCGTAGCCATACTCGAGCTCTGTCGTCGCTGCGTTTGAGTCGCTTGTACTTCCACTTCGCCCAGCGCATCAGATGACGATCGATGCGCTTGCCGATCGGGTAGACCGCGCTCGGGTAAAACACGGTGAAGTAGTTCAACCAGCCCCGAAGGACAGGGTTGACCTCTACGGCGAGGTCTGCCAGGTTGCCGGTCGTGCGTCGATGTAGCCGCCAGGACGCGACCTTGCGGCTCATATCGGTCAGCTTCCCCGGGGCAACCGCGGGTAGGAACCCGGTCCGGGCCCTTCCGCGGATCTTGTCCCATGCCTTCCGGGGACGAAACGCGTACCCGCAGAACGTGAACGTCACCAGCTCGTAGTCGAGACGGCGCCGGTCGTCTTTGCAGTACACGATGCGCGTCTTGTCGGGGTGCAACTGCAACCCGATGTCCGCGAACCGACGATCGATCGCCTGACGCACCTGTTGCGCCTGACGTTCGGTCACGCAGTGGACCACCACATCGTCTGCGAACCGCTCGAACCCGACCCCGGGAAACTCACGGCCCATCCAGGTGTCGAAGCCGTAGTGCAGAAAAATGTTGGCGATCAACGGGGAGATCGGACCACCCTGCGGTGTCCCCTTGTTCCGATGGGTCAGGGTCCCGTCGGGCATCAGCATCGGCGCTCTCAACCAGCGCTCCACATACAGCATGACCCACGGGTGAGTCGTGTGACGCGCCACCGCCTTGAGCATCAAATCCCACCGCACGGAGTCGAAAAAGGCCTTGACGTCCAAATCGACGACCCAGTCCTTCTTGAAACACCGCTGCCGACACACCCGAATCGCATCAATCGGGGACCGTCCGGGACGATATCCGTAGGAGTCGTCGTGGAACACCTTCTCCACCTCCGGCTCCAACACCAGCACCGCCACCGTCTGCGCCACCCGGTCGACCACATTGGGAATGCCCAGAATCCTGACCCCACCCTTCTTCGGGATCTCCACCGCCCGGACCGGGCCGGGGAAATAGCTGCCCGACGACATACGGTTCCACAGTCGGTAGAGGTTGTCAGCCAACCTCGTTTCGAACTGTTCGATCGTCACTCCGTCGGCCCCGGCCGCTCCGCCATTACCTTTCACCTTCAACCACGCGGCCCAGATCAGCCGCTTTGGGATATCGTGCGACTTGCCTGTCAACCCTGGCTGACTCACGCGGTTCCTCCCTCACGGTTGACCGCACAAACCAGCCTGAACGACCCCGCCCCTTCGCTCCCCGACCCACTGCGATACGCAGGCGGTTCACAGCTACTACGGGCGAGTCCGCCAGCGTCCCCGCATCGGTACTCTGCTCCTCGCGGTTTCCTCCGCTTGGAGTCCTCCCTCTCGCCGCCGGTAAACCGACGGACGGTATCGGGGTCCGCCTTCACACGTTCCGTATGAGAGCCTGGACCGGGCTCATGCTGCCTATATGCCGGACACCACCTGGGCAGTAAGCGGATATCCCCCAGGCTCATCCCGAGACTCACCTCCGGCCTCGGTTCTGATGTCGTCTGACTGAGTTTCGACACGTCAACGGCAGAGAACTCGACGTTCATCGCTCATCTTCCCGGTCCATACCTGACGCGATCACAGTCACGCCTTTTCCAACGACGCTCAGGACGACGGTCTTCAGCCAACGCCCCTCGTGGTGGTTTGAAGCCTGCTTCCGCAAGCCGGCTCCGGAGGGCCAAACAACCTCCATCTCCCATACAGCACCGCAGTCCACGAGACCGTCATCAATCTTTGCCTCGCTTTCCACGTTCGTGTTCACAAGAGGTGATCTCAGCAACGCATATGGGTTGATTGGCGCGACACGGGCGAAGGCGGCGAGTCGGGCGGCAGTGGAAACAGGCGTGGAGCCATCGATAGACATGTCCTTGCGACAGATCCACGTCTTCGAGAGGGCTCCACGTGATTGCCTATCGTGCCATGATCGACGTCCCGAGGGAACTCGTGCAGCATCTCGCGCGGCTGCTGTACGTGCAGCGCCGGGCCTGCGGCACTCGCCGTGGCACTCGTGCGTTGACCTGCTTCTACCAGGCCCTGATGGTGCTCGTGTGGTTCCGCAAGGGTGAGGACATGACCTTGCTGGCAGCCGGCTTCGGTATCTCCCGGGCGACGGCGTACCGCTACCGCGACGAGGGCATCACGGTGCTCGCCGCCCAGGCGGCCGACCTGCACACCGCTCTGCGTCGGGCCGCCGCCGACGGCTGGTCCCACGTGATCCTCGACGGCAAACTGTTCGACTGCGACCGGCTCACCGAGACCACCAGGGCGTTCGCAAGGTAGTGAGATGACCGGATTGCCGATTGTGGGGTAGTCACGCCGGTTCCGGCGGGTACGTGAGAGAGCGCGGCCTTCTGGTGATCATTCAGGTGTCTAGACTGGATGATCGAGGAAGACCGCGCTCGTGGAAGCATCATTGTTGATCGGCGGGTTGTCCGCACGCCTGGGTGGCGTGTCGCCGTTGTCGGAGCGGGACACGCCGGGGTTGCTGCAGGTCCTTGCCGAGGTGCCGGACCCGCGTGATGCCCGGGGTCGGATCTATGCGCTGCCGGGGCTGCTCGCGATGGCGATCGCGGCGGTGCTCTCGGGATCCAGCCGGGTCGTGGAGATCGTCGAGTGGGCTGCGGATCTGCCGGACGCGGTGTGGGACCGTCTCGGCGCGGCCCGCGACGCCTTGACCGGGGCCCGGCGGGTGCCTGATGACGGCACGCTGGGCCGGGTGCTGGCCGGCATCGACGCCGACGCGTTGGATGCCGCGGTGTGTCGCTGGCTGCTCGGCCGGGCCGGTGTGACCGGGCGGGGTCGGCGGGTGATCGCCGTTGACGGCAAGACGCTGCGTGGCAGCGGCCCGGCCGGGTCTCAGGCGCACCTGCTGGCCGCGTTGGACCAGGCCGAGCAGATCGTCCTGGCGCAGATCGACGTTAATGGGAAGACGAATGAGATCAGCCGGTTCCAGCCGTTGCTCGACGGTCTGGACCTGGCCGGGGCGGTCATCACGGCGGACGCGCTGCACACCCAGCGCGAGCATGCCCGCTGGCTGGTCGAGGACAAACACGCCGGATACGTCTTCGTCGTCAAGCGCAATCAGCCACGGCTCTACCGACAGGTCAAGGCCCTGCCCTGGGGGAAGATCCCCGCCCTGGACGCCACCCGTGAGCGCGGGCACGGCCGCTACGACATCCGGGAGTTGCAGGCGGTCACCTGTCTGGGGCCGCTCGCGCTGGACTTCCCACACGCGGCCCAGGCCCTGCGTATCCGGCGCCGCCGACACAACCCGGCCACCGGACGTTGGTCCACCGTCACCGTGTACGCGATCACCAGCCTGACCGCAGCCGCGGCCGGTCCCGCTGACCTGGCCGACTGGCTACGCGGACACTGGGCCATCGAGGTCCTTCACCATATTCGCGACACCACCTACCGCGAGGACGCCAGCCGGCTACGCACAGGCAACGCGCCTCGCGCCCTGGCCACCCTTCGCAACACCGCGATCAGCCTCCTCCGCCTCAACGGCGCCACCTCGATCGCAGCAACCCTGCGCCGAAACAGCCGAGATCCATACCGATCCCTACAAATACTCGGACTCACCTAGAACGGACATACCTCGACCTTGCGAACGCCCTGCCGAGACCACCCTGTCGGTCAAGGGCGAGGTAATCGACGCCTGGTACTCCGGAAAACACCGCGACTTCGGCGCGAACATCCAAGCGATCATGCGTCCAGACGGGCTGCCGATCTGGACCTCGGAAGCGATGCCCGGGCATCTACACGACACCAGCTGCGCCCGCGACCTCGGGATCACCGCCGCCCTGAACTGGTCCGCCGCCGAACTCGACCTGCCCGCCCTGGCCGACTCCGGCTACGAAAGCACAGGCCACGGCATCAAGACCCCGATCAAGCAGCCCACCGACGGCAGCCGCCTCGCGCCCGACAACCGCGCCTACAACCGACTGCTCCGCGGCCTGCGATGGCAAGGCGAACGCGGCTTCGCCATCCTGATCGGACGCTGGAAGACGCTCCGCCACACGAACATCAGCCCACGCCGAATCGGCGACATCGTCGCCGCCGCATTACACCTGACCCACTTCGAATACAAATACCTATCCGAATCTTGTTGAGATAACTTCACTGCCGGTCACCGGAGGCTGCGATCCTGGACTCATCCGGACTGACGGCGTAGGACGGACGGGCTGCCTGTTGAATTCGGGGTTGACTCGGTGGGTGTTGCCGGGGCGTACTGGTTGTGCGTTCTCGTACTGCCGCTTCGCACGGCGGGCCATGGAGAGGCAGGCATTCCCGAAGCTTGGGGTGCCTGCTGTCGTTCGTGGCGATGATGTCGAGGGCGTGGAGTGATGGGAGGACCCACATGAAGGTTCGGCTGTCGGCGAGTTGAGCCGCCGCTCCACCTCTGGCGCTCCAAATGGGCGCTGCTGGTGAGTTTGCCCCTTTGTGGCTCTGCTGGCCCTGTCTTGTGTCCGGTGCTGAGCGTGGCCTGTCGTGCGGGCTGCGCGACGCGTTCTGCCCTCTTGGCCTGCCCCTGCACGGGTTTTGGCTTGTTCGTTGATTCGTCCACAGTGTTTCTACGACCTCTGCGTGCGATTGAGGTCCGCCCGGCCGGGCGTCACCCGGCAGGACCACGTCTGCCCGGAAGCGTGATCGCAGGCGGTCGTCCCGGGCGGCTTCATTCGCCGTACCTCGAAACCCTACGACCATTCATGGAGCAAACAAGTGACTTCATTCAACATCGATTTGGTAGGGCTGGCGGCGGTGTCCGTCGAGCCCGCGGTTCCGGTCCGCGCTGTCCTGGCCTTGTTGGTTGGGGCCATGCGCGGGCTGTCTGTCGACGGGTGGTGGGCCGTTGGCGAGACCTGAGCATCGACCGGATGACTGGTCCGTCGAGGTGCGGTCGGGGCGGGAGCGGCTGGAGGATCGCGTCCAGGTGCTGATCATGCTGTTGATCGGTGGCGCGGCGGGCGCGGCGTCCTTTCGCCACGTCCATGACGTCGCCGCCGCGCACGGGCAGCCGGGTTGGCTGGCGTGGGCGGACGCGGTCGTGCTGGAGTTGACGTCGATCGCGGCGGGCCTGGAGCTGCGCCGTAACCGGCGGCTGGGCAAGAGCGTGGCGTTCCCGGCGACCGTGTTGACGGTGGCGGTGTTCCTGTCCCTGGCGGCTCAGGTCGTCGGGGCGGAGCCGTCGGTGATCGGCTGGATCGCCGCCGCGTTGCCGGCACTCGGCTTCTTGGCGATGGTGAAGATCGCCCTCGGCCGCGCCGACCCTGCCCCACTCCGCCGGACAGCCCCGCCCGCCCCGAGCAACCGGTCCGGGCGGTCCGGGCGCTCCGGGCCCGTTTCCGGCACCGACGCCACGGTCCCGGACGCCGCTGAGACGGTCCCCGGACCGGCTGCGCCGGTCCACCCCGGCACGGCGACGGTCCCGGACTCCACCCCCGCGGTCACCGCCACCGCTCTGGGCGGTCAGTCGACGGTCCCGGACCGGCGCAACCTCCACGAGCGGGTCCGGGACGGTGGGCCGGAGATCGAGGCGTTGGTCCCGGTCGCCCGGACCGCCGCCCGTGCCCTCGCGGCCCAGGGGACACCGTTGTCCCGTAAGGCCCTCGCGCGGCAGCTGCGCGCTGACGGGCACCAACTGTCCAACGCCACCGCCTCGGCGCTCGTACGTGTCCTGCGCGCCGAACCCACCCCGCCCCGTCAGCTCTCGCCGGATCTGTCACCAGCGGATGTCGCGTGACAGATCCCCGATTTCTGTCAGTCGAAGCCCTTCGCGGCTCGGTCAGGTTCTGTCAGGAAGTCCGTGTCTGACAGAACCTGACCCGATCCGACGAGCGTGCGCCCGCCGTCCGTCTCGCCGGTTCAACTGAGGTGCACCAGCCATCACTTCCCGATCAAGGAGCATGAACGTGTTCACCCAGCTCAACGTCCACTATCTCGGCCGGCGACACGATCGCCGGTCCACGTTGCGGGTCTTCTCGCCCCATCATGGCCATCGCTCCGGTGTGGTCGGCCGTGTGGCTGTCGGTGTCGATCGCCGTGTGACCGTCGGTCTTGACACCGACCCCCGAACCGACCCCTCACCCCACCTCACAGCCCAGGTCAGCCCCGCTCCCAGGGCTGCGGTACGGCTCCAGACAGACCCTCATCCTGGGGGTCTCCCCCCTGGGGGCGCGTATGCGTAAACGCCTACCGGCTCCGGATCCGCTGCTGCGGTTGCAGGCCAGCATCACCGGCCGCGACGACCGTCTCCTCGGCTGGCTCTACGACCACGGCGCCATGACCACCGACCAGGTCGCCGCTGCCCTGTTCCCGTCCCTGGACTTCGCCCAACGCCGGCTCCTGCGCCTCACCACGGTGGGGGCGGTGGACCGGTTCCGACCCAACCGACCAGACGGCGGCTCCTACCCCTATCACTACGTCCTGGACCAGCTCGGCTACGACCACGTCCACGCCCAACGCGGCCTCGGACCACCACGCCGGGACCAGGCCCGCCGCCGCAAACAATCCCTCACCTCACGCCGGGACCTGCCGCACCTGCTCGGCGGCAACCAGGTCTTCATCGACCTCGCCGCCCACGCCCGCACCCACCCGCACACCGTCCTGGACCGCTGGCAACCCGCCTCCGCCTTCCACGAGCCCGGCGTGTTCTACCGCAAGGGCGGCGACCCGCAGATGATGGTCCTCGGACCGAAAGGACTGCCCCGCCCCGACGGGGCCGGGGTATGGACCGAACACAGGCGGTCCGTGCCCTTCTTCCTCGAGTACGACACCGGCCGTGAACGCCTCGACATCCTCACCGAGAAGATCGCCAAATACGAGCGGCTATACGCGATGAGCACCTGGGCATGGCCCGTGCTGTTCCACCTACCCTCCGCCCACCGCGAGACGAACCTGCACCACCGCCTCGCCGACCTCCCCGGCCTGGACACGGTCATCGCCACCACCACCGCCGAACTCCGCACCGCCCTCAACGCCAGCCCCGCCGAACCGGTCTGGCAAATCGCAGGCCTCGGCACCGCCGGCCGGATGCGGCTGGTCGACCTGCCCTACACCGACACCCAACACGACACCCAATACCCCACACCCGCGCCAACAGGTCCGAACGGACAGGCACCCTGACGGCCCTGGGAAGGGCGGCGCGTTGGGCGGCGTGTGTGGCCAACGCGCCGCCGAACGTCCGCCCGACCACCCGATGGCGCCGTGCGCCCATCGCAGCCCCGTCAGGCGGCGACCAGCGGCTCCGTCAACCGCAGCGGCACCGACATCGGTCAGGTGAACCAGCCGGAGGAGGCACCCCTCCGTCGGGCGGTCACGTGAGCACGACCCTGGATCATCGCCGGGGTCGGTCGAGGAGGCGCTGGTCGGCTCGCGCGAGCGAGGGTCATGGCCCGGCGGGCGTTGCGGGCGGCAGCGCACACGCCCCGTTGCCCGACGCACTGCAGGTTCCGGCAGTCGCCCCGCGAGTCCGGCTGGTGAGCGGCGACGACGTCGAGGGCCAGCCGCCACAGCAGTGGATCGGTCACATCGTCAGGGATGACAGCCAGGAGGCTGAGTCGTTCGCGGGGCATGGCAGACCTTTCTCGAGAGGGGCACGTGGTCGGCCGCCCGCCTACCCGGCCGACGGCACGGACATGATCGACGCTCACCTCTGCCAAAAGGTCAAGTCATCCCTGCCAGCACACGACCCCCTGCTGACTGCCAGCGCCGCTGGTCGCTGGGCCGCACGCCCCTCAGCCATCGCCCTATTCAGCCCAGAAGCACGAACGATCCATCCACTTTCAGCACCGCTAATGCTGTTGATGTCGAGCAGAAAGGACACCCATGAGTGAAGGACTCCGACTCCAGTTGACTCGCATGCTTTTCGGAGGACAGTGGCGAAAACGCCCCACCACGAAAACGCCGTCCGGAGGTATCCTGACGATCCGCATCCCGGTACCACCAGAACAAACGGTGGTGCAATACCCAACCGCGCTAGCAAAATGGAGCAGCCGATCCCGATGGTTATCGCGCGGATCGACACCGTACCCATGACCACCGACGAACTCGACAACGCCGCCGAAGCCCTCGCCGTCCTACTCAACCACTTCCTCGACGACCACCCCCACCTCACCCCGTAGACCAGCCAGCCCGGACAGCCGCTGGCGGCTCGCCCCGGGCCGCCAGCACTCCAGCCCCTCTGGAATTCGAAGGACAACCTGCCACAATGCCTGCCACGTCACCCCTCACCCCACCGAGACGACGCGGCCGACGCGCCCACACCCCCACCGCCGAGCAGCCGACCGGCCCTCGTCGAGTCTGCGTCTACATCCGCCGCTCCACCGACGACGAACACCAACCCTTCTCCCTCGACGCCCAACGCGCCGCCCTCGAAAAGTACGTCGCCTCTCAGCCTGGCTGGACCATCGTCGCCGAATACGAAGACGACGCCTCCGGCGCCACCACCGAACGCCCCGGACTCAAGAAAGCACTCCACGCCGCGAAAGCCGGCCTCTACGACGTCCTGCTCGTCTACCGACTCGACCGATTCAGCCGCAGCGTCGCCGACCTCCTCGACCTCATCACCATCCTCGAAGCATCAAACGTCCGATTCTCATCCGCCACCGAACCCGTCGACACCGGCGGACCCTTCGGTCGCATGATGCTCCAACTCCTCGCCGTCTTCGCAGAATTCGAACGCAACATCATCATCGACCGAGTGAAGAGTGCCGGGTAGACGGCGGGAGTTTCACCCGCCGTCCCCCACAGATCCGGACGTGAACCTCTCGACTCATCCGGCTCGTGCCGTTCGGTTGTCAGGTCGTGTACCGCATCGCCCAGTGCGCGAACAGGTCGGGCGACCGTTGCCGGACGTCTCGTAGCCATACTCGAGCTCTGTCGTCGCTGCGTTTGAGTCGCTTGTACTTCCACTTCGCCCAGCGCATCAGATGACGATCGATGCGCTTGCCGATCGGGTAGACCGCGCTCGGGTAAAACACGGTGAAGTAGTTCAACCAGCCCCGAAGGACAGGGTTGACCTCTACGGCGAGGTCTGCCAGGTTGCCGGTCGTGCGTCGATGTAGCCGCCAGGACGCGACCTTGCGGCTCATATCGGTCAGCTTCCCCGGGGCAACCGCGGGTAGGAACCCGGTCCGGGCCCTTCCGCGGATCTTGTCCCATGCCTTCCGGGGACGAAACGCGTACCCGCAGAACGTGAACGTCACCAGCTCGTAGTCGAGACGGCGCCGGTCGTCTTTGCAGTACACGATGCGCGTCTTGTCGGGGTGCAACTGCAACCCGATGTCCGCGAACCGACGATCGATCGCCTGACGCACCTGTTGCGCCTGACGTTCGGTCACGCAGTGGACCACCACATCGTCTGCGAACCGCTCGAACCCGACCCCGGGAAACTCACGGCCCATCCAGGTGTCGAAGCCGTAGTGCAGAAAAATGTTGGCGATCAACGGGGAGATCGGACCACCCTGCGGTGTCCCCTTGTTCCGATGGGTCAGGGTCCCGTCGGGCATCAGAATCGGCGCTCTCAACCAGCGCTCCACATACAGCATGACCCACGGGTGAGTCGTGTGACGCGCCACCGCCTTGAGCATCAAATCCCACCGCACGGAGTCGAAAAAGGCCTTGACGTCCAAATCGACGACCCAGTCCTTCTTGAAACACCGCTGCCGACACACCCGAATCGCATCAATCGGGGACCGTCCGGGACGATATCCGTAGGAGTCGTCGTGGAACACCTTCTCCACCTCCGGCTCCAACACCAGCACCGCCACCGTCTGCGCCACCCGGTCGACCACATTGGGAATGCCCAGAATCCTGACCCCACCCTTCTTCGGGATCTCCACCGCCCGGACCGGGCCGGGGAAATAGCTGCCCGACGACATACGGTTCCACAGTCGGTAGAGGTTGTCAGCCAACCTCGTTTCGAACTGTTCGATCGTCACTCCGTCGGCCCCGGCCGCGTAAGCATTCAGGGCCACTCCATGACGTAGCCGTTGGTGGCAGTGTGTGATGGGTGGTGGCGGTCGTTGCTCGTGGTGGGTTAGCCGGGTGCCCAGGCGGGTGGTGTCCAGGGTCGGCCGAGGATGGCGTCGCGGATGGCGGTCATGACATCCGCGCCGTGTTTGGTCACTGTGGAGACGTAACCGCGGATGGCGTAGCGGTGTTCGGTGACCTTCTCGCTGGTGAGCCGTCCGGAGATCTTCTGCTGGGTCTTCGCGGGCCGTAGGTCGCGTTCGGCCTGGTTCGACGTGGGTGGGATGCGCAGGTCGGTGGTGAATCGCAGGATGTCGGCTTCTCGGTCGTGGAGGTCTTCCAGCAGTGCCCGGTGTTTCGGCTGTTTACGGCCGTCCACCCGGGCGACCTCCTTGAGCCCGATCCGCACGCCGTGCCGGTAGGCGTCGATCAGCGGGCCGGCGATGTGTTCGCCGATCGCGGGCAGGTTCTGTGCGCGGGCGAGGTTCGCGGCGTGGACGAGTCCCTGTAGCGCCTGGCGGATCTGGATCGGCCAGTGCGCGTCGGGGTAGGTCTCGGCGGCGTCCTGACAGTCGCGGATCAGGTGGGCTACGCAGAGTTGGTGGACCAGGTGGGCGAAGATCTTCGCGTCGTAGTTCTGGTAACGGTCGTGCACGACCACCCCGGTCAGGTCCGGCAGGACGAACACCTTGAACGTGTCGAGGCTGCGGTCACCGAGCAGGTACCAGGTGTAGAGGCGGGTGCAGGCGACCAGAAGGTACTTCTTGACCTTGCGGGCACCGACCCGGATCGGGGTCTCGTCGCAGGAGACCACATGCGCGAGGGCGATCAGCGTGCGGATGATCCGGTTCGACTCGGCCACCCCCGCCGCGGCCCGGCCGATCAACGCGTGGACGAACCCGTCCGACGGACGCGAGCCGGTCAACGCGGCGACCAGGTCAGCGCACCGGGCCACCGGAATCGCGTGCACCACCATCAGATAGACGCACCACGCCTGAAGATTCGGCCCGTACGAGACGCCTGCGTCCGGCACCCCCTCGGGGCGGGCCGCCACGTGCATCGCCCCGCACCCGCAGCGCACCGCGTGCCGATCATGCTGGGTGACCGTCGCCGTCATCGCCGGCACATCGACCTGCTGATGCGAGGCGTAAACCCCCAGATCAGCCGCCGATGCCAGATCCGATCCGCATCCACACGGCCCGCCCGGAAAATGATCCACAATGCCGTCCGGAAACGGTGACCAGGACAGCTGCGCACCCGGCGCACCCCGCTGCTTACCCCGCGACCGCTTACCAGCACCGGCTGCCGGCACCGGCGTGGACACCTCCGCCGGCGGCGTCCGTCCCGGATCATCATCCTTCGACGGCGGCATCCCCGAGTTCCCACTGTTACGCGACACCAGGCGTTCCAACCGCGCGACCCGATCAGTCAACTCCCGGTTCGCCTGGGTCAACTGTTCCACCTGAACGATCAGCCGTCGCGTGAGTCCGATCAACTCCTCGCGCGACAACTCCTCCAAGCCCGGCACCCACCGATCACAACACATCGATCGCACCCGGCCGCGCATCGACACACCGTCAAGATCGACCCAGCCCGTCAATCACAGACAGCCACTCACGGCCACCACCCGGAGTGGCCCTGAATGTTTACCCGGCCGCTCCGCCATTACCTTTCACCTTCAACCACGCGGCCCAGATCAGCCGCTTTGGGATATCGTGCGACTTGCCTGTCAACCCTGGCTGACTCACGCGGTTCCTCCCTCACGGTTGACCGCACAAACCAGCCTGAACGACCCCGCCCCTTCGCTCCCCGACCCACTGCGATACGCAGGCGGTTCACAGCTACTACGGGCGAGTCCGCCAGCGTCCCCGCATCGGTACTCTGCTCCTCGCGGTCTCCTCCGCTTGGAGTCCTCCCTCTCGCCGCCGGTAAACCGACGGACGGTATCGGGGTCCGCCTTCACACGTTCCGTATGAGAGCCTGGACCGGGCTCATGCTGCCTATATGCCGGACACCACCTGGGCAGTAAGCGGATATCCCCCAGGCTCATCCCGAGACTCACCTCCGGCCTCGGTTCTGATGTCGTCTGACTGAGTTTCGACACGTCAACGGCAGAGAACTCGACGTTCATCGCTCATCTTCCCGGTCCATACCTGACGCGATCACAGTCACGCCTTTTCCAACGACGCTCAGGACGACGGTCTTCAGCCAACGCCCCTCGTGGTGGTTTGAAGCCTGCTTCCGCAAGCCGGCTCCGGAGGGCCAAACAACCTCCATCTCCCATACAGCACCGCAGTCCACGAGACCGTCATCAATCTTTGCCTCGCTTTCCACGTTCGTGTTCACAAGAGGTGATCTCAGCAACGCATATGGGTTGATTGGCGCGACACGGGCGAAGGCGGCGAGTCGGGCGGCAGTGGAAACAGGCGTAGAGCCATCGATAGACATGTCCTTGCGACAGATCCACGTCTTCGAGAGGGCTCCACGTGATTGCCTATCGTGCCATGATCGACGTCCCGAGGGAACTCGTGCAGCATCTCGCGCGGCTGCTGTACGTGCAGCGCCGGGCCTGCGGCACTCGCCGTGGCACTCGTGCGTTGACCTGCTTCTACCAGGCCCTGATGGTGCTCGTGTGGTTCCGCAAGGGTGAGGACATGACCTTGCTGGCAGCCGGCTTCGGGATCTCCCGGGCCACCGCCTACCGCTACCGCGACGAGGGCGTAGCCGTACTCGCCGCCCAGGCGACCGACCTGCACACCGCTCTGCGTCGGGCCGCCGCCGACGGCTGGTCCCACGTGATCCTCGACGGCAAACTGTTCGACTGCGACCGGCTCACCGAGACCACCCTGTCCGTCAAGGGCGAGACCATCGACGCCTGGTATTCGGGAAAGCACCGCGACTTCGGCGCGAACATCCAAGCCGTCATGCGCCCGGACGGGCTACCGATCTGGACATCGGCGGCGATGCCCGGGCATCTGCATGACACCAGCTGCGCCCGCGAACTCGGCGTCACCGCCGCCCTGAACTGGTCCGCCGCCGAACTCGACCTGCCCGCCCTGGCCGACTCCGGCTACGAAAGCACAGGCCACGGCATCAAGACCCCGATCAAGCAGCCCACCGACGGCAGCCGCCTCGCGCCCGACAACCGCGCCTACAACCGACTGCTCCGCGGCCTGCGATGGCAAGGCGAACGCGGCTTCGCCATCCTGATCGGACGCTGGAAGACGCTCCGCCACACGAACATCAGCCCACGCCGAATCGGCGACATCGTCGCCGCCGCATTACACCTGACCCACTTCGAATACAAATACCTATCCGAATCTTGTTGAGATAACTTCAGTGGGATGACCGCGAAAGCCAGCAAAGGCAAATGGGCCGGCGGCACCCGCCCCTACGGCTACCAACTCGCCCCCGACCACCGCCTCGTCCCCCACCCCGACGAAGCACCCATCCTTCGCGACATCTTCCGTCTCTACACCCGCGACCGACACGGCACCCGCGCCATCGCCACCATCCTCAACGAACGCGGCGTCCCCAACCGCACCGGAAAGAAGTGGTCCGGACACACCATCAACCGGATCCTCGACAACCCCGCCTACGTCGGCGACATCGCCTACCGCGACGTCTACGTCCCCGAAGCCCACGGCCCCCTCATCGACCGGGCCACCTTCCAACGCGCCCAAGACATCGCCAACGCCCGAGGAGACACCCAAACCCAACGCGCCATGTCCGACTCCGACTACTACCTCACCGGCCTACTCACCTGCCCCCACTGCGGACAGCGCTACATCGGCACCTCCGCCAAAGGCCGCACCCGCCGCTACCGCTACTACACCTGCTTCACCCGCACCCGATACGGCAAACACGCCACCTGCACCGCGCCCAGACTCCCCGCCGACGACCTCGACCAACTCGTCCTTCAAGCCCTACACGACTTCTACGCCACCGCCGAACCCGTCCTGACCGCCATGATCGAACGCGCTCACGCCCAACGCGACACCACCAGCGACGACCGACGCGCCGAACTCGGCGCGACCGCCCATCAGATCACCACCACCGAGGCAGCCATCAGCCGCTACCACACCGCCTTCGAAAACGGCACCATGGACGACGCCACCGCCGGGCCTCGCATCCGCGAACTCCGCCAGCGTCTGGCTCAACTCCACACGCGCCACGCCGAACTCGAAGTCGACCTCGCCGCCCCACCCGCGCCCCCGCCGCCCGCCACCATCACCCGGATCCGCGAGCACCTCACCACGATCATGGCCAGCGGCACGACCAGCGAACGCAAGGCCGCCATCGAGACTCTCATCGCCGAAGTCCAGATCACCGACCAGGGCGTCGTACCCGTCTTCAAGATCCCCACCGACACGACGATGCCCCCGCCCAACCCGGACGGGGGCACTCACGATGAACAACCACCGGTTCGCACAATGGTGCGGTCGGTGGGGCGGACGGGACTCGAACCCGTGACCGAGGGATTATGAGTCCCCTGCTCTAACCGGCTGAGCTACCGCCCCGGCACCGCGCGGATCTTATCCCGCCCAGTCGATCACCGGCCAGCATCGGTGGACGGTTCTCACCGGCGTCGCCCCCGCGCCAACAGCACGATGGGCAACGCGAGGATAACAGTGAGCAGCCAGCCCACGGCGACCGCACCCCACAGCCAGCCGTCGCCCCGACGGCGGGTTCCATGAACATGCCGATGGTGAGCAGCAGCGTCAAGCCGCCGATGCCGAGGGTGGCCAGACCGCTGAGCGCCATGAGCAGGGTCTCCCACCAGGCGCGCCGAGGTCGGGCGAGGTGTTCGCGGTACTCGCGTGCGGCGCCGGGTTGTGGGATCTGCTGGGGGTCGCGGGGCGGCATGGCGACCTGCCGGTCGGCGGGTACGGCGGTGTCCAGCAGGGCCAGTCCGGGTGGGCGCAGGTCGAACAGGGTCGGCTCGACGTGCAGCACGATCGCGTCGTGGCCGATCAGTTGGCGGGCGCCGTCGGGCCAGGCGAGCATGACGGCGCAGTCGGCGTAGCGGACGGTGAGCGGGCCGCCGTCGCCGAGGTAGCTGATGCCGTCGGGACCGACGCGGAGTTGGCCGTCGTCGTCACGGGAGCGGTGGGTGGTACCGGCGGGGATCGCCTCGGAGACGGTGGGGGCGGCGACGAAACCGGCCCAGTCGGCGCGGGTGCCCTCGGGCACCATCAGCAGGGCCGAGGCGTGCGCCTCCTGGGCGACGTCGTGCAGGTCGGCCACGGTGACCGCCCTCAGCGCGGCGCGGTGCTCGTCGAGGCTGAGGTTGGGCTCGCCGGCGCCGCCGGGTGCCACTCCTGCATCAGGCAGAACGCGAGGGCAAAGGTGCTGCGTACCCACACCCAACCCCAGCCGTCGCGGTGGTCGGGGTGCCAGACGGAGCGTTCCGCCGCCGCGCGGATCCCGGCGGCCACCGCCGGGTCGCGCAGGACCTGGCTCGTGGCAGAGACCCGGTCGTGCTCAAGAGCCTGTTCGAGGTACGCCTCGACGACGAGTACCGCGTTGGGGGCGCCGGGTGGTGCGGCCTCGGCGCACTCGCGGGCGAACGCGTGCGTCTCTTCCCAGGTGCCGCTCCACTTGGGGCAGAACTGCTGGAGCAGCGACGCCTGTGCCAGCAGGTGGTGCGGGTGGCGGGCGGCGAGCCGGTCGTAGCGGCGGCGGGCCTCGGCCTGCCCGACCTGTAGCCCCCGGCCGCTGGTGACCCGCTGGGTCCAGGCCGCCGCGTCCTGCGGGTGGCGGGCGGTGACCTCGATCAGGATCTGCTCGGCCCGGCGCAGGTGGGCGAAGAAGTCGGCGAACTGCTTCCGGCTGACGTACTGGGCCCGCTGGGCTGTACGGATGCGCCAGCCGGCCCGGATCAGGTGCGCGCCGAGCATCGCGCCGGCCACCGGGTCCTCGGGGTGCTCGGCGAGTACCCCGAGCAGTGCCTGCTCCGCGTCGGGGGCGCCGCCGACCTCGCCGACCAGGATGGTCCCTCCGTGTGCGTCCTGGGCGTCGACGAGCGCGCGCAGGGCCGGCCAGTCGCCGGCGGCCAGGGCGCTACGACCGGCCGCGACCTGCGGATATGCCGCCGCGATGTCGAAGATCACCGGCGGGAGGGGTGCGGGCATGGCGAGGATGATAGACGATCATCTTCGGCTCCGGTGTCCCCGTTTTCGCTGCCCGGCGCCGCCGTGCGGGCAGGTCCGAGTCAGCCGGTCCCGGGGGTCGGCACTGGTCAGGCTCGGAACGACGAACGCCCACCGGATCGCCGGTGGGCGTTGGGATGAGAAGGTGAGCTCCCCCGTTTGGACTCGAACCAAAAACCTGCCGGTTAACAGCCGGCTGCTCTGCCAATTGAGCTACGGGGGACCGTGCGACCGCTCGGTGCGAATCTCTCCGGCGCCGCGCGACCGGCACAAGAGTACAGGATTCCGGGGGGTCATGGTCCAGGGGGTTACCCTCTTGTCCGGCAGGCCACCAACCGGACTCAAGCGGATAAATCGCCATCCCAGCACAAGGAGGCATGAGCGGAGAGGAGGATGGGTAGATAACTGCCGACGACATGACGCAGGCGCGAGTCTGATCGATCGCCACCCGGTCTCCGGGGTGCGGAAGACAGTGCGCCAGGTACGAAAGGAGCCGCCATGCGCGGAAAGATCATGTTCCTTGGCGGGCTGGCTGCGGGGTTCGTCCTGGGCGCCCGTGCCGGCCGTGAGAAGTACGAGGAGCTGATGGTCCAGGGCCGCAAGGTCCTCGACCATCCGACGGTCCAGGAGGCAGCCGGGGTCGCGCAGGCCCAGGCCAACCGCCTCTACCAGGAGGGCAAGGACAAGCTCGGCCAGTCCAAGCTGGGCGAGAAGCTGCACAGCAATGGCAAGCAGGGGCTGACCCCGGCCGACGACACCTACGCGGGCACCCCGGCGACGGCGGGCAGCAGTTCGTCGAGCGCGACCAGCTCGACGTCGGCCGCCCCGCGCAGCAAGTCGTCCGGCACCAACGGCAGCACACTCTGAGCCGTACGCGAACGGGCCCGGCCACCACCTCGGCGGCCGGGCCTGTCGCTGTGCCACCGCCCCGGCCGAGCCGAGCGTGGGTACATCTGTGGTCGCTCCGGCGACCACAGATGTACCCACCAACCGATCCCCCCACCGCAGCAGGCGCGACTGGTCCGGCTGCTGCGCGACGAGGGCCCTCGGTCCCGGGTCGAGCTGGGTGACCTGCTCTGGCTGTCGCGTACCACCCTCACCACCGAGCAGGATCGCCTCGTCGGCCGTGGCCTGGTCGCGACGGCCGGCCCGGCCGTGCCTCCCGGGGCGGACTGGCGCTCGTCGCTGCTCAGGCTCGCCGCCGGGGCGCGGTTCGTCGGCGTCCTCGTGGGGGCCGATCGGGTCAGCGTGGCGATCACCGACGGCGAGTTGAACGTGCTGGCCGAGGAGGGGCCGACCTGCGCGTGCGGGGAGGTCGGCTGCGTGGAGGCGTACTGCGGCGACGCCGGACCGGGCCGGCCTGGTGGGCGCGGCCCGGCTGGCCAGCGAACACGTCTTCGCCGTCGGCTGACCGGCGGACGGGCGATCCTCGCCACGGGTCGCCGCGGGCCCGGTTGGCCCCAGGGGTGGGCCGGGCTATGTGCGCAGGCCACGGTGACCGGGAGCGGGCGTGCCGCCGGCCCCCGGTCGACGGTGGTCAGTCCCTGCTGCTGAAGGCGGCGTCGAAGGCTGCGGACGGGGCGTCGAAGGCGAGGCGTCGGACGAACTGGAGCGCCTCGGGGGCACCGACCAGCCGGTCCATGCCGGCGTCCTCCCACTCGATCGAGATCGGGCCGTCGTAGCCGATCGCGTTCAGGGCACGGAAGCAGTCCTCCCACGGCACGTCGCCGTGCCCGGTGGAGACGAAGTCCCAGCCGCGCCGCAGGTCCGCCCAGGGCAGGTGGGAGGCGAGCCGGCCGCGCCGACCGTCGCCGGTGCGTACCTTGGCGTCCTTGCAGTCGACGTGGTAGCTCCGGTCGGCGAGGTCGAAGATGAAGTTGACCGGGTCGAGCTCCTGCCAGACGAAGTGCGACGGGTCCCAGTTCAGTCCGAACGCCGGCCGGTGCCCGATCGCCTCCAGGGTGCGCTTGGTGGTGTAGTAGTCGTACGCGATCTCGCTCGGGTGCACCTCGTGGGCGAAGCGGACGCCGACGGAGTCGAAGACGTCCAGGATCGGGTTCCACCGGTCGGCGAAGTCCTGGTAGCCGCGCTCGATCATGGCTGGCGGCACCGGCGGGAACATCGCCAGGGTGTGCCAGATCGACGAGCCGGTGAAGCCGACGACGGTGTTGACGCCGAGCTTCGCCGCCGCGCGGGCGGTGTCCTTGATCTCCTCGGCGGCCCGCTGGCGTACGCCCTCGGGTTCGCCGTCGCCCCAGATCCGGGCGGGCAGGATGTCCTGGTGCCGCTCGTCGATCGGGTGGTCGCAGACCGCCTGGCCGACCAGGTGGTTGGAGATGGTGAAGACCTGGAGGTTGTGCTTGGCCAGCGTCTCCCGTTTGCGGTCGACATACGAGTCGTCGGCCAGGGCCTTGTCGACCTCGAAGTGGTCGCCCCAGCAGGCGATCTCCAGCCCGTCGTAGCCCCACTCGGCGGCGAGCCGGCACACCTCGTCGAACGGAAGGTCGGCCCACTGGCCGGTGAACAGCGTGATCGGTCGCGCCATGTCCTTCTCCCCTGTGCGTGTGGTGGGAATTCCCTACCTGCGTGACCGGGGCGAGGGCGGCCGGATGCGGCGACCTTGAGGGGGTGAACCGGTGGGCGCGGTGGCGCCTGGGACCGACGGGTTGCGCCTCCCGTCGGTGCACCGGCCACCTCCCGGTCGCCGCCCTTCACTCTAGGCACGCGGCGCGCGGTTGCGGAAGGTGGCCAGCGCGCCACCGTCGAGTCGGGCCACGAAGATCGCGGCGTCGTCGACGGTCACCGGGCCGGTGGCGGCGGCACCGTCAGCCTGCGCCGCCAGCCCGCTCGAACCGGTCGGCAACGGCCGCTCCTTGACGAACGTCTCGGTGACCGCGCTGACCCCGGCGATCCGCTGGCCGGTGACGTACTGCGTCAGGTCGATGGAGCTGGCGCCGAGATCGACGGCGGCGAACCGCAGGTGCGGGCTCAGCTCGACAAGCGTGGAGCGGCGACCGCCCCGGGACGCGGCCTTGCCGGCTTCGGCGACGGAGCCGAGGGCGACCAGTCGTTCCAGCTCGGCGAGCAGTCTGGGTCGGGGCATCTGCAGGCGGTCCGCGAGCTCGGCCCGCGAGAGCGCGCCCTCGTCACGGAGCAGCCGCAACAGCCGTACGTGCAGGGGGTCGGCGGCGTGCACGGCTCACCTCCACGTGGCTCGGGTTACATCGACAGGCACCGATGTGTGGCGCCCGATACAGTAGGAGGCTTCGGCCCGCGCTTGTCCAGACCTTAGAACGATTCGCCGGTAACTTTTGTGCGATCTAGCAAAAGTTCCGGCGAATCCGTCACGCACCTACGGCACGACCGTCCGGAAGTCAGGGTTGCTGGTCGTCGTCACCGTTTTGCCGCAGCTTGCGGTCGTCGCGCAGGTCGACGTACGGCTCCCGGTCGACGGGGCGCAGCCCGCCCGCGATCGCCCGGCCGCGCGCCAACTCGGCGTCGAACTCGGCGCCGAACAGGATCGCGACGTTGCTGAGCCAGAGCCAGACCAGGAAGATGATCACACCGGCGAGCGCACCGTAGGTCTTGTTGTACGAGCCAAAGTTGGCCACGTAGAGCGCGAAGACGCCGGAGACCAGCAGCCAGATCACCACCGCCAGCACCCCGCCCGGGCTGATCCAGCGGAAGCCGCCCTGCCGGGCGTTCGGCGACGCCCAGTAGAGGATGGCGAACATCAGGCTGACCAGGATCAGCAGCACTGGCCACTTGGCGTAGTCCCAGACCGTCACCGCCGTACGACCGACCCCGATCGCGTCGCCGACCTGCTCGGCGAACCGTCCGGTGAACACCACGATCACCGCGCTGGCCAGCAGCAGCACTCCGATCACGGCGGTGACGCCGGCCCGGATCGGCAGCGTCTTCCAGATCGGGCGTCCCTCCGGCACGTCGTAGATGGCGTTGGAGGCGCGCATGAAGGCGGCAACGTAGCCGGAGGCCGACCAGAAGGCGCCGAGCAGACCGACCACGGCGGCGAGGCCGGCGAGGCCGCCGTTCTGCTGCGCCTGGTCGATGGCGGCGTCGAGGATCTGGCGGATGTTCTGCTCCGGCACCGCCTGGTCGACGGTGTCCCGGACGCCCTGGGTGGCGCTCGGGCCGAGTAGGCCGAGCACCGAGACCAGCACCAGCAGGCCGGGGAAAATGGAGAGCACCCCGTAGTAGGTGAGCGCGGCCGCCCAGTCGGTCAGGCCGTCGGCGCTGAACTCCCGCACCGTGCGCCGCGCCGCCGCCACCCATGCGGCCCGCGACAGCCGGGTCGGCCCGTCGGGCGCGTCCCGGTCGACCGCCGGACGGCCCGCACCGCTCTGCGGATCGTCGGCGGGCCGCCGCACCACGTCGTGCCCGTCCGGACGGGAAGACTTCTCGGAGGCCATCGCCCCTCCCCTCAGCTCGGTGTTCTCGCCCGACACATGCCCCGCCAGGACGCTCGGGTAACCCGGCGGCCGACTCGCGCCGGGCACCGTACCGGTACGCGCCCCCACCTCTCCTCCGCACTGCGGTGACCCACCCCGAGGACACCGCCACGATCCGTCACGAGATATACGGAGAGTAATCGTTTCGCTGTCATTTCGACGTCGACATGTGACAGTGAACTGCCACCAAAGGCTCCGAAACCGGGCACCGGCGCGCGAGGCGGAACGGAACGCTCCGCAGACTAACGCGCACGTCCCGCACCGATCGCGAAACCGATTCTGAAACATCCGCAGCGGGGAGCGACTGAAACAAAATGAAAGTCACTCAGGGAGACTGATGGTCGACTATGTTCCCAACGAAGTGTCTATTCGCGTATCGTCCCCCCTCGTGTCGGCTATCCGATTCACCGATGATTCCGGACCCGAGGGCAATCGCGCCCGTGCCCGCGTGGCGGAGGCCGACCCCGAGGCCGATGCGCCCGACGCCCGGAGCACCCCGGTCACCGTCCCCCGGCAACGGTCCGGCCCGGATCGCGCCACGGGCGAGAGCGACCGACTCGCACCCGGCACCGGGGGCACCGACGCGCCGCCGGAGGTGGACGCTCGGGAACTGGCCGGCCGCTTCGAGGACGAGAAGCCCGGTCGTACGCTGACCGGTCCGGTCGCGGTCCTGCTGACCGGCGCGACCCTGGTCATCGCGCTGCTCGCGCTCTGGCAGGTGTTCCGGCCCCTGGCCCAGGGCAGCAAGTACTACCTGGTCTTCTTCCTGGCCGGCGTGCTCCCGCTGGTCTTCCTCGCCTACCCGGCCGACCTGCGGCTGCCCCGGCTCCGCCGTGGCGCGGCCATCCCCGCCGCCACCGACGGGAACGCCACGCCCCCGGCCAAGGCCCGGCCGCTGCGCACCGGACCCAGCGGGGTCGACTGGGCGCTGGCCGTCGCCGCGCTGGCCGCCTGCCTCTACCCGGTGCTGCCGGTCGCGCTGGCCGGCGGTGGCGGCGGCTACGACGCCTTCCTCGACCGGCAGGGCCTGCTCGTCGGCACCGACGTGGTGATGGGCACCGTCCTGCTGCTCCTGCTGCTGGAGGCGTGCCGACGCACCACCGGCTGGATCCTGCCCCTGGTGTGCCTGCTCTTCCTCGGCTACGGCTACTACGGCGGACTGCTGCCGCAGACCTGGGCGGTGGCCCACGCCGGGCTGGACTTCGGCCAACTCGTGGACGCCTTCTACAACTCCGACAGCGGGTTCTACGGCACCCCGTTGGACGTGGCCGCCACGTACATCGTGCTGTTCACCATCTACGGGGCGGTGCTCGACCGCTCCGGCGCGGGCCGATTCTTCGTCGACCTGTCCGCCGCAGCGTTCCGTCGCTCCCGTACCGCCGCCGGCCGTACTGCGGTCGCCTCCGGCTTCCTGCTCGGCACCGTCTCCGGCTCCGGTGCGGCCACCACCGTCAGCATCGGCGCGGTCACCTGGCCGATCCTGCGCCGCGCCGGCTACCCGGCGGAGCGGGCCGGCGGCATGCTCGCGGCGGCCGGTGTCGGGGCGATCCTCTCCCCGCCCACGCTCGGTGCGGCGGCGTTCATCATCGCCGAGTACCTGGGCGTCTCCTACCTCCAGGTGCTCGGCTGGGCGATGGTGCCGACGGTGCTCTACTACCTCGGCATCGTGCTCTCGGTGGAGATCGACGCACGCCGCTCCGGGGTACGGGCGGCGGCCCTGCCGGCCACCTCCGCCTGGCGGCTGCTGGCCCGCTCCGGCTACCACTTCGCCTCGCTGTTCGCGATCGTCGGCCTGCTCGCCGTCGGTGTGTCGGCCACCCGCGCGGTGGTGCTGGCGACCCTGCTGGCGATCGTGCTGTCCTACTTGGACCGGCGCCCCCGGCTCACCCCGCCCCGCCTGCTCGACGCGTTCTCCGGCGGCGCACGCGGGGTCCTCGCGGTCACCGTGGTCTGCGCGGCGGCCGGCATCATCACCGCCACCACCACGAAGACCGGGCTCGGGCCGCAGGCGGCGGCGCTGCTGGTCGACACCGCCGGTGCGGTCAGTTCCGACCCGGCCGTGGTGCTGGCGCTCACCGCGCTGCTCGCCGCCGTCGCGTTGAGCCTGCTCGGCCTGGCGATCCCGGTCACCGCGTCCTTCGTGATCGGCTGGGTGATCATCGGCCCGGCCCTGCTCGACCTCGGGGTCAGCGGCCCCGCCGCGGCGATGTTCGTCTTCTACTTCGCGGTGCTGTCCGAGGTGTCGCCGCCGACCGCGCTCGCCGCCGTCGCCGCCGCCGCGGTCACCGGCGGCCGGGTGGTGCCGACCATGTGGCACACCCTGCGGTACGCGCTACCGGCCTATCTCATCCCGCTCGCCTTCGTGGTCACCCCGACCGGGCTCGGCCTGCTCGGCATGGGTGGTCCACAGCGGATCCTCGTCGCCGGCACGGTCACCGCACTCAGCGTCGCGGTGCTGGCCGTCGCGGCGGGCGGCTGGCTGCCCGGTGTCGGCCCGGCGGGCGTACCGGAACGCGTGATCGGCGCGGTCGCCGGGCTGACTCTGCTCTGGCTGGAACCCGTACCCGTCGCCATCGGTGCCGTACTGGCCGGCGTCATGGCGGTGGGCGTTTTCGTACGACGCGGATCCGTCGGCTCCTCCGGCGGGACGCGAGCCGGATCACCGGCATGACCGAGGAAGGAGCAAGAGTGGGACGGATCAACGTGCGGCTCGTGGCGGGAGTGGGAGCACTCGCCCTCGTCGCGGCCGGTACCGCAGGTTGCGGCGGCCGTCAGGGCGCCGCCGCCACGGACGACACCGCGAACGCCGTCACCTGCGAGGTGGCCGAGAACACCCGGGTGGGCATCGCCACCGGCAACGCCACCGGCGTCTACTACGTGGTCGGCAACGCCCTGGCCGGGCAGCTCTCGAACAGCACCGCCGGCCGGCTGACCGGCACGGCGGCCGAGACCGGCGCGTCGGTGCAGAACATCGAACAGCTCGTCGGCGGCCAGTACGACGTGGCGTTCTCGCTCTTCGACACCGCCGTCAACGCGGTGCAGGGCAAGGGCACCTTCACCACTCCGCAGCCGGTCGAGGCGCTGGCCCGGATCTACGACAACTACACCCAGGTGGTCGTCCGGGCCGACGCGGGAATCAACTCCGTGGCCGACATGAAGGGCAAGAAGATATCGACCGGCTCCCCCAAGTCCGGCACCGAGGTCATCGCGAACCGCCTGCTGGAGGCTGCCGGACTCGATCCGGCCGCCGACATCCAGGCCCAGCGTCTGGACCTGACCAAGACGGTCGAGGGCGTCAAGGACGGCAGTCTCGACGGCTTCTTCTGGTCCGGCGGCGTACCCACCGGCGGTGTGACGGATCTCTTCACCACTGCCGGGGACAAGGTCAAGTTCATCGACATCACGCCGTTGTTGCCTAAGATGAGCGAGCTGAACCCCGCGTACCAGGCCGGCACGATCGGCAAGGACGTGTACTCCACTGTGGCGGACACCCCGACCATCGTGGTCCCCAACGTGCTGCTCGTCCGCAAGGACCTGGACGCCAACGTGGCCTGTGCGATCACCCGGACGGTGTTCGAGAAGAAGGACGCGCTGGCCCAGGCCAACCCCGCTGCCAAGGGCATCGCCCTGGACACCGCCCGCAAGACCGACCCGGTCGGTCTGCACAGGGGTGCGGACAAGGCGTTGCAGGACCTCGGCGCGAGCTGACCGACCCGGCCGGGCCAGTGCCTCCCGTGGGGGGCCCGGCCCGGCCACCACTACCTCGGGAGACCCCCGTGCCGCTGCCCTCACTGGCGCGCGTACGCCGGCACAACCGTCCGTCCGATCACACCGGTCGACTGTGGTCGGTGCGGACACAACTCCTCGCGCCGATCCTCGTCGCCACCGCCGGACTGCTCGCCCTGGGCGCGATCCAGACCGGGAACGCCCTGTCCGCCAGCACCGACGCCGAACGCGCCCGGGTACTGGCCGGCACCGCCACCGCCACCGTGTCGCTGGTGCACGAGGTGGAACGGGAACTCGGCGAAACGGCCGCCCTGCGCCAGCGCGGCGGGACCTCCGGCCGGCAACTGGTCGACGCCCAGCGGCAGCGCGTCGACGAGGCCGTGGCACGGTACCGGTCGGCCAGCGAGGACGCCCGACGGGCCGCTCCCGACCTGGGCCGCTCGCTGGACGGCGTGGACGAACAGCTCGTTCAGCTCGACGAGGCGCGGGTGGCCGCGCTGGGCTCCGCGACCGCCGACCCGACCTACGTGGCGCTGGTCGAGTCGCTGCTCACCGTGGCCGACGCGCTCCCCGCCCAGGTACGCGACCCGGAGCTGGCCAACCGGGCCCGGGAGGTGGCCGCGGTCGCCGCCCAGGAGCACCTGGCCTCGCTGGAACGTGACCTGCTGCGGACCGTGTTCGTGCGGGGCGAGCTGGCCGAGGGCGAACTGGTCCGGCTGGGCCGGCTGCGGGGCGCGGCGGAACAGCGGCAGGCCGAGTTCTCCCGCATCGCCGGGGCGGACGCCACCGCCGCGTACACCCGGTTGCTGGCCGGCGGTGACGTCTCGACCGCCCGGCGGATGCGCGACAGCGCGCTGAACGCGGACCGCGAGCCGGCCGCGCTCGGCACCGACGGCGACGCCTGGTTCGTGGCGCAGAGCGGCACCATCCGCCGGTTCAACCTGCTCGGCCGCGAACTCTCCGACGAACTCGACCGCCGGGCCGCCGCGCTGGCCGCCGACGCCCGCCAGCGGGCCCTGGTCACCGGCGGCGCCACCGGCGCGCTCGCGCTGGCCTCGCTGATCGCCGCCGCGATGCTTGCGGTACGCACCAGCCGCCGGCTGCGGCGGCTGCGGGTGGCGGCGTTGACCATGGCGCATCGGGAACTGCCCGATCGGATCACCGCTATCTCGGCCGGCGACAGCGGTTCCGGCGCCGGTCCGGCCTCCCAGATCACCGCCGGTATCAGTCGTGGACGTGACGAGATCGCCCAGGTGGCGGAGGCGTTCGACACGGTGAACCGGGCCGCCCTGCGGCTCGCCGGCGAGCAGGCCGAGTTGCGCATGGATGTGACCCGGATGGTCGAGGCGCTGGCCCGGCGGATCCGTACCCTGATCACCCGACAGCTGCGCCTGCTCGACGAGTTCGAGCGGGAGGAGACCGATCCCGACGCGCTGGCCCGGCTGTTCGCGCTCGACCACCTGGCCGCCCGGATGCGGCGTAACGGGGAGAATCTGCTGGTCCTCGCCGGTGGCGAACCGGGCCGCTCGCACGAGGGCCCGCACCTGCTGGCCGACGTGGTCCGGGGCGCCGCCTCGGAGATCGAGGAGTACGCCCGGGTCGAGATCGACGTACCGGCCGCCGCGGTGCACGGCTCGGCGGTGGGCAACCTCGTCCACCTCCTCGCCGAGCTGCTGGAGAACGCCACCGCCTACTCCCCGCCGCACGCACAGGTGCACGTGGACGGTCGGCGCACGGTCGACGGGCTGACGTTGCGCGTACACGACCAGGGCATCGGCATCGGCGAAGGCCGGCTGGCCGAGATCAACGAGCGGCTGCGCGCTCCGGCCGTGTTGTCCAGCGCGGCGGCCGGCAGCATGGGCCTGCACGTGGTGGCCCACCTGGCCGCCCGACACGGCGTCCAGGTGCGGCTGCACAGCGCCGGTGCCGGCACGCTCGCCCAGGTCGAGGTGCCCGAGGCGATCCTCACCCGGGTCGAGGAGGTCAAGGGGCGGCCGTCCGCCGCACCCCGGGCCACGCCCGCCGGCACCGCCTGGTTCCGGTCGCACGACGGTGAGCCCGGCGGGGTCGGCGTACCGCGGCCCCGGGTGGACGTGGGCACCGCGCCGGAGCAGTTCAACGTCCACCGAGCCCCGACGATGACCCTGCCGGTGGTCCGCGCCGCCGCCAACGGCTCGTCCGGCTGGTCGGGTGCCGGGACGGGCGCTGGGGCAGGTGCCGGGACGGGCGTCGGAGCAGGCGGCGGGCCCGGCCAGGCACCGCCGAGCTGGCTCGGCACCGGGACGGGACAACCGCCGCCGGACTGGTCGGCGCACGCCCCCTCGGACGGTCGCCCCACCTGGTCGACAGCCGGCGCGGCGACCGCGAACGGGCTGCCCCGGCGTACCCGTGGCGTCGGGTTGCAGTCCGAACTGCACGGCACGCCACCCCCACCGGCCGGCACCGACCTGCTCGACCCCGAGGTGGTCCGAGCCCGACTCACCGCCCTGTCGGCCGGGGTGGCCCAGGCAATGCGACGCAACCAGCAGACCAGACACACCGGGAGACCAGAATGATGCCCAACGTCAGCGCCGGCCTGGACTGGCTCCTGGCGAACTTCGCCGAGCAGGTTCCGGACGTGTCGCACGCCCTCGCCGTCTCCGGCGACGGGTTGCGACTGGCCGCCTCACCCCACCTCTCCACCGACCAGGCGGATCAGCTCGCCGCCGTGATCAGCGGTCTGGCCAGCCTGACCGTCGGCGCGGCGCGGTTGATGTCCGCCGGCCGGGTACGCCAGCAGATCGTCGACATGGACGGCGGGGTGCTGCTGGTGATGGCGGTCGGCGACCGCGCCCTGATCGGGGTGCTCGCCTCCGCCGGCTGCGACCTGGGCCAGATCGGCTACGAGACGGCCACCCTGGTCCAGCGGGTCGCCGAGGCACTCGAACCGGCGACCCGGACCTGGGCGGAACACGGCGGGGTGCCGGCGTGACCGGGCCGGGTACCGGCGTGACCGGGCGGGGTCGGCGTCTGGTGGCGGCGGTGCTGGCGGTCGCGCTCGTCACCGGCTGCGGTGCCGAGGCCACTCCGGAGCCCCGCCCGTGGCACGACGGGCGCATCTTCCTGGCCACCGGCAACACCACCGGCGTCTACTACCAGCTCGGCGGCGGGTACGCCGACGTCATCAGCCGGCATCTGCCCGGCTACGAGGCCCGCGCAGAACCGACCGGGGCCTCCGGCGAGAACATCACCCGCCTCGTCGAGGGCGACATGGAGATCGCCTTCAGCCTGGCCGACACCGCCGCCGACGCCAGCGCCGGCCGTGGCGCCTTCGCCGGCCAGCCCCAACCGGTCCGGGCCCTGGCCCGCGTCTACAGCAACTACACCCACGTGATCGTCCGAGCGGACGCCCAGATCACCAACCTTGCGGCGCTGCGTGGCAAGCGGGTCTCCACCGGCTCACCCAAGTCCGGCACCGACGTCATCGCCGCCCGGCTGCTCACCGCCGCCGGTCTGGACCCCGACCGGGACGTACGCCGGGCCCGGCTGTCCCTGCCGGAGACGGTGACCCGGATGCGCGGCGGAAGCCTGGACGCGATGTTCTTCTCCGGCGGCCTACCCACCCCCGGCATCGCCGACCTGCTGAGCAGCGCACCGGGCCGGTTCGCCCTGCTGCCGATCGCCGACCTGGTCGAGTCGCTGAACGCCGAGCACGGCTCGGTCTACACCACTGCCGAGCTGCCCAAGGACGCCTACGACACGCCGAGGGGCACCCCCACCGTCACGGTGGCCAACGTGATCCTGGTGAACGTCGACATGCCCGAACAACTGGCGTACGACCTGACCCGACTCCTCTTCACGTACCAGACCGACCTGGCCCTGGCACATCCCGAGGCGCGCAACTTCGACCGCCAGAGCGCCGCCTCCACCGACCCGATCCCCCTGCACCCCGGCGCCGCCCGCTACTACCAGGGCGGCTGACCGCCGCCGCCGCGCTGCCTCGACGTCGGACGGGATAGATCATGGTGCGGAAGTGCCCTCGGAGGGGTGCTTTCGCACCAAGGTCCGTTCGGGCCTCTCCGGCGTCCGCTATGGGCGTTGGGTGTGCTGGCTGACGAACGCACGCCAGGAGCCGGGACCGAAGACCAACACCGGCCCAGCTGGATCCTTGGAATCACGTACGGCCACCACACCCGACAGGTTGTCGGCCACCTCCACGCAATTGCCTCCATCGGGACCACTGCGGGTGGTCTTGCGCCATCGGGCGCCGGTCAGCTCCATGTCTCTGCCAACTCCGCTATCAGATCGAGGGACTGCTGCTGCGATAGTGCCTCACCCCGGATCGACTCCCAAACCTCGACCATCTGTTGAACGTAGTCGGGACGGTCCACCACCTGCCCGTGGCGTTGGCCCTCCAGGTAGACGACATCGTCTCCATTGGCCGAGGTGGCGATCACGAAGGGGCCGCCAAGCCCTGCATATGCTCCGGCTGCCAGCGGCACGACCTGAATCCGAACCCGGGGCATGACTGAGCCCGTCTTCCCCAGGTGTCGCAGTTGCTCCCGCATCACCTCCTGCCCGCCGATCCGGCGGCGCAGGACATACTCATCGATGACCACAGTGAAAAGGGGCGGCCGGTCACGGGTCAGCGCCGCCTGGCGATCCAACCGGGTGGTCACCTGCTGCTCGACCTCGTCGTCAGCGAACAATCCGCCACCCGACAGCAACGCACGGGCGTATGCCTCAGTTTGCAGCAGCCCCGGCACACACAGCGGCTCGAACGAGCGCAGCGCGGTGGCCTCTGCCTCGATGCCTGCCCAGTCGCGGAACCACGGCACCACGGACTCCCGGCTGAGTCGGCGTTGGATGCGCTCGAAGCGTCCGTCGGCGCCGAACACGGCGTCGCAGCGGCGGGCGAAGTCCAGGCTCGGCTTCCGCTCGCAGGTCTCCACCTTCGCCACCAGCGCCGCCGAGTAGCTGAGTGCCTCGGCCAGCGCGGTCTGCGACATGTCGGCGGTGGCTCGGACCAGCCGTAACTCCTCCGCGAAATGCTCCAGCATGGACGAGCGGTCCACGGACACCCTCCGTACATCGTCGTACCGCCTGGGGACGGCTCGGGACTCGCTCGTCGTCACCGCGCCAAGCCTCCCACCGTAGTCGCGTCCTCACCAGGCTGTCACGCAGCGGGACCGCTCACGGGATCGGACGGCGGGCGGAACCAGGCCGGGGCGTCAGCGTACCCGACTCGGCCGGCGCCCCATTCACCTCGACGGAGGCCCTCATGCGATTCCGGTTCTGGCGATGCCCGCCCCCGACAATCCCCGTCCCACTCCCCCGGCACGGAGCGCACACCAGCCCTCTGCCGACCGCCCTCGCGCTGCCAACGGCCGGGCATGCTCCCGCCGTGCGGCCTGCCTGGGCGAGCGCCCCGACGGAGATACTTCCGCTCAACGGGCCGGGACCTCTGGGGTGGCTCACCCTCGCCGGACGGTGGCGGGCCAATGCCGGACGGTGGATGTCGTCGCCCTACAGGAGCAGGGAGCGTTGATGCCCCGTTACCGCCCCCACGTCGCGGCCCGACCGTCCTGGCGGTGCCGGGTCTGCGGTGCCTGTTGGCCGTGCTCGCCGGCCCGGCTGGCCTTGCTCGGCGAGTACCGGGAGAACCGTACCGGCCTGCTCGTCTACCTCGGCTCGATGATGTACGACGCCGCCGGTGACCTGGATGGCAGTTCCCCACCGGAAGCCCTGGCCGCCCGCTTCCTCACCTGGGCCCGCCCCCGCTGACCCACCCCACACCGCCCTGCCGACCCCATGCCACCCGATCGCACACTGCCCTCGCACCACCCGGCCCCTGCCGATCAAGGAGTTGTGGCACCCGAAAGATTGCGCTTTGCCCTCTTTTCTCCTCGCCACAAGTCCATGATCGACGCGAGTGGCCGCCCCGACGGACGGCGAGGACAGGCAGCGGGGCGGGGTTAGTCCTTGTCGCTCCGCTACGCGAAGCGGCCCTAGGTCGTGTGTCATAAGTGCCGTTCGAGGCGCCGGAGCCAGTTGTCGATCATGCTGATGGTGGCGGTGGCTTCGTAGCGCACTGCGAGTTTGTCGTAGCGGGTGGCCACGGCACGGTGCTGTTTGAGCAGGCTGATGCCGCACTCCACGGCGTGACGCTGCCGGTATGCGCTGGGGTCGAAGGCGGGTGGCCGGCCACCCGCCGAGCCCTTCTTACGGCGGTTCGCGGCCTGGTCGGCCTTGACCGGGATGACACAGCCGATACCACGGCGCCGCAGGTAGCCGCGGTTGGCCTTGCTGCTGTACGCCTTGTCCGCCAGGACCCGCTGCGGCCGACACCGGGGCCGGCCGACACCGAGACGAGGCACCCGGATGCGGTCCAGCACAGTGGTGAACTGCGGGCTGTCGCCGCGCTGCCCACCGGTGATGACGAACGCCAGCACCATGCGGCCCTGCTCGCAGGCCAGGTGCAGCTTGGTCGTCAGACCGCCCCGGGACCGGCCCAGCGCGTGATCCGCCGGCTCGGCGGCGCTGCTGCCGCCCGGCGGCTCGACCTGCGTGTGACTGCCCCGGCGGGCGCCGGCGGCGTGCTGATGCGCCCGCACGATCGTGGAGTCCACACTCACGTCCCAGGAGATCAACCCGAGCGCGTCGGCCCTACCCTGCAACCCGGCCAGGATCCCCGCCCACACCCCCGCCCGCTGCCAGCGCCGGTACAGCCCGTACACCGTGCGCCAGTGCCCATAGCAGTCCGGCACGTCCCGCCACGGCGCACCCGTACGGACCCGCCACCTGATCCCGTCAATGAGCTGCCGCTTGCTCCACTTCGGCGGCCGACCCGGCTTCTTCCGCCCGGGCAGCAACGGCTCCAGCACCGCCCACTGCGCGTCGGTCAGGTCGTGCCGCCTCGTCACCGCTACGCTGGCCACGAGGTCTCCGTGCAGATGGTTGTCTTGGTCGATAACCCATCTACCGGAGACCTCACCGCATATCGATCACCGACACACCCAGCCGATCACCTCACAGCAGGGCCACGGGCACTTATGACACACGGCCTAGTCGGGAGGAAATGGGTCTACTTCCGAGTTAGAGGTCGGTGGGGGTGGTGGCGGCGCGGGCGGCGGCGACGAGGTGGTCGGTCTCGGCGAGTACGTCCGGGGCGTCGGTGGGGGTGCCGGGGTCGTAGCGGACCATCCAGGTCAGGCCGTCGATGCCGGACACCCGGCGGCCGACGATCCGACCTGCGCCGCCGGGCAGGGCGTGGTGCTGGGTGTACGCCACGGACTTGGTGACCCGGGTACGTATCTGGTGCGGCAGCTCACCGGGGTCGAGCAACAGGTAGCGCTCGGCGGGGCAGTCGGCGACCACCACGTAGCCGTCCCGTTCGGAGACCTGCTCACCGGGGGTGACGGTCAGCTCCCGGCCCGACCAGACCGCCTTGACGATGTCGTGCCAGCCGATCCGGTGGCCGCGTCCGGGCAGCCAGAGCCCCCGGTTGGTGGCCACCACCACGCCATCCCCCTCGCCGTTGCCGGCGGCGGACCAGGCCAGCACCCGCTCGTCGCGTTCCAGCGGCGGCCGGTCGGTCGGCGGCAGCTTGCGTCGGCGGCGGAACAGCCCCATCTCTACAGCCCTCCTGCCGCCTGCTCGCGCAGCGCGCGGGCGTGTTGCTCCAGCGACAACAACTCGCCGAAGGTGGCGAAGTACTCGTCCTTGTTGTTCACCGGGTTTATCCGCTGGATCCGCGACTTGAGTTCTCGGATGCGGGCGGTGACCGAGCCCCACTGGAGGCGGGCCATGGTGACCGAGACATACCTCGGGTCGGGCTCGCCGTCGATCCGCAGCGGCTCCACGGCCAGCTCACCGACGAGGGCCTGGGCCGCCAGGTCGGTGCAGGCGTCCCGGACCGACTCGATCCACACCGCGCCACCGGCCGCCGACGCGGCACCGCCAGCCGCTGCCAGCGCCTCGCGGACCACCACGTGCACCGGGTGCCGGTAGTCGCTCGCCTCGACGGCGTCGAACATGGGCCCGGCCAGCGCCGGTTCCTGGAGGGCGAGCTTGAGGGCCTCTCGCTCGACCATCGACTGCGGGCTGTCCACCGCCGGTTCGGCGCGGGCGGAACGCGTCGACGTCTCCGCCGGGCGCCCCGAGACGGCGGCCAGCACCGCCCGCTGCACCGGCTCGATCTCCATGCCGAGGTCACCGGCGAGCTTGCGGACGTACTCGGGACGCTTTTCCTGGTCCTTGAGCTTGGCCACCAGCGGCGCGGCGCGGCGCATCGCCTCCACCCGACCGTCCACGGTGTCCAGGTCGAAGCGGTTGAGCATGTGCCGTAGCGCGAAGTCGACCAGCGGCTCGCGGCGGGCCACCAGGTCGCGTACGGCCAGGTCGCCCTTTGCCAGGCGCAGCTCGCACGGGTCCATGTTGTCGGGGCTGACCGCGATGAAGGTACGCCCGACGAACCGCTGGTCGTCCTCGAAGGCCCGCAGCGCGGCCTTCTGCCCGGCGGCGTCCCCGTCGAAGGTGAAAATGATCTCGCCGGCCACCGCGTCGGTGTCCAGCAGCAGCCGGCGCAGTACGCCGATGTGGTCGGCGCCGAACGCGGTGCCGCAGGTCGCCACGGCGGTCGGCACGTCGGCGAGGTGGCAGGCCATCACGTCGGTGTACCCCTCGACCACCACCACCCGGCCCTGCTTGGCGATCTCCCGCTTGGCCTGGTCGATGCCGTAGAGCACGTGCGACTTCTTGTAGATCGGCGTCTCGGGGGTGTTCAGGTACTTCGGGCCGTCGTCGTCGTCGAACAGCTTGCGGGCGCCGAAACCGATCACGTCGCCGGTGAGGTCGCGGATCGGCCAGAGCAGCCGGCGCCGGAACCGGTCGATCAGGCTGCCCGAGCGGGCCGGTCGGGACAGCCCGGCGGTGACCAGCTCGTCGTGGGTGAACCCGCGCTGGCGCAGGTGCTTGGTGAGCGGGTCCCAGCCCTCCGGGGCGAAGCCGCAACCGTACCGCTCGGCGGCGGCGCGGTCGAACCCCCGCTCGGCCAGGAACTCCCGGGCGGTACGCGCACCGGCGGTGGTGAGCTGCGCGGTGTAGAACTCCACGGCGGCGGCGTGCGCGGCGACGAGCCGCTGCCGCTGGCCCTGCTGCGGGCGGCTGCGCGGGGTGGACCGGTCGTCCTCGATATAGCGCAGTTGCACGCCGGCCCGTTCGGCGAGCCGCTCCACCGACTCGACGAAACTGAGGTGCTCGGCGTCCATCAGGAACTTGATCGCGTCGCCGCCCGCGCCGCAGCCGAAGCAATACCAGACGTTACGGGCGGGTGAGACGTTGAACGAGGGAGACTTCTCGTCGTGGAACGGGCAGAGCCCCTTGAGGTTGCCGCCGCCGGCCGACCTGAGCGTCACCGTGTCGGAGATGACCTCGGCGATGGACGAGCGCTCGCGGACCAGCGCGATGTCCTCGTCCCGGATCCGCCCCGCCATGTCGCCACCTCCTCGGGCTACATCCTGCCCTGCCCCACCGACGCTGTAAGGAAGGGCCCCCTACTAACGCCTGCGGTATAGCAAGGGTCCCTTCCTAACACCAGATTCAGCGGGGGCGGCGGCGCAGGTAGTGCCGGACGGGCGGCGGATCCTCGTCGTCGTACGAGCGGGCGGTGCGGACGGCGGCGGCCAGGCCGTACCGGCGGTTGCGGGTCGGCGGCGCGAGCAGCGGATCGTCGGACATCTCCCTGACCAGCGCGGCGGCCAGCCCGAGCATCACCACCACGAACGGTCAGCACTCCGCCGACGCCCAGCCCGAGAACTATCCGGTCGACCTCACCGGCCGTCCGGTCGGGCCGCTGCGGTGCCTCTTCGCTCATGGTCGCCCCGAGCCAATCCTCCCGGCCCTGCACCGGCGCGTGCCGCAATCAGCACGAATCACCCTGACGGGACCAGGAAATCGGCGGCACACCGATGGTGGCCGCCGACAGGACGGGGACGCTCATGGAGGGCTCGGGCGCCTCGAACCCTGTTGGATCATGACGTTAGAGCGACCGGTGACACAGGGCGGTGGAGGCGAGGCGGGTCCTGGCCGAGGGATACGGGCTCAGGCCCTTGATCAACCGACCAGGGACTGCTCGTCGAGATCGACCTGACGGTTCCAGTCGGGCTTGTTGGCCCGCCAGCCCTCGTCGTCCATGCCCCGCCGCCAGTAGCCGGAGATGGAGAGCGCGTCGCGCGGCACACCCCGCTCCACCCGCAGCAGGCGGCGCAACTGACGGACGAAACCCGCCTCGCCGTGCACGAACGCCTGCACGGCACCGGGCGGGAAGTCGAGCCCGCGTACGGCGTCGACGAGCGCCTCGCCCACCGGACGGGCCCCCCGGTGCAGCCAGGTCACCGCCACCGCGCCGGGGCTGGGCAGCGGCTGCTCGTCGAGCGGCCCGTCGACCTCGACGAAGACGTACGCCGGTGCGCCGGCCGGCAGCCGGACCAGCGACGCGGCGATCGCCGGCAGCGCGCTCTCGTCGCCGGCCATCAGGTGCCAGTCCGCCTCCGGGCTCGGCGCGTACGCCCCGCCGGGGCCGACGAACAGCACCTCGTCGCCGGGGCGCAGCGCGGCGGCCCATGGCCCGCCGAGCCCCTCGTCGCCGTGGTGCACCACGTCCACGGTCATCTCCCCGGCCACCGCGTCCCAGTTCCGGACCGTGTAGGCCCGCAGCCGGGGGTAGTGCTCCCGGGGCAGCTCGCGCCGGATCACGGCGAGGTCCAGCGGACGTGGGTAGTCGACACCGTCGACCGGGAACACGATCTTGATGTAGGTGTCGGTGAACTCGCCGAGCGGCAGGCCGGCCAGTTCCTCCCCACCCAGCACCAGCCGGATCACGTGCGCGGTGGGCCGCCCGGTGCGCAGCACGCGGGCGGTGGTGACCTTGATCGGGCGCTCCGTCATCTGGTTAGGCTAACCTAACTCGCCGGGTGGTCGTCCACCCCGGTGCCCGATCGCCGCCGCCGACGGCACGCGGCGGGGTCTGATGTTAGGAGGGGTCCCTTCCTATACACCAGGCGTTAGCAGGGGACCCTTCCTTACATCACACCCCGGCCGGTCAGCCGTCGCGCAGGCGGGCGTGCCAGGCGAGCGCGGCCGGATCGGTCAGCGAGGCCACCTGGTCGACCACCACCCGCAGCCGGGCGGCGTCGTCCGGCGCGGCCCGCCACGACGGCGCGAACACCGGGTCGAGCGCCTCCGGCGCCCGCCGCGCCAGCACGGCCACCAGGTCGGTCAGGATCTCCCGTTGCCGCTGGTACCGTGCCGACGCGCCGGGTCGGCGCATCACGTACCGCAGCGCGATGCCCTTGAGCAGCGCACACCGGGCCCACAACGGCCGGGGTACGACGAGGTCGGCCTCGTACCGGCGGTGCGGGCCGGGCCCGTACCGGTCGGTGGTGGCCGCCACCGCGGTCGCCACGAAACGGCCGGTCAGCACGCTGGTGGTGACCTTGAGCGCGGCCTGCGCCCGGTGGCTGCCGTCGTACCCGGCCAGCGGGGCGAGCACCGGGTCGGCGAGCAGGTCCACCAGCGCCTGCCCCAGGTAATCTGGCGACTCGGCCGAGTAGACGGCGGCCACGTCGGCGCAGAGCGCGGCCCGCTCGTCGGCGTCGGCCCGCAACGGCGCCAACGTCAGGTACCCGCCGTGGATGCCGTCCTCGACGTCGTGCACCGAGTACGCCACGTCGTCGGCCCAGTCCATCACCTGCGCCTCCAGGCAGCGACGCTCGCCGGCCGGGCTTCCCTCCCGCAGCCAGTCGAAGACCGGCAGGTCGTCGGCGTACACCCCGAACTTGCGGCGGCCCGGTCGGCGGGTCCACGGGTACTTGCCGACCGCGTCCAGCGCGGCACGGGTCAGGTTCAGCCCGGCGGAGGTGCCGTCGGCGGCGTACACCTTGGCCTCCAGGCGGGTGAGCACGCGCAACGTCTGCGCGTTGCCCTCGAAGCCCCCGCAGTCGGCGGCGACGGCGTCCAGCGCCGCCTCGCCGTTGTGCCCGAACGGCGGGTGCCCCAGGTCGTGGGCGAGCCCGGCGGTGTCCACCACGTCCGGGTCGCAGCCCAGCCGCGCGCCCATCTCGCGGGCGATCTGCGCCACCTCCAGCGAATGGGTCAGCCGGGTACGCAGGAAGTCGTCCGTGCCGGCCGTGTGCACCTGGGTCTTGGTGGCGAGCCGGCGGAACGCCGCCGAGTGCAGGACCCGCGCCCGGTCCCGCTCGTACGGCGACCGGCCGTGGCCGGTGTCCTTGGCCGGCTCGGCCACCCAACGCGCCTCGGCGCCGTCAGCGTTCAATCGTCCGCCTGCCGCAGTACGCAGAACTCGTTGCCCTCAGGGTCCGCGAGCACCGTCCAGTCGTCGCCGTCCTGGCCGACGTCCACGTGCCGCGCTCCCATGTCGACCAACCGCTCCACCTCGGCCTCCCGGTCGGCCGGACGCAGGTCGAGGCGCAGCCGGTTCTTGCCCTCCTTGACCCCGCCGGGCACGAAGAGGATGCCGGGCAGTCGGTCGGCGGACTGCCGGATCTCGACCTCGTGGGGCAGCTCGCGCACCACCTGGTAGCCGAGCGCCTCGGCCCACCAGCGGGCCAGCCGGCCGGGGTCGCGGGCGTCCACGGTCAGTTGGGTCCAGACGCTGGTCATGCCGACACCGCCGGCCGGCCGTCGGCAGGACTTCCCAGCAGTACGGTATGCGATTCCATCCGGCCACCCTTCGCGACGGTCCACGGGCGAGCCCAGGTTACGCCCGCTCGGCCGGTACGGCTGAGTCACGACGTGCCCCGTCGTGGTCACATCCCCCGATCAGTCGAGAGTTGCCGACCGATCGCCGACGGTTACGGGATCGCCTAACGTGACGCCAACCGGTAGCGTCGCCACTGCGGAACGTCACCTGTTGAGGCGGAGACACAACCGGGGGGAGAGACACGCTCGTGAACGCGGAAACGATGATGGGCACCGAGTTGCGTGGGCTGCGTCGCCGCCGCCCCGAGATCGCCGGCGTGGTCCTCGCCGGCATGGACGGCCTGCTGATCTCCAGCGACCTGCCCACGACCGACGCCACCCACCTCGCGGCCCTGGCCGCCGCCAGCTTCGGCCTCGGACACCGGATGGCCACCACCGTCCGGCGGGGAGAGTTCCACGAGTCCGTGGTGCACACCGCGGCCGGCTGCGTGGTCACCTATCCCGCCGGGCAGGACGCCCTGCTGACCCTGGTCGCCGAGCCGGGCGCGGATCTGGTCGCGCTGCGGGAGGAGGCGCGGGGCGTGGTCCACCGGGCCGGTGCGGCGCTCGCCGCCCGACACCGCCCGACGTTGCCGATGCAACGGCACGATCCGCACGCCCCGCTGGCGGTACGCACCCCGATGGCCACCTTGCCCAGCCGACGCCCGCCCCGCGACCCGCACATCACCTGGCGTCGACCGCCGATGTGAGCCGATGACACCGGCCCGGGACCGGGCCGGCGGACGCCCGTCCACCGACCCGTCCGCTCACCGGCTGTCCGAGCCCGTCGTGACCACCGCAGCACGCCCGGCCTCCAGCCGGGCCACCGGCACCCGGAACGGCGAGCAGGAGACGTAGTCCAGCCCGACCGAGTGGAAGAAGTGCACCGAGTCCGGGTCACCGCCGTGCTCGCCGCAGACCCCGATCTTCAGCCCGGGACGGGCCGCCCGTCCCTCCTCAGCGGCGATCCGCACCAGCCGGCCGATCCCGTCGGCGTCAATGGACTCGAACGGTGAGATCCCGAAGATGCCCAGCTCCAGGTAGCGCCAGAAGAACGCACCCTCCACGTCGTCGCGGGAGAAACCCCAGCCCATCTGGGTCAGGTCGTTGGTGCCGAAGGAGAAGAACTCGGCCGCCTCGGCGATCTGGCCGGCGGTCAACGCCGCCCGGGGCACCTCGATCATCGTGCCGATCAGCACCTCGATGTCACTGCCGCCGACCACCTCGCCGATGATCCGCTCTGCCTCCGCGCGTACCGTCTCCAGCTCCTGCACCGCGCCGACCAGCGGCACCATGATCTCGGGGCAGGAGCGCAGGCCCTGCCGGGTGCACTCCACCGCCGCCTCGGTGATCGCCCGTACCTGCATCGCGAACAGACCGGGGATCACCAGGCCAAGGCGTACGCCGCGCAGCCCCAGCATCGGGTTCTCCTCGTGCATCCGGCGTACGGCGGCCAGCAGTGCCTCCTCCTTGGCGACGTCCTCGCCACGCTCCTGAGCGACCGCCACGTCGACCGCGAGCTGTTCCAGCGGGGGCAGGAACTCGTGCAGCGGCGGGTCGATGAGCCGGACGGTGACCGGCTGCCCGTCCATCTCCCGGAAGATCTCCACGAAGTCCGCCCGCTGCAAGGGCAGCAGCGCGGCCAGCGCCGCCTCCCGCTCGTCCGGCTCCCGCGCCAGGATCAGCCGTTCGACCAGTTCCCGCCGGTCGCCGAGGAACATGTGCTCGGTGCGGCAGAGGCCGATGCCCTCGGCACCGAAGCGCCGGGCCCGGGCGGCGTCCGCGGCGGTATCGGCGTTGGTGCGTACCGCCAGCCGCCGCGCGGCGTCGGCGTGCGACATGATCCGGTGTACGGCTTTGACCAGCGCGTCGTTCGTGGTCTCCGGGTCGAGTTCGCCCTCGAAGTACTGCACCACCTCGGACGGGGTGGCCGGCACCCGACCCAGGTAGACCTTGCCGGTGGTGCCGTCGATGGAGACCACGTCACCTTCGGTGACCGTCTGTCCGGCGACGGTGAACCGCCGGCCGGGTACGTCGATGTCCAGCTCGTCGGCACCGGAGACGCAGGTCTTGCCCATCCCCCGGGCCACCACGGCGGCATGGCTGGTCTTGCCGCCGCGCGAGGTGAGGACGCCCCGGGAGGCGATCATGCCGTTCAGGTCGTCCGGGTTGGTCTCCCGGCGGACCAGGATGACGTCCCGGCCCTCGCCGGCCAGTTCCACCGCGCGGGCCGAGGTGAAGACGACCGCGCCGACCGCGGCCCCCGGCGAGGCGCCGATGCCGGTGGCGACCGCCTGGAACCCGTGGTCGAGCTGGAAGCGCGGGAACATGAGCTGGGCCAGTTGGGCGCCGTTGACCCGGTGCAGCGCCTCGTCGAGGTCGATCAGGCCCTCGTCGACGAGCTGCCCGGCGATGACGAACGCGGCGGCGGCGGTCCGCTTCCCCACCCGGGTCTGCAACATCCAGAGCTTGCCGTGCTCGATGGTGAACTCGATGTCGCACAGGTCCCGGTAGTGCCGCTCCAGGCGGGCCATGTAGTCGAGCAGTTCGTGGTAGGAGTTGCGGTCGATCCGTTCCAGCTCCTGCAACGGCACGGTGTTGCGGATGCCGGCGACCACGTCCTCGCCCTGGGCGTTGGCCAGGTAGTCGCCGTAGATGCCCTGCGCGCCGCTGGCCGGGTCGCGGGTGAAGGCGACCCCGGTGCCGGAGTCCGGCCCGAGGTTGCCGAAGACCATCGCCACCACGTTGACGGCGGTGCCGAGGTCGGCCGGGATGCGTTCCTGCCTCCGGTAGACCATCGCCCGCTCCGCGTTCCACGAGTCGAAGACCGCCCGGATGGCCAGGTCGAGCTGCTCGCGCGGTTCCTGCGGGAACTCCCGCCCGGTGTGCTCCTTGAAGATCTTCTTGTACGCGTCGACGAGTCCCCGCAGGTCGTCCGCGTCCAGGTCGAGGTCGTCGGTGGTGTCCCGGGCGCGCTTGGCGTCGTCGAGCGCCTGCTCGAACTCCTCCCCAGGCACCTCGCAGACGGTCTTGCCGAACATCTGGATCAGGCGGCGGTAGGAGTCCCAGGCGAACCTGTCGCTGCCGCCGGAGGCGGCCGGATCGGCGGAGGCGCCGGCCTGCCGGGCCAGCCCTTCGACGCTACGGTCGTTGAGCCCGACGTTGAGGACGGTCTCCATCATCCCGGGCATGGAGAACTTCGCCCCGGACCGCACCGAGACCAGCAGCGGGTCGTCCGGGTCACCGAGCCGGCGGCCCATCCCCCGTTCCAGAGCGGCCAGGTGACCCGCGATCTGGTCGGCCAACCCGTCGGGCTCCGCACCGGTGGCGAGGTACGCCTGGCATGCCTCGGTGGTGATGGTGAAGCCGGGCGGAACCGGCAGGCCGAGGTTGGTCATCTCAGCCAGGTTGGCGCCCTTGCCGCCGAGCAGGTCCTTGAGGTCCTTGTTGCCCTCGGCGAAATCGTAGACGTACTTGCGTTCGACCGTTTCCTGCGTCACCAGAGCCTCCCACGCGCCCGGATTGACACTTAACGAAGGTTCAGTTTCCGGATACCCCGGCATCAACCACTGGCAATCCGGGACTTTTCCGATCGGTGGGCGAAGGCTAAGCGAACTTCGCGAGTCCCGGGACCATTCGGTGACAATGGGCACAGCAATCACGGCCGGGGGTGTTCGTCACGGTCTTTGGGAACGTTTCCACGTGCACGAATACGCAACGGCCCACTTCCCCGTACCCTTGACGGCACGCAGCGTCACGCTCGCACCATTGCCAGAACCGCCGCGACTACACCCCTCGGAGCCGTCGTCGTGTCCACGCCCTCCACCACCGCCCCGGAACCGCCCGAGCACACCGACCCGGCCGGCGTACCCGCCGCGCGGGTCGACGGCGTCGCGGACCACACGCCGCCGCCCACCGCCGCCGAGAACTCCGCCCCCGAGACCGCCGCCGCCGGCGCGCCCGGCAAGGCGGTACGCACCGCCGGGGAACTGGCCGGAACGGCCGCGCGGGAAGCGGCGGCGCTGCTCGCGCGGCCGGCACCGGGCCGGCTCCGCGACGTGGTGCCGGCCCCGGAACGGGTCACCCCGGACGCCACCGCCGATCACCTGCTCGCCGCCGACGCGGTGATCCGGGTCAGCGCCGATCCCACCGCCCTCGCCGTCGCCGAGCAGCTCGCCGCGCTGCTGCGCCCCGCTACCGGGTACCCGCTGCCGGTGACCGACACCACCGCGCCCACCCCGGCCGGAGGCATCGCCCTCGACCTGACCGGCGACCCCGACCTCGGCGCGGAGGGCTACCGGCTGGACGTCACCCGCGACGGGGTACGGCTCACCGCCGGCACCGCCGCCGGTCTCTTCCACGGGGTCCAGACCCTGCGCCAACTGCTGCCCGCCGACGTCGAGAGCCCCACCCCGGTCGCCCGACGCTGGGTGCTGCCCGGCGGATCGATCCTCGACCGGCCCCGCTACCCGCACCGGGGTGCCATGCTCGACGTGGCCCGGCACTTCTTCGGCGTACCCGACGTGCTGCGGGTGATCGACCACCTGGCCCGGCACAAGATCAACCGGCTGCACCTGCACCTCACCGACGACCAGGGCTGGCGGATCGCGGTGGACTCCTGGCCCGACCTGGGCACCGTCGGCGGGGCGACCGAGGTCGGCGGCGGGCCGGGCGGGCACTACACCCGGGCCGATTACTCCCGTATCGTGACGTACGCCGCAGCCCGGCACATCACCGTCATCCCCGAGATCGACCTGCCCGGGCACACCAATGCCGCGTTGGCCGCGTACCCGGAGCTGTCACCGGACCGGACCGCCCCGCCGCCGTACACCGGCACCGAGGTCGGGTTCAGCTACGTCGACCCGGCGCAGGAGCGGACGTACGACTTCGTCGCCGACGTCCTCGGCGAGCTCGCCGCGCTCACCCCCGGCCAGTGGCTGCACATCGGCGGCGACGAGGCGTTCAAGGTGCCCGCCGACGTCTACGCCGGTTTCGTCGAGCGGGTCCAACGAATCGTCGCCGGGCTCGGCAAGACGGTCGTCGGGTGGCACCAGATCGCCCCGGCAGGGCACGTCGACGGGCGGATCCTGCAATGGTGGGGCACCAATGGCGACGACCCGGTGACCGCCGACGCCGTCCGCCGTGGGGCCCGGCTGATCCTCTCCCCCGGCAACCACGCATACCTGGACATGAAGTACGCCCCGGACACACCGATCGGGCACGACTGGGCCGGTCTCATCGACGTACGCCGGGCGTACGAGTGGGACCCGGCCACCCACCTGCCCGGCGTACCCGCCGAGGCCGTGCTCGGGGTGGAGGCGCCGCTCTGGACCGAATCGGTGACGAACCTCGCCGAGATCGAGTTCATGCTGCTCCCCCGCCTGCCCGCCATCGCTGAGCTGGGCTGGTCGCCGCAGGGCACCCACGACTGGGAGGGCTTCCGCAGGCGTCTGGCACAGCACGGTCCGCGCTGGACCCGGGCCGGCATCGCTTTCCACCACGCACCCGAGGTGCCCTGGCCGACCGACGCGCACATCCCCACTCCCCGACCACACCAGGATGTAAGGAAGGGTCCCCTGCTAACGCCTGGTGCATAGCAGGGGACCCTTCCTAACACCGCGCCTCAAGCCTGGGCGGGTTCGCGCGTAACAGGCGGTGTCGAGGTCTCGCCGACGGACACTCCGGCTGCGAGGGGGCATTCGGTTTCCCATCGAAGATCCGGTTCGTACCCGATATTCATGGCCCGGATGTCCGATTCGTGCCCGGTCGGGGGTGGCTCCGGCCACCGCGATCGCGGAATCATCGGCCCCGGCCGGGGGTTGTACATGGCATGACCGCGACGCCTCCCCGGGTGCATCCCGGGTCGGAATGACCGGGCGCCCCCAGCGTTACACCTGGCTCGGACGCCGCGAGCGGCCCCCGGCGATCCGGATCGAACTTCCCCCTTTCGCACGGCCCCGGCACACCCCCATGTGGGCCGCGCGCACCCCCGAACGAAAGGTTCCGATCATCATGCGTACCGCTATCTTCCGCAAGGCTGCCCTGACCGCTGCCGGCCTCGCCTTCACCGGCGGCGCCATCGCCGGCCCCATCACCACCGCGTACGCCGCTCCGGCAGGCCAGCCCGCCGTCGCCGTGCAGGCCGACCGCAAGGGCCACAGCGAACGCCAGCTCGACGTCCGCTACGAAGCCCAGCCCAACTTCTACTACTGCGGCCCCGCCGCCGCCCGCAACGCCCTCAGCGTCCAGGGCAAGAACATCGACGTCCACACCATGGCCAAGGACATGGGCACCACCGAGAACGGCACCGACTCCATCAACGACATCACCCCCGTCCTCAACCGCGAAACCGGCAAGGACGTCTACAAATCCGTCGAAATCAACACCCCCACCGCCAACACCACCCAGACCGACACCCTCCGCGACGACATCGTCCGCACCATCAACGACGGCCGCGCAGTAGTCGCCAACATCGCCGGCACCACCACCGACACCACCGGCGCCACCCACAGCTTCGAAGGCGGCCACTACATCAGCGTCACCGGCTACACCGACAACGGCAACACCGTCACCATCGCCGACTCCGCCAACCCCCACCACGCCCGCTACCACCTCGACATCGACAACCTCGCCAACTGGATCGCCACCCGCGGCTACGCCACCTCCTGACCACGAACGGCCGGCCCCCCACCACGGGGGCCGGCCGTTCCGCGTGCAAGGAAGGGCCCCCTACCAACGCCTCGCGCATAGCAGGGGACCCTTCCTAACTCCGGCCCACGGCGTGGGTGCGGTGGCGGCGGAGCTCAGCCGCCGGAATCGTCCAGCTCGGCGCCGACCGGAACGGTGTCGTCGTCGCGGCTGGCCAGCCAGCCGTCGGGCAGGAAGACCCTGCCCGGAGAGTTGGTCCGCCCGCGTGGCTGGCCGAGCGTCTCCACCGGGAACGGCACCGTCGGGTCGAGCTTGCCGAGCAGGTCGTCGAGCTGGGCCAGGCTGTCGATCATCGCCAGTGCTCGGCGCAGTTCGCTGCCGACCGGGAAACCCTTCAGGTACCAGGCGACGTGCTTACGGAAGTCGGTGCAGCCGTCCCGCTCGCCGCGGGCCGGGTCACGCGCCCCGACGCTGAACTGCTCCACCAGCAACTCTGCGTGCCATCGCATGGTCGTCGCCACCTCGCCGAGATCGGGCAGTCGCCGCTCGGCACGGCCGTCGAACGCGGCCTCCAGGTCGGCGAAGAGCCACGGCCGACCGAGGCAGCCGCGCCCGATCACCACCCCGTCGACACCGGTGTGCGCCACCATCCGCAGCGCGTCGTCGGCCTCCCAGATGTCGCCGTTGCCGAGCACCGGCACGTCCAGCGCCTGCTTGAGGGTGGCGATGGCGTCCCAGTCCGCCGTCCCCGAATACCGCTGCGCCGCCGTACGCCCGTGCAGGGCGACCGCAGCCACCCCGGCCTCCTGCGCGGCGAGCCCCGCCTCGACGTACGTCAGGTGGTCGTCGTCGATGCCCTTGCGCATCTTGACGGTGACCGGCACGCCGGCGGGTGACGCGGCGTCCACAGCGGCCCGCACCAGGCGGGCGAAGAGCCGGCGCCGCCATGGCAGGGCCGCACCGCCGCCACGGCGGGTGACCTTCGGCACCGGGCAGCCGAAGTTGAGGTCGATGTGGTCGGCGAGGTTCTTCTCGACCACGATCCGCACGGCGGCGGCGGTGGTCTCCGGGTCGGTGCCGTAGAGCTGGAGACTGCGCGGGCTCTCGTCCGCCCCGAAGGCGATCATCCGCAGCGTCTTCGGGTTCCGCTCGACCAACGCGACCGTGGTGATCATCTCGCAGACGTAGATGCCGCCGCCCTGTTCCCGACAGAGCTGGCGAAACCCGACGTTCGTGATGCCGGCCATCGGCGCCAGCACCACCGGCGGCCACACCTGATGCCGCCCGATGGTCAGCGGGCGCAGTACGGAAGCGGTCGTCGGCACGGGCCCAAGTGTAAGGAAGGGCCCCTTCCTAACGCCTCGTGCATAGCAGGGGTCCCCTGCTAACGCGACGCATACCACATCGGCGGAGGCGCGGCGGGGTTGTCCACAGGCCCGGCGGCTGTCCACAGGAACGGCCGGGGGCCGGACGCGGGACAGGGTCACGATCGATGCTGTCCGGCATGCGCAGCCATCCTCCCCACTTCGCTGACCTGGCCGAACACCAGCAGCAGATCGTCAGCCGCGCTCAACTGCTCGCCGCCGGCTTCGACGACATGTATCTCTACCGGCAGACCCGACGCGGCCTGTGGCAGCGGGTGCTGCCCGCGACGTACGCCCTGGTCACCGGCGCTCTGACCGACGAGCAGCGGCGGATCTCGGCGGCGCTCTACGCCGGAGCGGAGGCGCAGTTGACCGGTCTCGCCGCGCTGATCTGGTACGGCTTCCGGCAGAGCCCGCGCACCGACGCCGTGCAGTTCGTCGTACCGCATCACGCACGCCGCACGTCCGCCGGCTTCGCGGTGATCTCGCGGGCCCTGACGCTGGACAGCCGGGCCCGCGCCACGCCGCTCTACCCCGTGTGCTCACCGGCCCGCGCGGTGGTCGACGCGGCGCGCGACCTGCGGCAACTCCGTCCGGTGCGGGCCGTCGTCGCCGAGGCCGTGCAGCGGGGGTACGCGGACCTCGCCGACCTGGACGAGGAGATCCGTCGGGCTCGGCGCAGCCGTACGGCGCTGGTCAGGAAGGCGTTCGCCGAGGTGACGCAGGGCGTGCGGTCGGCACCGGAGGCCGAGCTGCGGGACTGCCTGGCGGCCAGCACGGTGCTGTCGGAGATCCTGTGGAATCCCCGGCTCCGGGACGTGGGAGGCCGGGCGGTGCCGACGCCCGACGGCTACCTGCCGGAGGCGGCGGTGGCTCTGGAGGTCGACTCGCAGGAGTACCACTTCCGCCCCGGTGACTGGGCACGGACCCTCGACCGGCACAACGAGCTGAGCCGACTCGGCGTGCTGGTACTGCACTTCACGCCGGCACAGATCCGCCGCGAGCCGCACCGGGTGCGGCGGTCGGTGGAAGAGGCGTACGAGTCCCGGCGCGGCCTCGGTGCCGGCGTCCGGTTGCGGGTCGACGTATCGGTGACGCCGACACCACCGACCGGCGATCCGCGCGGTTGACGGTGTTAGGAAGGGTCCCCTGCTATGCACCAGGCGTTAACAGGGGGCCCTTCCTTTCACGTCAGCAGCGCCGCGTCAGCAGCCGGGGAGGTGGTCGATCAGGTAGCGCTCGACCTGGTCCAGCGCGATCCGCTCCTGGGCCATGGTGTCCCGGTTCCGGATGGTCACCGCGTTGTCGTCGAGCGTGTCGAAGTCGACCGTCACGCAGAACGGGGTGCCGATCTCGTCCTGCCGGCGGTAGCGGCGGCCGATCGCCTGCGAGTCGTCGAACTCGACCACCCAGCGCTTGCGCAGGTCGGCGGCGAGCTGCTTGGCCTTCGGCGAGAGCGCCTCGTTGCGGGAGAGCGGGAGCACCGCCACCTTCACCGGGGCCAGCCGAGGGTCGAAGCGCATCACGGTGCGCTTGTCCACGCCGCCCTTGGTGTTCGGCGCCTCGTCCTCGTCGTACGCCTCCAGCAGGAACGCCAGCACCGCACGGGTGAGGCCGGCGGCCGGCTCGATCACGTACGGGACCCAGCGCTCCTGCTTGGTCTGGTCGAAGTACGACAGGTCGACGCCGGAGTGCTTGCTGTGCGTGGACAGGTCGAAGTCGGTGCGGTTGGCGATGCCCTCCAGCTCGGCGAACTCGGTGCCGCCGAACCGGAACTTGTACTCGATGTCGACGGTGCGCTTCGAGTAGTGCGAGAGCTTCTCCTGCGGGTGCTCGAAGAAGCGCAGGTTCTCCTCGGCCAGACCGAGATCGATGTACCAGTTCCAGCGCTCCTGCAACCAGTACTCGTGCCACTGCTCGTCGGTGCCGGGCTCGACGAAGAACTCCATCTCCATCTGCTCGAACTCGCGGGTGCGGAAGATGAAGTTGCCCGGGGTGATCTCGTTGCGGAACGACTTGCCCGTCTGCGCGATGCCGAACGGCGGCTTCTTGCGGGCGACGGTCTCGACGTTCTTGTAGTTGACGAAGATGCCCTGGGCGGTCTCCGGCCGCAGGTAGTGCAGGCCCTCGTCGCTCTCCACCGGGCCGAGGTAGGTCTTCATCAGGCCGTTGAACATCCGCGGCTCGGTGAAGGTGCCCTTGTTGCCGCAGTTGGGGCAGTTCAGCTCGGTCAGGGCGGCGAGCGGCTTGCCGTGCTTGGCCTCGTACGCCTCTTCAAGGTGGTCGGCGCGGAACCGCCTGTGGCACGACTGGCACTCGGTCAGCGGGTCGACGAAGGCGTCCAGGTGACCCGAGGCGGCCCACACGTCGCGCGAGAGGATCACCGCGGAGTCCAGGCCCACCACGTCGTCACGCTGCTGGACCATGGTCTTCCACCACTGCCGGCGGACGTTCTCCTTGAGTTCCACGCCGAGCGGACCGTAGTCCCACGCCGACCGGGTGCCTCCGTAGATCTCGCTGGAGGGGAAGACGAAGCCTCGACGCTTGGCGAGGCTGACGACGGCGTCGATACGGTCGGCTGGCATTTTTCCTCCTACGCCGACTGGCGGTCGGCGGGGACACGGTGGGATGGATCGAACGGTCCGGGATCACGGTACGACCGCGGCCGTCCCGGACCCAGCACATTACCTGCGGTCGGTCAGTTGACTCCGCAGACCTCCATGCCACCGGTCTGCTGGCTCTGCTGGAGCACGACCTGCTGGCGCTCCTGACCGCCGCCGCTGAAGGTCACGTCCACCGGCACGGTGAGCGTGGTGGTGTCCACCTCGCCGACCCGGTAGGAGGAGATCTGCGGTTCGGCAGCCGCCCGGCGTTCGAACTCCTGGCGCGACTCGCGCCGCCGGGCGTCCTCACAGAGCTGGTCGTAGGCCCGGCCGAACTCACCGTCGGCGAGGGCCCGGTAGTAGTCGCCGGAGACGGTCCGCCCCTGCTCGTCGATCGCCTGCACCCCGCTCACCAGCAGGCCGACCATCGCCGTACCGCCGCCACCGCAGCACAGCACCAGGGCCAGGGCGCCGGCACCGAGGCCGAGCCAGAGCCGGGACCGACCCCCCTCGGTCGGTGGGGCCGCGAACGGCGGGGCCACGCCGGGCCCGGCAGGCGGTGCTGGTACGCCGGGGTCCGATCCACCGGGCGGGTGCGGCAGGCCGGGAGCACCGGCGGGCGGGTGCGGAAGCCCGACACCGTTCGGCGGGTACGGCGCGCCGGGGCCGCCGGTGGGCGGCACGCCGGACGGGGCCGGCGGTGGGCCGGGTTCGACCGGGACCTGAGGTCCCTGCTGGCCGGGCAGCGGCTGGTGCGGTGGTGGGGCTGCCGGTCCGGGAGCGGTCATGGAAGCCAGCGTAGTGCCCGACGGCTCACCGGTAAGGACCCGCGGCCCGATCGCTGGCGACCACCACCACGTCCCCGCCGGGTGCCGCGGTCGCCAGCGCCTCGTACGCGGACGGCTCGTCGACGCTCTCGGCGAGCAGCGGCACGGCGGTGATCTTGACGTCGAAGCCGCCGAGGGCACGACGGTAGGTGCCCACCGACTCCCACTCCGTGACCAGGCACCAGTGGCGCGGGGCGTCCAGTGCCCGGACGAGCTGTCCTCGCAGGTAGCCGGGCCGGGCGGAGAGCGCGGCGAGGGCTGCGTGGGCCCGGGCGGCGAAGTCCTCGGCGGCGTCTTCCTCGACCACGAACCGGTTGGTCACCAGCACCGGCGCCCCCTCCTCGTAGAGTCTGTGGAATGCAGCGTACGCAGCGCGGGATCGCCGACCGGCTGGCCCGGGCCAACCCCACGACGGTGTTCCTGATCACCCTGCTCCTGATGCTGGTCGCGTTCTTCGCGCCCGGCGTGATCGGCGGGCTGTTGACGTTGGCGATCGCCGCCGTGCTGGCCACGCTGCTGGTGACGACCTGGCAGGTGCAGACCCCGCCGACGCGGGCGATTCGACTGGTGGCACTCACCCTGCTGGTCACCGTCGGCCTGGTGAAGCTGTTCTGACATGCACTCATGCGTTTTGACAAACATTGTCGTCGGTGCGGAGAGTTCGGTGTCATGACGTACCGCACCGCTCCGCGCGCTCTGGCCACCGCCACGGCCGCACTGCTCGCCCTGGGTGGCGTCACCGCCTGCTCGACCGACGACAGCCCGGCCGCTCCCGAGCCGGATCGGATCGACGTGGTCGCCGGGTTCTACCCGTTGCAGTTCCTCGCCGAGCAGGTCGGCGGCGACGCGGTGACCGTGACCAACCTGGCCCGCCCCGGCGCACACCCACACGACCTGGAGCTGAACCCGGGACAGGTCGGTCAGATCAGCGAGGCCGGGCTGGTCATCTTCCTGCACGGCTTCCAGCCCGCGGTGGACGAGGCGGTCGACCAGAACGCCGGTGACCGCGCCTTCGACGTGGCGACCGTGGAGCCCCTGCTCGACGCCGCCGCCGGTGGTCACACCCACAGCCACGGCGACGACGACCATGGCCACGAGGACGACGACCACGGTCACGACCACGCCGACGAGGAGAAGCCCGCCGAGGAGACGTCGGACGGCACCAAGGACCCGCACGTCTGGCTGGACCCGACCCGCCTGGCCACCATCGGCGACAAGCTGGCCGAGCGGCTCGGCGCCGTCGCCCCGGACCGGGCCGGCGAGTTCAGCCAGCGGGCGGCCACCCTGCGTACCGAGCTGGAGAAGCTGGACACCGAGTTCACCGAGGGCCTGAAGACCTGCCAGCGGCGCGAGATCGTGGTCAGCCACACCGCGTTCGGGTACCTGGCGCAGAAGTACGAGCTGGAGCAGATCGGCATCACCGGGCTCTCCCCCGAGGACGAGCGGTAGCCGCAGCGGCTTGCCGCGGTCACCGAGGAGGCGCGGGAGCACGGCGCCACCACGATCTTCTTCGAGACGCTGGTCAGCCCGAAGGTCGCCGAGACCATCGCCAAGGAGGTCGGTGCCCAGACCGCGGTGCTCGATCCGATCGAGGGTCTGTCCGCGGACAACGGCGGGGACTACCTTTCGGTGATTCGTACCAACCTGCAGACCTTGAGGACGGCGCTGAGCTGCTCGTGATCGCTGACGTCATCACCGTGGAGCACGGGGTGGTCGGCTACGACGGCCGCCCCGTGCTCCGCGACGTGTCCCTGACCGTGACCACCGGCGAGGTGGTCGCGGTCCTCGGCGCCAACGGCTCCGGCAAGTCCACCCTGATCGCCCGGGCCCTGGCCGGACGCCCGGAACTGCTGGTGCTCGACGAGCCGACGGCGGGGGTGGACGCCGCCAGCCAGGAGGCGTTCGCCGGGGCCCTGCGCGGTTTCGTCGACGACGGCGGCACCGTGCTGCTCGTCGCGCACGAGTTGGGTCCGCTCCGGCCGCTGATCAACCGCGCGATCGTCGTACACCAGGGGCAGAGCGCGCACGACGGCGCGGTGCCGGACCCGGCCGGGCACCACGCGGAGCCGGACCACGACCACGTGCATCCGCACGGCCCCGAGGAGCCCGCCGGGATGTGGAGCACAAGGTGAGTCTCTTCCAGTACGAGTTCATGCTGCGCGCCCTGATCGGCGCGCTGATCATCGGGCTGGCCGCCCCGGCGCTCGGCATCTACCTGGTGCAGCGGCGACTCGCGCTGGTCGGCGACGGCATCGGGCACGTGGCGCTCACCGGCGTCGGTGCCGGCCTGCTGTTCCAGACCTCCCCGGTGATCATGGCGGTGATCGCGGCCACCGTCGGGGCGATCGCCATCGAGCTGATCCGCGAACGCGGTCGCACCTCCGGCGACCTGGCGCTGGCCCTGCTGTTCTACGGCGGCATCGCCGGTGGCGTGGTCCTGGTGGGGCTCTCCGACAGCACCAGCGCCAACCTCAACGCGTACCTGTTCGGTGCCTTGACCACGCCCTCCCGCGAGGACCTGGTCACCATCGCGGTGCTCGGCGTGGCGGTGCTGGCCGCGATGCTGGCCCTGCGGCCCGCACTGTTCGCGGTCTGCCACGAACGAGGAGTACGCCCGGGTCTCCGGGCTTCCGGTCCGTGCGCTGAACCTGCTGCTCGCGATCACCACCGCGATCACCGTCACGATCGCCATGCGGGCCGTCGGTGTCCTGCTGATCAGCGCGTTGATGGTCGTCCCGGTGGCCACCGCCCAGCAGGTCACCCGGGGCTTCCGCAGCACCATGACGGCGGCCATGGCCCTGGGCCTGTTCGCCGCCGGTGCGGGCATCTGGATGGCGGCGCTCGCCGACACCGCGCCGGGCGCCTCGGTGGTGGTCCTCGCGATCGCCTCGTTCGTGGTGGTCACCCTGCTGGCCGCCGCCTGGCGGCGGATCCGCCACGCCCGGCCCGAACCCGTATCCGAGCCGGAACCGCACGAGGTGGTGCTCGGCCGGTCCTGATCACGGGTTCCGCTTCCGTATTGGTTACCGTTACAGGGTGACCAGCGGATCCGGCTATGACGCCTACGAGGGTGCCAGCGAGCTCCTGCGCGCCCTCTCGGCGCCGATCCGGCTCGCCATCGTCAGCGAGCTGGCCGGCGGTGAGCGGTGCGTGCACGAACTGGTGGATAAACTCGGCGTCGGGCAACCGCTGGTCTCCCAGCACCTGCGGGTGCTGCGCGGGGCCGGCGTGGTACGCGGCTCCCGGCGGGGCCGGGAGATCGCGTACGCCCTGGTCGACGAGCATGTCGCGCACATCGTCGCCGACGCGGTCAGCCATGCCGGGGAGGAATCATGAGCGAGCGCTTCATCGGGTTCAGCACGTATGTCGGCACGCAGCGAAGCGGAGGGCCGGCATGAGCGAGCGACGCGAGCGAATCATCAGGTGCAGTGCGGCGGAGCCTCATGTCGGCACGCAGCGAAGCGGAGGGCCGGCATGAGCGAGAGTGCGGTGGTACGCAACACCCGCCAGCGGTCGGCGGTGAGTGCGCTGCTGGCCGAGCTGGAGGGCTTCCACAGCGCCCAGGACCTGCATGCGATGCTGCGGGAACGCGGCGAGCGGGTCGGGTTGACCACGGTCTACCGGACGTTGCAGGGCCTGGCCGACGCGGGCGAGATCGACGTGATGCGCCCGCCCGGTGGCGAGCACCTCTACCGCAGGTGCAGCGAGGGGCATCACCACCATCTGGTCTGCCGGGCCTGTGGGCGGACGGTGGAGGTGGCCGGGCCTACGGTGGAGAACTGGGCCAAACGGGTGGCCGCCCAGCACGGCTTCACCGATGTCAGCCACACTCTGGAGATCTTCGGTACCTGCCCGAACTGCGCCCGCTGATCCCGCGTACCGCTTGATCGGGTGCCCGTGGGGTGCCCGATCAGGCAAGGCGTGGCACGCTGTCCGGCGTGAAAATCTACGCTGATCGCTTTCCGACCGCGCTGCGACAGTTACTCACCGATCTGCTCGTCGTCGCCTGGGTGTACGCGGCGATCCGGGGTGCGCTCTGGCTGCACGATCTGGTGCAGAAGCTGGCCGTACCCGGACAGAAGCTGGAGGGGGCCGGCGGTGGGCTGGCCGACAACCTGGCCGACGCGGGCGGCAAGGTCGGCCGGGTGCCGCTGGTGGGCGACGAGCTGACCGGCCCGTTCGAGCGGGCGGCCGGTGCGGCACGCTCGCTCGCCGAGGCCGGGCGTGACCAGCAGGAGTTGGTCGACCAGTTGGCGCTGGCGCTGGCCGTCGGGCTGCTCATCGTCCCGCTCGGCCTGGTGTTGTTCGGCTGGCTGCCGCTACGGGTACGCTGGATGCGGCGGGCCGGGTCGGCGGCGGCCCTGGCCTCCGCGCCTGCGGGCCGGGACCTGCTGGCTCTGCGCGCCCTGGCCGGTCAGCCGTTGCGCACGCTCACCCGGATCTCTCCCGACGTCGCCGAGGCCTGGCGACGCGGCGACGACACCACCGTCAACGCCCTGGCCGCCCTCGAACTCCGCCGCCTCGGCCTCCGCGACCCCCACCGCTGACCTCTCCCCCTCCCTCCCCACCGTGACCCCGTCACCCCACGCCGTCGATCATGGACTTATGGTTAGCGCAAAAGGGTGAGAATGTGGTCAATAAGTCAGCCACAACTCCATGATCGACGGAGGAGAGTGCGACATGCGGCATACCGAGGGCGGGAAGGGCCGGCTGGCGAGGGTGGGGGGAGGCGGTGGGGCGGTGGGGCGGCGGGGTGAGGGGTGGGTGGTCAGGCGGGTGGGGGGAGGCGGCGGCGGGCGTCGGTGGGGACGGTGGAGGGGCCGGGGGCCCAGGGAGCCACCCAGGGGTGATCGGCGGGTGGGGGGATGACGCCGTCCTCCAGGGCGGTGTAGCGACCGGCGAGGATGCGCTTGGCGGCCACCACGTCGACCGAGTCGGTGTTCTCCCACAGGGCGGTGAACAGGGCGCCGATCCGGATCCGGGCCTGGCGGCAGAAGAGGTCTGCCAGTTCGACGTTCTCCGGTCGCTCCGCGCGCTCGGCGTGGGCCCGTACGCAGACCGCGCTCATCGCGAACAGTTCGGCACCGATGTCCACCACCCGGCCCAGGAACGCCTGCTTGCGTTCCATCCTGCCCTGCCAGCGGGACATCGCGTAGAAGGTGGACCGGGCCAGCTTCCGCAAGGCGCGTTCGACGTGCCGCAGGTGCCCGGCGAGCGGGCCGTACTCGGCGTACGCGGTGGGTTGCTGGCCCTTGCCGACCGCGAGCGTCGGCAGCCACCGGGCGTAGAAGGCGCCCGCTCGCGCGCCGGCCCTGGCCTTGCGTCCCCAGTCGGCGTCGGGGTCGATGATGTCCCCGGCCACGGAGAGGTGCGCGTCCACCGCCTCGCGGGCGATGAGCAGGTGCATGATCTCGGTGGAGCCCTCGAAGATCCGGTTGATCCGCAGGTCCCGCAGCATCTGCTCGACGGCGGCCGGCCGTTCGCCCCGGGCTGCCAGCGAGTCGGCGGTCTCGTACCCCCGGCCGCCCCTGATCTGGATCAGCTCGTCGGCGATCCGCCACGCCATCTCGCTGGCGTAGAGCTTCACCAGCGCCGCCTCGATCCGGATGTCATTGCGGTCGTCGTCGGCGAGCAGGCAGCAGAGGTCAAGCATGGTCTCCATGCCGTACGCGGTCGCGGCGATGAAGGAGAGCCTCTGCGCGACCGCCTCGTGTTCGCCGACCGGACGGCCCCACTGGACCCGCTCGGCGGACCACTCGCGGGCCACGTTCAGCGCCCACTTGCCGGCGCCCACACACATCGCCGGCAGCGACAGCCGGCCGGTGGTCAGGGTGCTCAGCGCGATCCGCATCCCCTTGCCCTCGCCGCCGATGACGTTCTCGGTGGGCACGAACACGTCGTGGAAGCGGGTCAGGCTGTTCTCCAGGCCGCGCAGGCCGAGGAACTCGTTGCGGCGCTCGACGGTGATGCCCTCGGCGTCGCCGTCGACCACGAACGCGGTGATGCCGCCCTTGCGGCCGTCGGTCCTGGGCACCCGGGCCATCACCACGAGTTGGGTGGCCACGGTGCCGTTGGTGGCCCACAGTTTGACGCCGTTGATCCGGTAGCCGGTGCCGTCCGGGGTCGGTTCGGCGGTGGTGCCCAACCGGGCCGGGTCGGAGCCGACGTCCGGCTCGGTGAGCAGGAACGCGGATACTTCGCCGGCCGCCAGCCGGGGCAGGAACCGCTGCTTCTGCTCGTCGGTGCCGAACATCTTCAACGGTTGCGGCACGCCGATCGACTGGTGTGCGGAGAGCAGCGCGCCGATCGCCGGGCTGACCGAGCCGGCCAGCATCAACGCCCGGCAGTAGTGCAGGTTGCTCAGCCCGAGCCCGCCGTACTCCCGGCTGATCTTCATGCCGAACGCGCCGAGCCCGGCCAGGCCCTGGAACACCTCGTCGGGGATGCGGGCGTCCCGCTCGATGGCGGCACCGTCCACCTCGGAGGCGACGTACGCGCGCAGCCGGGCGAGGAACTCACCGGCCCGTTCGTCCTCCGCCGGGTCGGGCCGGGGCCACGGGTCGATCAGGTCGAGCCGGAGCCGGCCCAGGAAGAGTTCCTTGCCGAAGCTCGGCCGATCCCACGTGCTCTGCCGGGCCGCCTCGGCTACCTGGCGGGCCTCCTTCTCGGACACCTGCTTCTCGGACGCCCGACCCGCCGCGTCGGGCGGCGGGTCGGTGTGCTGGCTGGCGCTTACGGGTGGACGCTGGTACTCGGCGATGGCCACGGCAACCCCCGGGGCTGGATCCGGCATTCGGACTGTTCCGCCTGTTCAGCAGGCTACCCGCGTCTGTTACCCAGAGGTAGTCACGGTTATCCATCGCCTGGCCGGCCCCGCTCCTGCGGTTCAGGCCGGGGAGAGCCCGCTCGGGTCCTCCTCGTCGTCGATGTCGTCGTCACCCCAGTTTCGACGGACGAATGGCAGGATCACCCAGAACGTGAGGAACCACAGGCCGGTGACCGCGCTGAGCAGGAAGGCGACCGGCCGGGCGAGCACGAAGTCGGTGATCAGCAGCACCGAGCTGACCATCGCGACCAGCATGAAGGCGAGACCGGCGCTGGCCATCCTGTGCGCGAACTGCACGAGTTCCGGCTTGCGACCCTGCCGGAACAACGCCCGGTGGAACGCCACCGGCGAGATGATCATCGCGGTGGCGCCAGCCGCCGCGATCAGCGCGACGACGTACACGTCCCGCTGGAACGGTGTGGTACGCGTGAAGCCGTTGCTGAACGGCAGGGTGAGCAGGAAGGCGAAGAGGATCTGCACGCCGGTCTGCGCGACCCGTAACTCCTGAAGCAGGTCAGCGAAGTTTCGCTGCCATCGCTGCTTCTCGGTCTCCTTGGACACCGCGAACCTCCGAGGGAACACGCTCCACCCGGCCGGATGGCCCGACCGGCGGAACGCAGATGCCCCGCCGCGCACCACCCGAAACCGGCTCAGGAACCGCGTCGGATCCGCCCTGCGTAGCGGGCCTCCAGGGCGTCGTTGTGCGCGTCGCCGCCGGCGATGTTGGCCGACAGATAGACCGGCGGCTGCTCGTCGGCAGTCAGCAGCCGGGCCACCACCTCGACCACGATCTGCTGGGCCAGCAACGCCGCCGTGATCGAGGAGACCGCGCCCACCGCGCCGCCGGACGGCAGCGGCAGGGTCGCGTCGCCGTACGGGGCGCCGTTGTCCAGCACCACGTCGGCGAAGTCGGCGAGCTTGCGCCCGGACGGGTGCCGGGACTCCATCCGGGCCGAGTGCGCAGCGGAGGTGATCGCCACCAGCGGGTGCCCCCGGTCGACGACCAGCGAGGCGAACTCCACCATCGCCCCGTTCACACCCGAGTTCGAGGCGAGCACGAAGACGTCACGCGGGCCGACCGGAGCGAGGTCGTAGAGCCGGTGCGCGACCGACGGGTCCCGCTCCAGCTTCGGGCCCAGCACGTCGGCCGGCTCCCCGCCGTGCAGCACCACGTCCCGCAGGGCGATCCGGTTGGTCGGCACCAGCCCGCCGGCCCGGCCGGCGATCTCCATCGCCAGGGCCTCCGAGTGACCGGTGCCGAAGGCGTGCACCACCCCGTCGGCGCGGATCGCCTCGGCGACCAGGTCGGCCGCCCGGGCCACCTGCTCCCGCTGGCTGCCCGCCACCCGGGTCATCGTCGCGGTCACCTCGGCCAGGTAGCCCTCGGCACTCAGCGTCATGCTCTCTCCCCCGCCTCTCACGGATCGCCGCCACCCGACGACCTCACTCAGCTTTCCGCGCGGACTGTTCTCAGGCGGTCGGGCGGGCTCGGGCCAGGATCGCCTCGGCCAGCGGAGCGGGCGCCTCGTCCGGGATCCAGTGGCTGACTCCGGGCAGTTCGACGAGATGGTAGTCGCCGCTCACGTGTGCGGCACAGGCTTCGGCGGCGGTCCGTCCGATGGCGACGTCGCGGTCGCTCCAGACGAAGGTGGTCGGCACCGACACCGGGCCGACCGCCGCCAGTTCGGTGCGGGACATCGCCCGGTACCAGTTCAGCGCCGCGGTAAGCGCGCCCGGCTCGCGCAGCGGGTCGGCGTACGCGGCCACCCGCGCGTCGTCGCCGACCTCGCGCAGCAGCCGCCGCAGCCCGAGCGCGTCGAGGGCCAGCAGCGTCTTCTCGGCCACGCCCGCCTGCCGGAACAGCAGCATGTACGCCGAGCGCGCCTTCTGCTGCGGGTCGTTGGCCAGCGCGTGCGCCATGGCGGCCGGGTGCGGCACGGAGACGGCGGTCAGCGTGCGTACCCGGTCGGGGTGGCCGGCGGCGAGCGCCCAGGCGACGATCGCGCCCCAGTCGTGGCCGACCACGTGCGCCTGCGTCACACCGAGGGCGTCGAGCACCGCCACCGCGTCGGCGACCAACTCCCCCAGCCGGTACGCCGCCACCTCCGTCGGCCGCGCCTGCGGCGAGTAGCCCCGCTGGTCGAGCGCGTACGTGCGCAGGCCCGCACCGTGCAGGGTGGGCACCACCGCGTCCCACTCGCCGGAGTGCTGCGGGAAGCCGTGCAGCAGCAGCACCGGCTCACCCGACTCGGGGCCGCCGGGACGGATCTCGAACCGCAGACCTCGGGCGTCGACGTGCATGTCCGGCAGGCTACTCGTACTGGCGCTTGGGCACCGGCACCTGCCGCCACGATTCGATCTCCAGATAGGGGATCTCGGCGTCGTTGACCGGGTCCCGGCCGAGCCGGTCGCTGTAGCGGCCGACCACCTCGACCCAACTGTCGTTGGGCAGCCCGACCGGTACGTCGCCGGTGAGCCCGAGTTTGATCGGCCGTCCGTCGGCGGCGCAGCAGGACAGCACCATCCGGGCCAGGATTGGCTCGCCACCGGCGCCGGTGGCCAGGAAACCGGTGAGAACCACCCGCCGGTCGCCGATCGAGGCGCCCCGGTCGAACAGCGCCCGGGAGGCGTAGTCGAGCACGCTGACCTGCACCGGGTCGCCGTCGGGCAGGGGCGGGTAGTCGGACTCCCGGGGGGCGTTCAGCGCGGTGCCGGCCTGCTCCGCCGCGTACGACCCGAGGGCCGGCGGGGCGACCAGCAGCAGCCCGAGGACGGGCAGGATGAGCAGCCAGCCGACCCGGGGCTCGTGGTGACCGTGGCCGTCGTGGTCGGTCGCCACGGTGGCGGGACCGCTCGCCGGGCCGGTGGGCCCGCCGCCGGTCGGGGTCGCCGCGCGGGGCGCGGAGGGACGCAGTTCGTACCAGAGGGTCATCACCGCGGCGACCACCAGCAGCAGACCGGCGGCGATCAGGAAGGGGCGCAGCCCCTCCTTGACGTACCGCAGGTAGAGGTCGGTGACGCTGGCCCGGATCACCGCCCCGCCGAGCAGCAGCAGGATCACCGCCTGCGCCTGCCGGTTCACAGCAGCACCATCCCGGCTCCGGTGGCCACCAGCAGGGCGACCGCGAACGTGGCCGGCGCGAACCGGAAGGCGAACCGCCGGCCGAAGACACCGGCCTGCATCGAGATCAGCTTGAGGTCGACCATCGGCCCCACCACCAGGAATACCAGTCGGGACGTGAGGGAGAACTGCGACAGCGAGGCCGCGACGAAGGCATCCGCCTCGGAGCAGAGCGAGAGCAGGACGGCGAGCAGCGCCAGCGCCAGGATCGACAGCCAGGCGTTGTCCGCGAGGGTCTGGAGCCAGCGCTCCGGCACCAGCACGTTGATGCTGGCGGCGGCCATCGCACCGAGCACCAGGAAGCCACCGGCGTGGGTGACGTCGTGCCGCACGGCGGCCCAGAAGGCCCGGCCCCGACGCGGGTCGTCCAGCTCCGGGCGGCGTGGCATCTTGATCCACTCGGTCCGACCGAGCCGCAGCCAGAGCCAACCCATGATCATGGCCACGACCAGGCTGGCGACTCCCCGGGCGAGGACCATCTCGGGATTGTCGGGGAAGGCGACCGCCGTGGCGACGAGCACGATCGGGTTGACCGCCGGGGCGGCCAGCAGGAACGCCAGCGCCGCCGCCGGGGTGACGCCCCGGCGGATCAGCGACCCCGCGATCGGCACCGACCCGCACTCGCAGCCCGGCAGCACCACGCCGGCCGCGCTGGCCGCCGGCACCGCGAGCGCCGGGTGCCGGGGCAGCGCCCTGGCCCAGAACGACCGGGGTACGAAGACCGCGATCACGGCGGAGAGCAGGACACCGAAGACCAGGAACGGCGCCGCCTGCACCATGATCGAGACGAACACGGTGGTCCACGTCTGGATGCGGGGATCGTCCAGCGCTTCGGCCAGCGGGTCACGGAAGATGATCAGCAGGACCAGCAGGCCCGCCAGGATCTCCACCGAGCCGATCCGGTCGCCGAGCCAGCGCCGGGGCGGCTCGCCACCGGCCGGGCGGGTCGGGCGCTCCTCGGTGGCCACGCCCGTCGGGCGGCTCTCCGGTTCACCGGCCGACGCGGCATGGTCCGTGTCTGTGCTCACCCTGTCGCCTCTCGGCCCTCGTGGATCGGCGGCCTGAGATTACCGTCCGGCACCGATGGCGTCGATGAATGTCACAAAACCGGGCGGGTTCCCGCCCCCGGCGGCCACCGCCGGGCGCACCGGCCGTCGACACCCGGCATGACCTGCGTAGATCACATTGTCCGTCAATCTTCGAAGGTGTTAGCGTCGGCGGGACAACACCACCTCCGACAGGGGAGCGCACAGCGCTGAGAGTGCGGGTCCGCCCGCAGACCCTCCGTACCTGATCTGGGTAATGCCAGCGCAGGGAGTTCGGTCCACCTCCAGCCCGCCACGGCCCGGCCACGCCGGGCGCGGCGTGCGTCTTGCCTGGTTCGACACTGGACTGGGGAGCAACTCATGAGCCAACCGACCACCACCCGGTGGCGCACCGTCGACATCGTCGTGGCCGCGGTGATCGCCGTCGGCTTCGGTGTCATATTCTGGGCCTGGGGCCTGCTCTGGCGGGCGGCCGACCCGGCCTTCGCCTTCTTCCCAGCCAGCCAGGCCGTCATGTACGGCGTCTGGCTGGTGCCGGCGGTGCTCGGCGGGCTGGTGATCCGCAAGCCGGGTGCCGCGCTGTTCTGCGAGGCGGTCGCGGCGACGATCTCCGCGCTGCTGGGCTCCGAGTGGGGCGGCATCACCATCGTCCAGGGCCTGATCCAGGGCCTCGGCGCGGAGATGGCCTTCGCCGCCTTCCGGTACCGCTCGTTCCGACTGCCGACGGCGCTGCTCGCCGGTGCGCTGACCGGCCTCGGCGCCGCGCTGTTCGACTTCTTCGTCTGGAACGCCGCGTACGAACTGGGCACCTACCGCATCCCGTACGCGCTGCTCACCGTGCTCAGTGCCACCGTGATCGCCGGTGCCGGCGGCTACGCGCTCACCAAGGCGCTCGCCGGCACCGGCGTCCTGGACCGCTTCCCCGCCGGCCGGGACCGGAACCTGGTCTGACCTCGCCCGATGGAGCCGGTACGGCTGGCTCTGGGCCAGCAATGGGGCGGGTGCGAGAAGCGGGGGTGGCAGGTGGGCGAGGTGCGGCTGCGCGGCTTCGGCTGGCGCCACGCCGGGCGACGGGCCTGGGCGGTACGCGGCGTGGACCTGCGGGTACGACGCGGCGAGCGGGTACTGCTGCTCGGGCCCTCCGGCGCCGGCAAGAGCACTCTGCTCGCCGCGCTGGCCGGGCTGTTGCCGGAGGACTCCGGTGAGCAGGAGGGCACCATCGAGATCGACGGCCGAGCACCGGCCGAGGTCCGCGAGCGGGTCGGCATCGTGTTCCAGGATCCGCAGTCCCAGCTCGTCATGGCCCGCAGCGGCGACGACGTGGCGTTCGGGCTGGAGAACCGGGGCGTACCCGCCGGACAGATCTGGCCCCGGGTGGACGAGGCGCTGCATCGGGTCGGCTTCCCGTACCAGCGGGACCGCCCCACCGCGGCGCTCTCCGGCGGCGAGCAGCAGCGGCTCGCCCTGGCCGGGGTGCTCGCGTTGCGTCCCGCCCTGCTGCTGCTCGACGAGCCCACCGCCAACCTCGACCCGGCCGGGGCCGACCTGGTCCGCGCCGCCGTGGCCCGCGCGGTGGACGGCGACACCACCCTGATCCTGGTCGAGCACCGGGTGGCCGACGCCCTTTCGCTGGTCGACCGGGTGGTGGTGCTCGACGCCGGCGGCGGCGTCCGCGTCGACGGCCCGCCGGAGGCCGTCTTCACCGCCCACGGCGACGCCCTGGCCACCGACGGCGTCTGGGTGCCCGGCCGCCAGATCCCGCCCCGCCGGGCCACCACCGGACCCGGCGAGGTGCTGCTCACCGCCGACCGGCTCGGCCAGCCGCCCCGGCTGGCCGCCACCGACCTGGCGGTACGCGCCGGTGCCGCGCTCGCCGTGCTCGGCCCCAACGGCGCCGGCAAGTCCACCCTCGCCGGGCTACTCGGCGGGCTACGCAGACCGGGCACCGGGCACCTGGTCGCCGGTGCCGGCCTGGCCGGCGCAGACGCTCGCACACCACCGCACCGATGGCGTGCGCCCGCACTGGCACGCCGGATCGGCTCGGTGTTCCAGGACCCGGAGCACCAGTTCGTCACCGGCACGGTCTTCGACGAACTGGCGCTCGGCCCCCGGCGTACCGGTGCCACCGAGACGGAGGTCCGGCGGCGCGTCGACGAGCTGCTGCACCGGCTGCGGTTGGACCGGCTGGCCGGCGCGAACCCGTACACCCTCTCCGGGGGCGAGGCGCGGCGGCTGAGCGTGGCGACCGCCCTGGCCACCGCGCCCCGGCTGCTGATCTGCGACGAGCCCACCTTCGGCCAGGACCGGCGCACCTGGCGGGAACTGGTGGACCTGTTCGCGGAGCTACGCGACGCCGGTCATGCCCTGGTGACGGTCACCCACGACGCCGACTTCGTCGCCGCGCTGGCCGACCAGACCCTGACGCTGACGCGTTCACCGGACCCGGGAGTCCCGCCATCGGCGGCTCCGGCGGGCTACCGATGATCGACCTCGAACCGGTCGCCCGGCCGGATGCGCCGCTGGCCCGACGCAATCCGGTGGCCAAGCTGGCGGCGGCGCTGTTGTTCGCGTTTCCGCTGCTGGCGACGCTGGACCCGGTCGCACCGGCGATCGCGATCGCGATCGAGTTGGCGGTCCTGCCGCTGTTCGGCGTGCGCTACCGGGTGCTGTTCCGCCGGGTGTGGCCGTTGCTGGCCGCCGCCGGTGGCGTCCTGGTCACCCTGGTGCTCTTCGCCGCGGACCGGTCGGGACGGGTACTGCTCGACGCCGGACCGGTCGTGGTCACCTCGGCGGTGCTGCTCACCGCGCTCGGCCTGGTGCTGCGCCTGTTCGCGGTGGCCCTGCCCGGCGTGATCGTCTTCGCCACCACCGATCCCACCGACCTGGCCGACGCGCTGGTGCAGAACGCCCGCGCACCGGCCCGGTTCGCGATCGGCGCGCTGGCGGCGTTCCGGCTGTTGCCGCTGCTCGGGCAGGAGTGGCAGATGATCGTCATGGCCCGTCGCGCACGCGGGGTGGAGGCGGGGCGCAACCCGGTGGCGAAGCTGCGGTTGTTCGTGTCCACCGCGTTCACGCTGCTGGTCGGTGCTATCCGCCGGGGCACCCGGCTGGCGGTCGCGATGGACGCGCGCGGCTTCGACGCCGGGGTTCCGCGTACCGTCGCCCGCCGGCAGCATTTCGGTGCGGCCGACTGGCTGCTGGTCGTCGTCGCGATGGCGCTGGCCTTCACCGCGTTGGGCGTCAGCGTCGTGCTCGGCACCTTCCGCCCGCTGATCGGCTGAGCGCGCCGCGGTGGTGGGTAGGTCTGTTGTCGCGGGAACGAACAGACCCGCCCACTTCTCACGGCGTACCGGACGGTCAGCTGCGCCGGAAGGCGTACTGCCGGGTCGCCCCGGCACGCTGCGAACGGCCGGCGCTGTACCCCTTGCCCCGGCCGGAGACCGCCGGGCCGGTCGTCCGCGCGACCTGTGCTCGCGGCGACTCACGGTCGTCCGGGCGATCCGGCGTGGACGGTTCGACCGGATCACGCAGCGGGGCCAGCGCCGCCGGGGCGGTGAGCCCCAACGGTGCGGCAACCCCGCCGGCCTGCGCAGGAGAGCCGATCGGCGGCGCAGCCCGGTCGGCCAGTGCGTCGAGACCGGCCGGCGGGCGCTCCGCACCCCGATTCACCGACGGCCCGTCGACCTCGGCGGCATGCGCTACGCGACCACCTGATGACCAGCGGTGGGGGGACGGCGCGGTCCCGGGTCCGACCGCGATACCGTCGCAGCACTACAGGTAGACGGCGGAAGGTGGCGACGAGGATGGCGGATCGGGCTACGGCACAGATCGGTGTGACCGGGCTGGCGGTGATGGGCCGCAACCTGGCCCGGAACCTGGCTCGCAACGGGTTCACCGTGGCGTTGCACAACCGCTCGCCGGAACGGACCCGGTCGCTGGTGGCCGAGCACGGCGACGAGGGCACCTTCGTCCCGACGGAGTCGCTGGCGGACTTCGTCGCCGCGCTGGAGCGCCCCCGCGCGGTGATCATCATGGTCAAGGCGGGCGGCCCCACCGACGCGGTGATCGACGAGTTGGTGCCGCTGCTCGAAGAGGGCGACATCATCATCGACTGCGGCAACGCGCACTTCGCCGACACCCGCCGCCGGGAGGAGGCGCTGCGGACCAAGGGCCTGCACTTCGTCGGCACCGGCGTCTCCGGCGGCGAGGAGGGCGCCCTGTGGGGGCCGAGCATCATGCCGGGCGGGTCGGCCGAGTCGTACCGCAAGCTCGGGCCGATCTTCGAGAAGATCGCCGCGCAGGTCGACGGTGAGCCCTGCTGCCAGCACGTGGGACCGGACGGTGCCGGGCACTTCGTCAAGATGGTCCACAACGGCATCGAGTACGCCGACATGCAGCTCATCGCCGAGGCGTACGACCTGCTGCGGGCCGGACTGGGCGCGACCCCGTCGGAACTCGCGGAGATCTTCCGGGAGTGGAACTCCGGTGAGCTGGAGTCCTTCCTGATCGAGATCACCGCCGACGTGCTGGCGCACACCGACGCCGCCACCGGCGAGGCGTTCGTGGACGTGGTGCAGGACCGGGCCGAGCAGAAGGGCACCGGCCGGTGGACCGTCCAGATCGCCCTCGACCTGGGCATCCCGATCACCGGCATCGCCGAGGCGACCTTCGCCCGGTCGCTGTCCGGGCACGTCGACCAGCGCGAGGCCGCCGTGCGGGCGTTCCCGGACTCCGGGGAGAAGTGGCAGGTCGCCGACCGCGAGGCGTTCATCGAGGACGTACGCCGGGCGCTGCTCGCCTCCAAGATCGTGGCGTACGCACAGGGCTTCGACCAGATCCGCGCCGGCAGCGCCGAGTACGACTGGGGCATCGACCTGGGCGGCACGGCGACCATCTGGCGTGGCGGCTGCATCATCCGCGCCCGCTTCCTGGACCGGATCAAGCAGGCCTACGACGAGCAGCCGGACCTGCCCACCCTGCTGGTGGCACCATGGTTCGCCGACACCGTGCGCGACGGTGTGCCGAGCTGGCGGCGGGTGGTGGCCGAGTCGGCCCGGGTCGGCGTGCCGGCGCCCGCGTTCGCCTCGTCGCTGGCCTACTTCGACGCGCTGCGCGCGCAGCGCCTCCCGGCCGCGCTCATCCAGGGCCTGCGGGACAACTTCGGGGCGCACACCTACCGCCGTGTCGACCGCGACGGTTCCTTCCACACCCTGTGGGCCACCCCGGACCGCGCCGAGACCCCGGCCTGACCCACCCCGCCGTCTTGTGTGTTAGGAGGGGTCCCCTGCTATACACCAGGCGTTAGTAGGGGGCCCTTCCTTACACGTCGCCGCCCCCGCCTCCGAGAGGCGGGGGCGGCGCAGTGTACGTCAGAAGAAGCGGCGACGCCGGGCCTTCTGTGGGCGGATCATGTCGGCTCCCTGCGTGAGCAGGCGACTGGCCCGGGACGGGCCCCGCCGGGATTCCATCGAGTGGCTGAGCCGGCGGGCACCGGCGGCCGCCAACGGAACCGCAACGGCCATCACCGCCCACTGGGCAACGCGCTTGCGCATCATGTGGGTTCACCTCCGTCAGTGGCTGCTGACGACACTGATACCCAGTCCGGTCGGCCGCTAAGCGTCACACGGTCGGGGCCACCGGGTTGGGCAGCGCGCCGCCGAAACGTCGGTCCCGCTGGGCGTACAGTTCGCAGGCGTACCACAGGTGGCGGCGGTCGAAGTCGGGCCAGAGCGTGTCCAGGAAGACCAGCTCCGCGTACGCGCTCTGCCAGAGCATGAAGTTCGAGGTGCGCTGCTCGCCGGAGGGCCGCAGGAACAGGTCCACCTCGGGCACCTCCGGGTGGTACAGGTACCGCTCGACGGTCTTCTCGTTGACCTTGCCCGGGTCCAACCGGCCGGCGGCCACGTCCCGGGCGATCGCGGCGGCGGCGTCGGCGATCTCCGCCTGCCCGCCGTAGTTGACGCAGAACTGCAGAGTCAGCGTCGAGTTGCCCCGGGACATCTCCTCGGCAGTCTGCAACTCGGAGATGACGCTCTTCCACAGCCGTCCGGCCCGACCGGACCACACCACCCGCACCCCGAGGTCGACGAGCTGGTCGCGGCGGCGACGGATGACGTCCCGGTTGAAGCCCATCAGGAAACGCACCTCGTCGGGCGAGCGCCGCCAGTTCTCGGTGGAGAACGCGTACGCCGACAGGTAGGGGATGCCCATCTCGATGGCGCCCTCGACGGTGTCGAAGAGGGAGTACTCCCCCGCCTCGTGGCCCTTGGTGCGGGGCAGTCCGCGCTCCTTGGCCCAGCGACCGTTGCCGTCCATCACCACGGCGACGTGCCGGGGCACCGCCTCCGGCGGGAGCGCCGGAGGTCGGGCGCCCGACGGGTGCGGCGTCGGCGGCACCGGCGCGCGCCGGACGGCCCTGGTGGATCGGATCACTCAGCTCTCCCTGCTCGACTCCATCGACGCCTGGTCGGGCGTCAGCCCTCGCCGGCCGCGTCGCGCGGCGGGGCCGCCCCGGCGCGCCCGCCACCGGGCCGGACCGTGCCGGTGACCGGGCCGCCCCGGTCGACCAGCGGCAGCGAGCGTAACGCGCGCTCCAGGTGCCACTGCAGGTGCGCCGCGACCAGGCCACTGCATTCCCGGCGTACGCCGGTGTCGGTGGCATCGGCGACCCGCCAGTCACCGGTGGTCAGGGCCGACATCAGGTCGATGGTGGCCGGGGCGGGATGGGCCGCGCCGGGCGGGCGGCAGTCCGGGCAGACCGCGCCACCGGCCGGCACGGAGAAGGCCCGGTGCCGCCCAGGGGTGCCGCAGACCGCGCAGGCGGTGAGCGCCGGCGCCCAGCCGGCCAGCGCCATGCCGCGCAGCAGGTACGCGTCGAGCACCAGGGTCGTCGCGTGAGCGCCCTCGGCCAGTGCCTTCAACGCGCCCAGGGTGAGCTGGAACAGCCGCAGCGACGGCTCCCGCTCCACCGGGGTGAGTCGTTCGGCGGTCTCGGCGATGGCGCTGGCCGCGGTGTAGCGGGGATAGTCACCGAGGAACCGCTTGCCGTACAGGTCGATCCCCTCGACCTGGCTGACGCTGTGCAGCGAACTGCCCAGCTCGCCCTTGGGGTCACCGGCGAGTTGCAGGTCGACGTGACCGAAGGGTTCCAGCCGGGCGCCGAACTTCGAGGTGGTCCGGCGTACCCCCCGGGCGACCGCGCGCAGCCGGCCGTGTCGCCGGGTGAGCAGGGTGATGATCCGGTCCGACTCGCCGAGTTTCTGCACACGCAGCACCACCGCGTCGTCGCGGTAGAGCTGTCGGCGGTACCCGGGCATCGCGTCATTCTCCCTCCCCGCCGGAGTTCGGGTCTGCACCCGGGTCGGATCTCAGGGTCCGCTCGGGGTCAGCGAGCCGAGTCCGTCCAGATCACCGCGATCCGGCTCCTGCCCGGTGCCGGTGACGTGACGGTCCGGGCCGACGGTGGGGTGGACGGCGTCCGCATCAAGCGCGTGGTGCGCTACCAGGGCAACCAGCCGCAGACGACGTACGAGATCACCGGCACGGAACTGGTGCTGGACACCTCCTGTGGCAACCGGTGCAGCGTCTCCTACGAGGTCACCGCCGGTGAGGGGGGCAGCGTGCGAGGCGAGACCGGCTCCGGCGAGGTCGATCTGAGCCGGGTCGGCCCGGTGGAGGTCACGGTCGGCGCCGGCGACGTCCGGGTGGCCGGCGCCGCCGGAGGCGTCCGGGTGGAGTCCGGCTCCGGCAACATCGAGGTGTACGACGTGACGGAGCCGGTCGTGCTGCGCAGCGGATCGGGCGACATCACCGCGAACCGGCTCGAAGGCGAGGTGGACGCGGAGGCCCGGTCCGGCAACGTCACCGTCGAGCTGGACCGACCCGCCTCCGTCCGCGCGCACGCGTCCAGCGGCAACGTCGACCTGACCGTGCCGGACGGCGCCTACCAGGTGCGCTCGACGGTCGGCTCCGGCACGGCCGACGTGGGCGTACCGCACGACCCGTCCGCCACGGTCGTGCTCGACGTCGCGACCGGTAGCGGCGACCTCGCCGTCACGTCCCGCTGACCCCCGGCGGGCGGCGTGGGGCGCCCACCGGGGATCAGCTCGGGCGGGCGCTGCGCCGCCACGTCCTCGACCCAGCCGAACGCAGCGGTCACCACGCCCACAAGGACGAAGACCAACGCCACCCGGATGGCCTGACCCAACAGGTTCTGGTGCGACCAGCCCACCACGTCCACCAGCGGCGTGAGCGCGACCACGAAGGCCATGTGCCACAGGTACACCGTCAACGCCCGGCGGTTCAGCACGGTGACCGCGCGACCGACCAGCTCGTTGCGGTCCACCCAGGCCGCGCCCGACGGGGCCCGACCGAGCGCCACCAGGATGAACGCGGCCGACCAGAGGGCGTTGCCGAGTGGGATGTCGTTCAGGTCGTAACCGCGCGGCCCGGGGTTGGCCAGGATCCAGGCGCCGCCGGTCGCCGCGAGCAGCAGGACGACCGGCACCAGCACCCGGTTCGCCATCCGGCGCAGCATGCCCGCCTGGTGGGCGAAGCCCAGCAGCCAGGCCCCGAAGTAGAGGCCGAACTCGCGCAGCACGCCGTGCGGGTTCTCGTAGATGCCGAGCTCGATGGAGATCAGCAGGCAGTAGGGGGCGAGCAGGGTGGGCAGCGGGAACCGCCGGAACAGCCAGATGGCGATCGGCGAGGCGAGCACGAACCAGAGGTAGTCGCGCAGGTACCAGATCGGGCTCAGCGCGAGCGCGCCCCAGTAGTTCGCCGGCGGGTCGGCGACCGGGAACAGCCAGAGCAGCACCTTCGGGGTCAACGGCAGCCCGGTGAACAGCATCGCCGGCACGAAGATCGCCGCGACCACCCAGAGCGACGGCAGCAGCCGCCGTAGCCGTCGCCCCACCGCCGACGGCCCGACCCGGTACAACGTGGCGGCCATCAGCGATCCGGCCATCGCGAACATCACCGACATCGCCGGGAACAGCACGGTCAGCGAGGCCCAGCCGGTGACGTGGTAGACGACGACCCGCACGATGGCCAGTGCACGCAACAGGTCAAGGTAACGGTTTCGCATCAGCCTTCATCTATGTCCGGGGGCGGAGGCATACCCTCCCTACCCTCCGGGGCGCGTCACGGAAACGACCAACGACCCACCGGGATAGTGAAACTTCCCATATGCCTGACCGGTACCGATCAGCCTCTCCGGTGCCCGTCGTCCATTTCGCCCCGCCCTGATCGGGACAGGTCAGAACCCGAGCTTGCGCAACTGCTTCGGATCGCGCTGCCAGTCCTTGGCCACCCGGACATGCAGGTCGAGATAGATCTTGGTACCCAACAGCTCCTCGATCTGCCGCCGGGCGGCGGTGCCCACCGCCTTGAGCCGAGCGCCCCGGTGCCCGATCACGATCGCCTTCTGGCTCGACCGCTCGACGTACACATCGGCGTAGATCTTCATCAGACGGCCCTCGGGGATCATTTCCTCCACCACCACGGCGATGGAGTGCGGCAGTTCGTCGCGTACGCCCTCCAGCGCCGCCTCCCGGATCAGCTCGGCGACCAGCACCTGCTCCGGGTCGTCGGTGAGCATGTCGTCCGGATAGAGCTGCGGGGACTCGGGGAGATAACCCGTCATCACCTCGACCAGGGTGTCCACCTGGTGCCCGGAGACCGCGCTGACCGGCACCACCTCCGCGAACTCGCCCAGCTCACTGACGGCCAGCAACTGCTCGGCCAGCCGCTTCTTGTCGACCAGGTCGGTCTTGGTGACCACCGCCAGCACGGTCGCCTTCAACTCGGCCAGCTCCCCGGTGATGAACCGGTCACCACGACCGACCGGCTCGTCCGCCGGGATACACAGGCCGATCACGTCGACCTCGCTCCAGGTCTGCCGCACCAGGTCGTTGAGCCGCTCTCCCAGCAACGTCCGCGGCCGGTGCAGGCCCGGCGTGTCGACCAGCACCAACTGCGAGTCCGTCCGGTGCAGCACCGCGCGGATGACGTGCCGGGTGGTCTGCGGCTTGTTCGAGGTGATGGCGATCTTCTGGCCGACGATCGCGTTGGTCAGCGTGGACTTGCCCGCGTTCGGCCGCCCCACGAAACAGGCGAACCCGGCCCGGTAGGCCCGCTCACCCGGGCCAGCACTCCGCTCACCCGGGCCGGCACTCCGCTCGCTCATGCGGTGACCGTGCCGAGGACCGTGCCGTCGGGGGCGGCGAGGTGGACCGGGGCTTCGGTGGCCAGGTCGCGTACGGCCGCGTAGCCGGCGCCGTCCAGGGTGGACGCCTCGGTCACCACCACAGCGGCCTCCAGCCGGGTGGCGCCCGCCGCAGCCGCCGAAGCGACCGCCAACTGGAGCGCGGTGATCGTCAGCGAGGGCAGCGACACGCTTGCCGCCGCGTACGTGCGACCGTCCTGGTCCCGTACGGCCGCTCCCTCCACGGCACCCACCCGCCCCCGGGCACCCCGGGCGAGGATGACCAGCTTGCCGTCCTCGGCGCTCAACTCGGCGTCGGCGGGCAGGGCGGTCGGTACGGCGGGTGACTCAGGCATCGGCGGGCAGCCTCTCCTCGGATCGGTCGGTGTCGCCCCGGGAGGCCGTCGCCTCGCCACCCGGGTTCTCCTGTGTGTCGGACGGCTCGACCCGGTACACCAGCACCGTGTCGATCCGGTTGCGGCGGCCGGTGGTGCCCTCGGCGATCAGCCGGAGGCCGGACACCTCCGCCTCGGCGCCCGGGATCGGCACCCGGCCGAGGGACTGGGCGAGCAGGCCACCCACCGTCTCGACCTCGTCATGCGGCAGCTCGGTGTCGAACAGCTCGCCGAGCGCCTCCACCGGCAGCCGGGCGGTGACCCGCACCGCGCCGTCCGGCAACTGCTCGATCGGCGGGCGCTCGACGTCGTACTCGTCGGTGATCTCCCCGACGATCTCTTCGAGGATGTCCTCGATGGTGACCAGACCACCGGTGCCGCCGTACTCGTCGACCACGATGACCAGGTGGTTGCGGGCGGCCTGCATCTCCGAGAGCAGGTCGTCGACGGGCTTGGACTCCGGCACGAAGGTCGCCGGGCGCATCAGCTCGGCCACCGGAAGCTGCCGGTCCTCGGCGGCCCCGCCCTGGGTACGCCGGATCAGGTCCTTGAGGTAGAGGATGCCGAGCACGTCGTCGACGCTCTCGCCGATCACCGGGATCCGGGAGAAACCGGAGCGCAGGAACAGCGCGAGCGCCTGGGAGAGGTTCTTGCCCGACTCGATCCACACCATCTCGGTACGCGGCACCATCACCTCACGGGCAATCGTGTCGCCGAGGGCGAAGACCGAATGGATCATCTGCCGTTCGCCGTGCTCCACCACGCCCCGCTGCTCGGCGAGGTCGAGCAGTTCACGCAACTCGACCTGGGTGGCGAACGGCCCCTCCCGGAAGCCGCGCCCCGGCGTGACCGCGTTGCCGATCAGGATCAGCAGCGACGCCAGCGGGTTGAGCACCCGGCCCAGCCAGCGCACCAGCGGCGCGGCCGAGCGGCCCACCGCGTACGCGTGCTGCCGGCCGAGGGTACGCGGGCCGACGCCGACCACCACGAAGCTCACCACGGTCATCGCCCCGGCGGTGACCAGTGCCGCCCGCCAGCCCGCCCCGAAGGTGTCCACCGCTACCAGCGCCACCAGCGTGGTGGCGGTCAGCTCGGCGAGCAACCGGAGCAGCAGCAGGAGGTTGAGGTGACGGACCACGTCACCGGCGACCGTCTGGAGGGTACGGGCGCCCCGGGCACCGTCGCGGGCCAGTTCGGCGGCGCGGGCCGGGGAGACCGCGGCCAGGGCGGCCTCGGTCATCGCGATCAGGCCGGCGAGCACCACCAGCCCGGCCGCGAAGACGAGCAGTTGCAGGTCGGGTAGGCCGGTGGCGGGAGCGGCCAGCACAGTGTCCATCACCGGGAGCGGGTCGACCGCCAACTGGACAGCAGCCGGGCCTGGAGCCCGAACATCTCCCGCTCCTCCTCCGGCTCCGCGTGGTCGTAGCCGAGCAGGTGCAGCACGCCGTGCACGGTGAGCAGGTGCAACTCGTCGGCGGGGCTGTGCCCGGCGGTCGCGGCCTGCTTCGCCGCCACCTCCGGGCAGAGCACGATGTCACCGAGCAGGGCCGGCTCGCCACCGGCGGCGGAGTTCTCCCCCGGCCCGTGGTCGACGCTGCCCTCGTCCATGGGGAACGCGAGCACGTCGGTGGGACCGTCGCCGCCCATCCAGCGATGGTTCAGCTCGGTCATGTAGTCGATGTCGACCAGCAGCACGGAGAGTTCGGCGAGGGGGTTGACCCCCATCTCGTCGAGCGCGTGCCGGGCGACGGCGAGCACGGCGTCGGTGTCGACCTCGACACCGGACTCGTTGGCGATCTCGATGGACAACTGTCTTCCCTCGGTCTAGCGGCGCCGGCCGGCGCGGTTGCCCTGGGCAGTGCGCCCGGCCACCGCGTGCACGCCCTGGGCCTGCTGATTCTCCCGCTCTGCGTCCCACCGGGCGTACGCGTCGACGATCTGACCGACCAGTCGGTGCCGCACCACGTCGGCGCTGGAGAGCTGCGCGAAGTGCACATCCTCCACGCCTTCCAGGATCTCCCGGACCACGCGCAGCCCACTGGTCGTCCCACCGGGCAGGTCCACCTGGGTGACGTCACCGGTGACCACGATCTTGGAGCCGAACCCGAGCCGGGTGAGGAACATCTTCATCTGCTCGGGCGTGGTGTTCTGCGCCTCGTCGAGGATGATGAACGCGTCGTTGAGCGTGTTGTGCGTGACCAGGAACTCGTCGGTGACGTACAACGAGTCCTCCGCCGCCACCTGGATGCACATCGTCTCCTGCACCCCGGCCGGGATGATCGAGTCGATGAAACGCATCGGACGGCCGCCACCGCGCTCCTCGTACCGCTGACGCTTGCGGGCCAGCTGGAAGGGCGGGACACCCTCGGGTAGACGGATCTCCACCACGTAGGCGTCGGCCCGATGGGCGTCCGGACGGCCGTTCGCCAGACCGGGTTTCCGGCCCTCCGCCGCTCGGACGCCCCACGTCGCGACACCGCCCAACGACTGGACGAGGTAGACGACATCGTCCCGCAGTCGGGAAGAGGTCGTCGAGTACTGCACGCGGCAGGTGCGTCCCGCCTGCGTGGACGGCCCCCCGTCCATGTCCAGCAGCCCCTGCAGGACGGCCAGTCGGACGTCGACGCTGTTGTGCTTGTAGACGTCGGGCACGAACGTGGCCCCCGACCTGGCTCCGGTCAGACCCAACTCCCGGAGCGCGACGGTCACCGGATTGGCCACGATCACCCCGCCGCGGTGCCCGTGCACGTGCCGGAGCACGTAGTCACTCTTGCGGACGAGTTCGATGTCGGTGAGCGCGTCCTCGATCGCGTGGGCGAGTTCCGGGTCCGCGGTGCAGAAGCCCGGCGTCGTTCGGGACGAGATGGCGCCGTCCCCGAGCAGCAGACCGAGCACGTACGGATCTAGCGGAACGTCCTGCGGCTCCAGGTACACGGGCGCGACGACCGGGAGTTCGTAGCGGCGGGTGTGCCCCCGCCACTCCTGCCCGATCATCTCCCGGGTCTCGAGCGTGCGCCGACGGCCGCGTCGCTTGTCCTCCGCCGTGGCGACGGTCCAGAGGTGTTCGCCGCAGCACAGGGTGGACGCCCCGTCCTGGGTGGTGACCCGGTAGACCTTCTTGGGCCCCTGCGGATATATGCCGATCACCGGCGTGGGCGTTCCGTTCGACCCGATGACCAGGTCGCCGACCTGGAGCGATCCGAACGGCTTGAAGCCCTCCGGCGTCAGGACCCGCGCGTCGTACGGCTGCGCCCTACCCCGCATGTACGCCAGCGGGGCGACCTCGATGGTGCCCGCCGCCATCAGCTTCGGGATGGTCTCCGGGTCCAGCATGTCGTGCAGCGCGTCGTAGAGCGGGCGCAGGTAGGGGTCGATCTTCTCGTTGAGCGTGCCGGGCAGGAAGCCCAGCCGCTCCCCCGCCTCGACCGCCGGCCGGGTCAGGATGATCCGGTTGACCTGCTTGGCCTGCAACGCCTGGACCGCCTTCGCCATGGCGAGATAGGTCTTGCCGGTGCCGGCCGGGCCGATGCCGAAGACGATGGTGTGCGTGTCGATCGCGTCGACGTAGCGCTTCTGCCCGAGCGTCTTGGGGCGGATGGTGCGCCCGCGCCGGGACAGGATGTTGAGCGTCAGGACCTCTGCGGGCCGCTCCGCGCCGCCCTGTTCGAGCATGCCGACGGTACGCCGGACGGCGTCTGTGGTCAGGGTCTCGCCTTTCTCGATCAGTTCGAGGAGTTCGCTGAAGATCCGCTCGGCGAGGGCGTTGTCGGCGGGGGCACCGGTGATCGTGATCTCGTTGCCGCGTACGTGCACGTCACTGTTCACGGAGCGCTCGACCAGTCGCAGGATCTCGTCACCCGCGCCGAGCAGGTTGACCATGATCTTCGAGTCGGGGACCGTGATCCTGGTCTGCACCCGGGGCGGGCCGGGAGGTGGGGTGCCGGTCATAGGTCGGGCCGAGGGGCCCTGCGCCACCTGCTCTCGATCTCGGTGCCGGGCCTGCTGCCACGGCGTGCGGACGTTGCCCCCATCGTATCGGTTGGACGGCGTGGACACGCCGCCCATTTACCTCGGGAAGGATCGGCCGCGACCCGCTGGCGCGCCTGCTCACGCCGGGGTGGGCGGGCGGTCGTCACGCCAAACGACGACTGGCGCACAAGTAGACAAAACTCCTCAGTCGCCGGTCCGGAAGTCGTACCTGTCGAAGGTCTCCTGCCGCCGGGTGAACCGGTAGGTCGCCCAGTGCATCCGGACCACCTCCCCGGTGGCGTCCCGGGTCAGCCGGAGCAGTTCGCCGACCTCCCGCCCGGAGACCGTCCGGAACACGTCCGGCCGCTCCGGCACCGGCGCGAAGACCGCCGGGGGCTTCTCCGACGGGTCACCGGCGGCCCGGGCCTGCAGGGTGCCGTCGTGCCAGCCGAAGACGTACTCGAAACCCTCGCCCCACCAGCGGCCGAGCAGGCCGCGCAGATGTTCCGGGGCCGGTTCGCCCGGCCGCCAGGGCGTGATGTCGGCCGGGTCGTGCTCGACCGAAGCGGCGAGCAGCCGGTGCGGCAGATCCAGCAGTTCCACGGCGGTACCGGAGGAACCGAGCACGGCGGCGCCGAACGCGGCGGGAGTGCCCTCACCGCCCCGCCGGCCGTACACCCCGGCCAGGAACCCGGGCATCGCGCCGTCGTGCCCGACGTGCACCACCCGCTGCCCCTGCGGCACCAGGATCAGGCCGAGGCCGAAGCCGGCCGACCACGATGTCTCGTCGGTGACCGTCACCGGCCAGCGCATCTCCTCCAGGGTGGCCGGGGCGAGCACCGCGCCGGTCGGGTCCAGCGCCGCCGGGTCGGCCAGGAAGGCGGCCCAGCGGGCCATGTCACCGGCGGTGCTCCACAACTGCGCGGCGGGGCCGACCGCGCCGAAGTCGGTCGGCGGCTCCGGGCGCGCCTCGTCGGAGTACGCGTCCACCAGGAAGCCGGTCGCCGCGCGGGGACCCGGGTCGACCGTGGTCGCGGTCAGCCCGAGCGGGGCGAGCACCCGGTCGGCCAGCACCTCGACCCAGGTCCCGCCCCGCACCTGCCCGACGAGCCGGCCGAGCAGCGCCATCCCCAGGTTCGAGTAGTGGTAGCGGCGGCCCGAAGGCAGCACCCGCTCCGCTCGGGCCAACTCGGCGACCAGCCGGTCGGCGTCCGGTGCCCGTAACGTGTCCCAGACGTCGCCGTACGGCTCCCGTTGCAGGCCGGCGGTGTGCGACAGCAACCGCCGCACGGTCAACTCGCCGTGTGCCGGCAGGTCCAGATGCCGGTCCAGCGGATCGTCGAGGTCGAGCAGGCCGTCGTCGCGGCACTGCAGGGTCAGCACGGCGGTGAACGTCTTGGTCACCGAGCCGATCCGGAACCGGGTGTCCGCGTCCAGCGCGGTGTCGTTGCCGGTGCCGCCGACCACGCCCGTCCACAGCGGGCGGTCGGCACGGTGCACCGCCGCCGCCACGGCCGGCACCCGTCCCCGCGCCTGGACCTGCCGCACCATCCGGTCGAGCCGACCGGTGGCGGCTGTGGTCACGCCACGCTCCGGGCCAGCATCGGCCCGAGCGGCGCACCGCCCAGCAGGTGCGCGTGCACGTGGAAGACCTCCTGGCCGCCGTACGCCCCGGTGTTGAACATCAGCCGGAAGCCGTCCCCGAGCAGGCCCTCGTCCTCGGCCACCGCGGCGGCCGTGCCCAGCACCTCACCGGCCAGCGCCGGGTCGCCGCCGGCGAGGGTGGCCACGTCGGCGTAGTGCTCCTTGGGGATGACCAGGACGTGCACCGGCGCCTTCGGGTCGATGTCGCGGAAGGCGAGCGTGGTGGGGGTCTCACGGACCACGGTGGCCGGGATCTCCCCGGCGACGATCCGGCAGAACAGGCAGTCAGCAGTACTCACCGGGGCAGTGTAAGGAAGGGCCCCCTACTAACGCCTCGTGCATAGGAAGGGTCCCTTCCTCACATCCGGGCCGGGTGCGGGAGGATGGCGCGCATGGCAGGGCGGCGACGGCCACCTGGTGGTCCGCGCCGACCTGGCCGACCCCGACGCGGTACGGGCGATGGTGGACAAGGCCGCACGACGGCTCGGCGGGCTCGACGTACTCGTCAACAACGCCGGGGGGGGTCGGCCCGGCCGACCCACCGCACCCGGTCTTCGAGAGCAGCTACGAGCAGTGGCAGCGACGGTGGCGCGAGATCCTGGACACCAACCTGCTCGGTGCGGCCAACGCCGCCTGGTGCGCCGCCCAGCACATGCGCGCGGGCGGCGGGCGCATCGTCAACGTCTCGTCGCGCGGCGCGTTCCGGGGCGAGCCCGCCAACCCGGCGTACGGCGCCAGCAAGGCCGGACTCAACGCGACGGCCCAGTCACTGGCGGTGTCCCTGGCGCCGTACGGCATCGCGGTGGCCACGGTCGCGCCCGCTTTCGTGGCGACCGACATGACCCGTGGCGGTCACCAGCGCAGCAGGCGGGTGGCGAGCACGGCCAGGGCGGCCACCCCGGCCGTGGAGGTACGCAGCACCGACGGCCCGAGCCGGACCGGCTGCGCGCCGGCCTCCTGGAAGGCCGTCAGCTCGGCCGGACTGATGCCGCCTTCGGGGCCGACCAGGAGCACGATCTCGCCACGGTCGGGCAACCCGACGGTGGTCAGCCGGTCGCTCGCCTCCTCGTGCAGCACGAAGCCGGCGGCGGCACCGGCGATCCGGCGGGCCACCGCCGGGCCGGACTCGTCCGGGGCGCCCGCCACCACCGGCAGCCATGCCCGGCGGGCCTGCTTCGCCGCCTCCCGGGCGGTCGCCACCCACTTGCCCCGGGCCCGTTCGCCCCGGTCACCGCGCCACTGCACCACCGAGCGGGCCGCCGCCCAGGGGACGATCTCGTCCACGCCCGCCTCGGTCATCGCCTGCACGGCCAGTTCGCCCCGGTCGCCCTTGGCGATGCCCTGCACCACCACCAGCCGCGGGTTCGCCGCGTCGACGTACCCGCGGGCGGTGATGTCCAGGTCGAGGGTGCCCCGACCGACCGCGGTGACCACGGCCTGGGCCGTGCCGCCCCGACCGTCGGCGAGCAACAGTTCCTCGCCGACCCGGAGCCGCTGCACGGTGGCGGCGTGGTGGCCCTCCGGCCCGTCGAGCACCGTCGAGTCGGCGGTGGGCAGCGACTCGACCAGGAAGAGCGGCGCGGACACCTCAGGCGTGGCCGTTGAAGGCATCGCGCATCCGGGAGAAGAAGCCGCCCTGCTTGCTGAGCTCGGCGACCTCCTCGCCCCGGGTCTTGGCGAACTCGCGCAGCATCCGCTCCTGCTCGGCGTCGAGCTTCGTCGGGGTACGGACGTCGAGGTGGACGTAGAGGTCGCCCCGGCCGGTGCCACGCAGGTGCGGCACGCCCCGGGCCCGTAGCCGCAGCGTGCTGCCCGGTTGGGTGCCCGGCTTGACGTCGACCGGCTCCTCGCTGTCCAGCGCCTTGATGGTCAGCCGGGTGCCGAGCGCGGCGGCGGTCATCGGCACCGTCACCCGGCAGTGCAGGTCGTCGCCCTTGCGGGAGAAGACGTCGTGCGGCCGCTCGTGGATCTCCACGTAGAGGTCACCGGCGGTGCCGCCGCCCGGGCCGACCTCGCCCTGCTGCGCGAGACGGATCCGCATCCCGTCCTCCACGCCGGCCGGGATCTTCACGGTCAGCGAGCGGCGGGTCCGGACCCGGCCGTCACCGGCGCAGGTGGGGCAGGGGTGCGGGACGGTGGTGCCGTAACCCTGGCAGACCGTGCACGGCCGGGCGGAGACCACCTGGCCGAGGAAGGTGCGCTGCACCGACTGCACCTCGCCCCGGCCGCCGCACGCCTCGCAGGTGGCCAGGTGGGTGCCGGCGGCCGTGCCGGCCCCGGTGCAGGTGGTGCAGAGCACCGCGGTGTCGACCGTGATCGGGGCCTCGACCCCGAAGGCGGTCTCGTGCAGGTCCAGTTCCAGCCGCAGGATCGCGTCGGCCCCGGGCCGGGTACGCGGGCGCGGGCCACGCCCGGCGCCGGTGGCCCCGCCGAAGAAGGCGTCCATGATGTCCTGGAAGCCGACGAAGGGTCCGGCGCCGCCGGGGCCGCCCGGCCCACCGGCACCGCCGCCGCCCGGTGCGAGCGGATCGCCACCGAGGTCGACGATCTGCCGTTTCCGGTCGTCGGACAACACCTCGTACGCGGCGTTGATGTCCTTGAACTTCTCCTGGGCCTCCGGGTCCGGATTCACGTCCGGGTGGAACTGGCGCGCCAGCTTGCGGTAGGCGCGCTTGATCTCGTCGTCGGAGGCCCCTCGGCTCACGCCGAGAATGCCGTAGTAGTCCCTGGCCACTGGGTTCCGTGTCCTCGTGTTCGTCTCGCGTTACGCCGGTCGGTGGCGGCAGCCTGCCGTCGGCCCTGACTGGTCAGTTCTGGGCCAGCAGCTCGCCCACGTAGCGTGCCACGGCCCTCACCGTGGCGATTGTTCCGGGGTAGTCCATCCGGGTCGGTCCCAGCACGCCCATCCCCCCGACGATGGTCGCGCCCGGGCCGTAACCGGTGCTGACCACGGATGCCGCCCGTAGGTTGTCGATCTGGTTCTCGTCGCCGATGCGTACCCGTAGCGTGCTCGGTTCGGCCTCGCCGATGAGTTTGAGCAGGACCACCTCCTCCTCGAGCGCTTCGAGGATGGGGCGCAGCGACCCCTGGAAGTCGAGCAGGCCGCCACGGGCCAGGTTGGCGGTGCCGGCCAGGGCGATCCGCTCCTCGTGCCGTTCGACAAGGGTCTCCAGCAGGACGGTGGAGAGGGTGGTCATGGCCGGGCGCAGGTGCGGCGCGGACTCGTCGATGAGCGACTGCACCAGCGGTGGTGTGTCGGACAGGCGGGTACCGACCAGCTTCTCGTTGACCAGCCGGCGCAGGTCGAGGACGTCGTCGGCGGGGACGGGCGCGGGCAGTTCGACCAGCCGCTGTTCCACCCGACCGGTGTCGGCGATCATCACCAGCGTCAGCCGGGTGGTGGAGATCGGCACGAGTTCCAGGTGCCGGACCGTGGAGCGGGCCAGGCTCGGATACTGCACCACGGCGACCTGGCGGGTCAGTTGCGCGAGCAGGCGTACGGTGCGGTACACCACGTCGTCGAGGTCCACCGCGCCGACCAGGAACCGCTCGATCGCCCGGCGTTCGGCCGGGCTGAGCGGCTTGATCCGACTGAGCCGGTCGACGAAGAGGCGGTAGCCGCGATCGGTGGGCACCCGCCCGGCGCTGGTGTGCGGCTGGCGGATGTAGCCCTCCTCCTCCAGCACGGCCATGTCGTTGCGCACGGTGGCCGGGGACACGCCGAGTTGGTGCCGTTCGACGAGTGACTTGCTGCCGACCGGCTCCTGGGTGGCGACGTAGTCCTCGACGATCGCCCGGAGTACGGCGAGTTTCCGGTCGTCGAGACCCATCCTTCCCACCTCCTGTCGCAGGTCAGCCCGGAGCGGCCCGAGTGTCAGAGGAACACTCTGGCACTCGAATGTAGCGAGTGCCAGTCTACGTCGGGGTTCCCGTGGACGCGATGATCAAGACCTCCCGGGTGTACGGGGGCCGATCGGCGGGTTGACACTCGCCGGTGTCGCTATGGTGCGCCGTTGCCGCTGGCCCCTACCGTGACTCGTATGACTGAACCACCTCGTCCTCCAGGGTCCGGCGACGAACCCACGACTCCACTGTCGGGCTCGTCGGGCCAGCCCGGCTATCCCCCGCCCGGGGGCTATCCGCCTCCCGCCGGCGACCAGCCCCCGCCGCCCGGCGGCTACGGCACTCCGGGTGACTACCCCCCGCCCGGTGGCTACCCGCCCCCCGGCGGCTATCCCCCGCCTGGCGGGGAGCCCGGTGTCGGGTACCCGACGGGCGGATACGGCCCTCCGGGTGGCGGCTACGCCAACAACGAGGACAAGACCTGGACCCTGATCGCCCACTTCGGCGGCCCGCTCGGGGTGTTCGTGGGTGGTGGTCTGCTCGGCTGGGTGGCGCCGCTGATCGCGATGATGACGCGCGGGCAGCAGAGCCCGGTGGTCCGGGCCCACGCGGTGGCCGCCCTGAACTTCCAGATCACCTGGGCCATCGCCGGGTTGCTCAGCTGGGTGCTCACCGCGATCACCTGCGGGCTGCTGTTCTTCGTGCCGTTCCTGGTCTGGATCGTGCCGGTGATCTTCGGCATCATCGCCGGGGTCAAGGCCAACGAGGGCGCCCTCTACCGCTACCCGATGACCTACTCCTTCGTGAAGCGCTGACCTCGGGGACGCCGGTCAGGGCAGCAGGTCCCGCACCACGGCGTCGGCAAGCAGCCGGCCACGCACCGTCAGGACGGCGTGGCCGGCCGCGTGGGCGGACGCGGCGAGCAGGCCCTGCCCCACCGCCCGCGCGGCGGCCGCGCGACCGGCGTCGTCGAGGACGTCCAGCGGCAGCCCGGACGCGAGCCGTAGCCGCAGCATGACGTCCTCCATGTGTGCCTCGCCGCCGGTGAGCACCTCCCGGGCCAGCCCGGGAGACTCACCGGCGGCCAGCCGGCCGGCGTACTCGCGGGGGTGCTTGACGTTCCACCAGCGCACACCACCGATGTGACTGTGCGCGCCGGGGCCGAGGCCCCACCAGTCGCCGCCGGTCCAGTAGAGCAGGTTGTGCCGGCACCGGGCGGCCGGCGTCCGCGCCCAGTTGGACACCTCGTACCAGGAGAAACCGGCGGCGTCGAGGGCAGCCTCGGCGGCCAGGTAACGCTCCGCGGCGACGTCGTCGTCCGGGTACGGCAGCTCGCCGCGACGCATCCGCGCGGCCAACCGGGTGCCGGCCTCGACGATCAGGGCGTACGCGCTGACGTGGTCGACGCCCGCCGCCACCACCTGGGCCAGCGACTCGGCGAAGTCCTCCGCCCGCTCCCCCGGCGTCCCGTAGATCAGGTCCAGGTTGACGTGCGCGAACCCGGCGTCGCGCGCCTCCAGTGCGGCGGCCGGTGCGCGACCGGCCCGGTGCTTGCGGTCGAGCACGGCGAGCACCCCGGGCGTGGCCGACTGCATGCCGAGCGAGATCCGGGTGTAGCCGGCCGCCCGCAGTTCCTTGAGCGAGACCGGGTCGACCGACTCCGGGTTGGCCTCGGTGGTCACCTCGGCGTCGGCGTCCAGCCCCCAGGTGCGGTCGATCGCGTCGAGGATGCGGGCCAGATCGTCGGCGGGCAGCAGGGTGGGGGTGCCGCCGCCGACGAAGACGGTCTCCACCCGGCCCGGCGGCGTCTCGCCCAGCACCCGCGCGGCGAGGGCCAGCTCGGCGAGCACCGTGTCGGCGTACCCCTCCCGGCTCGCGCCGCCCAGTTCCTCGGCGGTGTACGTGTTGAAGTCGCAGTAGCCGCAGCGGCTGGCGCAGAAGGGCACGTGCACGTACACCCCGAAGCCCCGGTGCCCGACGCGGGCGCGGGCGGACGCGGGCAGCGATCCGTCGGTGGGTACGGGTTCGCCTGCTGGAAGGAGGCCGGGCATGGCCACTAGTGTGCCCTCACATGACCTCTCCCGACGCGCTCGTGCAGGTCGCCACGGCCCGCGGGGTGACCACCCTCACCCTGGACAGCCCACACAACCGCAACGCGCTCTCCACGCCGTTGATGACCGAACTGTTGGCCGGGCTGGCCGCCGCGGTCGACGACGACACGGTCCGGGTGATCGTGCTGGACCACACCGGCCCGGTCTTCTGTTCCGGGGCGGACCTGAAGGAGACGGCGGCGGCGTACGCCAGCGGGACGGTGCCCGCCGGGATGCTGGGTGACGTGCTCGCGGCGGTCCGGGAGTGCCCGAAGCCGGTGTTGGCGCGGGTGGCCGGTCCCGCGCGGGCCGGCGGCCTGGGCCTGATCGCCGCGGCCGACCTGGCGGTCTGCGCGGCGGAGGCCACGTTCGCCTTCACCGAGGTACGGATCGGGGTGATCCCGGCGGTGATCTCGGCGACGGTGCTGCCCCGGCTGCTTCCTCGGGCCGCCGCCGCGTTGTACCTGACCGGCGACACCTTCGACGGCCGGCGAGCGGCCGAGATCGGCCTGGTGACCACGGCGGTGCCCGCCGACGAGCTGGACGGCACGGTGCGGCGCTACCTCGACTCGCTGGTACGTGGCGCCCCGGCGGCGCTGGCCGGCGCGAAGGAGCTGCTGCGCCGCCCGGTCGGCACCGACCTGCGCGCCGAACTGGCGGAGCTGTCCGCGCTGTCCACCGGCTACTTCCTGTCCGGCGACGGCATGGAGGGCGTCACCGCGTTCCGCGAGAAGCGCCCGCCCCGTTGGGTCGCCGAACTCGACAGGTGAGGACGGGCCGCCCCGGGGAACCCTGAGGGCACCGGCGACGGGGGAAACCGGGCGGACGACCCGTACGGGCCGACGCCGGACGTACGCTTGGCGGACCTTGGCAACGGGAGGTGTGGGTGCGGGCTCGGGCAGTCGTGACCGGTTTCGTGGTCCTCGTGTTGATCGTCGTGATCGGGATCGTCCTCGGCCTGCGGCAGGCGGGCGAACAGTTGCGGCTGCCGTTCGCCGGCCGGGCGTGCACGGTGCAGGCCGACGGTGAGGTGACGCTGGACTCGCAGCAGATGGCCAACGCGGCGACGATCGCGGCCATCGGCGCCCAGCGCAAGATGCCCGAGCGGGCGGTGGTGGTGGCGCTGGCCACCGCCTACCAGGAGTCCGGGCTGCGCAACCTGGCCGGTGGCGACCGCGACTCGGTGGGGCTGTTCCAGCAGCGGCCGAGCCAGGGTTGGGGCACACCGGAGGAGATTCGCGACCCCCGGTACGCGTCCAAGAAGTTCTACGCGGCGCTGAAGAAGGTACGCGGCTGGGAGGACATGCGGGTCACCGACGCCGCACAGAAGGTGCAGCGCTCCGCCTTCCCAGAGGCGTACGAGAAGTGGGCCGACGAGTCGGAGGTGCTGACCCGGGCGCTGCTCGGGCACGCCACCACGGCGGTCACCTGCACGGTGGGTGGCGACCCGGTGCTGCGCGGCGCGGCGGCGATCGACGCGCTGGCCGAGGGACTGGCGCTCGACTGGGGCCTGGTGGCCCTTGCCCCCGACGACCGGCCGTCAGGGCGGGGCTACTTCAGCTCGGCTGTCGACGACGACGGCAACCCGATCTATCTGAAGGTGGGGATCAACGACTTCGAGCGGAGCCCCGGCGGCAGCCTGATGACCTCCGCCGAGGGCGTGCGGTCCGGCTGGCGGTACGCGCACTGGCTGGTCGCCCACGCCAAGCAGCACGGGGTGAAGCGGGTGACCTACCACGGCCGGGAGTGGAGCGCCAGGCGCGGCGACTGGAAGCGCCTCCCGGACAGCGACCGGGGCGACACGGAGGTCCTCGCCGAGGTGCACGCCGATGTCTGACCGACCCTGATCTCCTTACCCGCAGTCACCGCGAAATCCGGCTATCACCCCATACCCCCCCAGCGAAACCACTCTCCGTAGCGCCGTGTAGTTGATCCAGCGCCCTCAGTCGCAGTCTCGTCGAGATGGCGCCGGGGCATTCTCCGGGGTGTGTGCACGCGAGTTACGATCGGCGGCCTGTGCCCAGAATTGGTTTCACCTCTTGGGGAGGGGTACGACGTGGCATACGACTACGGCGACCGGACCGGCTACGAACCGATCAGCGACGTCGATCGCAAGGAGTTCCACGAGCAGGGCTTTCTCCTGCTGCGCAACGTCCTGACCGAGGATCACCGGGCCGCTCTCGAGGCCGCGGTCGACCGGGTGTACGAGGAGGAGAAGGCCAAGGGCAAGACCACCAAGGACGGCACCCTGCACCTGCTGGGCTTCCTTGAGCGCGACGAGCTCTTCGGCGAGCTGCTGACCCATCCGATCGCCTTCCCGTACATGTGGGGCCTGGCCGGGTGGAACATCTACTCGCACCACAACCACCTCGACGTCACCCCGCCGGCGCTGGAGCCGGAGAGGCCGTACTGGGGGTGGCACCAGGACGGGTACCGGCAGAACTCCGACCCGGAGACGATGGACCCGAACCTGCCTCGGCCGATGTTCTCGCTGAAGGTCGCCTACGTGCTCTCCGACCTGTCGGAGAACGGTCGCGGCGCGACCAAGGTGATCCCGGGCAGCCACCTGTGGAACTCGCTGCCCCGCCCGGCGGACACCACGGTGCACAACCCGGACCCGGAGGGCACCGTCGAGATCACCGCCAATCCCGGTGACGCCTTCATCTTCGACCGTCGCCAGTGGCACTCCCGGTCGACGAACCTGTCGACCATCACCCGCAAGATGCTCTTCGTCGGCTACACCTACCGGTGGATCCGCCCGCTGGACGAGCTGCACATCGACTCCGACGGCGAGTGGTGGAACAACCGCACGCCGGTGCAGCGCCAGCTCTGCGGTGAGGGCACCCACACCGCGAACTACTGGGGCATCAACTGGGACGGCTACATCGACGACGAGATCCCGCTGCGCAAGGAGCTCAAGGAGCGCGGCCAGCTCAACCGCAACATCCCCTGGCTCCGCTGACCTTGATGTAAGGAAGGGTCCCCTGCTAACGCCTGGTGCATAGCAGGGGACCCTTCCTAACACCCTCCAGCGCACAGCACCTCCGGCGGCGCGGAGCACAGGCGGCGGCGCGGAGCACAGGCGGCGGCGCTGGGCACGTTCGGCGGTCAGCGCGACCGGCGGCGGTCAGCCGGTGGGTGTGCGCAGCCGTCGGCGCATCTTCTCGCGGGTCGACTCGGGCAGGTCGTCCGCGTCCAGCAGCCGGGGCAGCAGGGCGGGCTCCAGAGTCAGCGCCCGGAACACCTCACCGATGGTCACCCCGTGCGCGGGCCGGTGGACGACCTCGACCGGGTCGTCGGCACCCACCGTCCCCTCCCGCAGCACCCGCAGGTACGCCCCGGGCGTCGCGCGTACGGTGAACCGCTTGATCAGATCCGGTACGCCCCAGAACCCGGCGAACGTCCGGCACGGACTTCGCGGCTTGGTCACCTGCAGGAGCGCGGATCCGATCACCCACTGCTCTCCGATCACCGCTCCGGTCACGTCCACGCCGGTCGTGGTCAGGTTCTCGCCGAGGTGACCTGGCGGCACGGCCCGCCCCAGTACCGCCGCCCACCACTGCGCGTCCTCCGTGGCGTACGCGTACACCGCCTGGTCGGGGCCGCCGTGGTGGGCTCGTTCGCCGATGAAGTCACCAACCACTCCGTCGGTCCGCACCGTCACCCGTCCGGCTGCCAGTCTCTTGTCGATGCCACTGCGTCCGCTGGCGTCACCGGCCCAGGCCGCCTCGGTGACCACCGCGAGGTTCACCGAGATCACTTTCCCCGTCATGCCGGCCAGCCTACGGCCGCCTCAGCCCGTGACCGCGCCCGCCACCAGGCCGGCGACCATACGCCGCTGCACCAGCAGGAAGAAGATGATCACCGGCAGGGTGAACAGGGTGGAGGCGGCCATCACCGGCCCCAGGCGGTCTCGTCGCGCCTGAAGAAGAAGGTCATCGCCACCGGCAACGTGTACCGGTCCTGCCGGTTGATGAAGGTCAGCGCGAAGATCAGCTCGTTCCAGGCGACGATGAAGGAGAAGATGCTGGTCGCGACCAGAACCGGAGCCACCAGCGGGAACAGGATCCGCCGGAAGATCTGCGCCCGGTTGGCGCCGTCGATCGCGGCGGCCTCCTCCAGCTCCTTGGGCACCGCCGCGACGAAGCCGCGCAGCATCCAGACCGCGAACGGCAACGAGAAGCCGAGATAGGTGAGGATCAGGCTGGGCAGGGTGTTGTAGAGACCGAGCCGCTGGATCATCAGGAACAGCGGGATGACCAGCGCCTCCAGCGGGATCATCTGTACCACCAGCAGCATGATCAGGAAGCTGGTCCGGAGGGTGAAGCGGAACCGGGCCACGGCGGTGGCGGCGAGCGGGGCCACCAGGCCACTCAGCAGCACCGTGGTGACCGCGACCAGCAGACTGTTGAGGAAGACGTCGGTGTAGCTGACCCCGGGAATCAGGTTCCCGGTGAGGATCTGGCGGTAGTGCGCCAGCGTCGGCTCGGCCGGTAGCGGGCGCGGGGTGCTGGCGAAGATCTCACTGCTCGGCTTGAGCGAGGTGGTGATCATCCAGTAGACCGGGAAGGCGGCGAAGAGCGCCACCAGCAGGCCGGCGCCGTTGAGGGCGATCCGCCGGGCGGTACGGCTGCGCCGCCCGCCGCCTCTCGTCCGCCGCCCGGTGGGACGCGCCTCGGCGCCCTCCGGGGTGCGCCCGGTGGCTTCTGCCGCGTCGGCCGTCACGCCTCCTCCTCCTGCTTGAGCACCATCCGCACGTACACCCCGGTGACGACCAGCAGGATCAGGGTGAGGATCACCAGATGGTGGAGAGCACCACCAGGATTCCGGAGACCGGCCGCGCCACGTTGGCCACGGCGAAGAGGACCGTGTTCCGCAGCACGGTCCAGAAGAACGGGTCGCTGAGGATCTGGGCGTAGTTGTCCAGCCCGACCCAGGGCCAGTCCCGGTCGCCGCGCAACTGGCGGACGTTGTCCAGCCGGTGGAAGGACATCACCACCACCTGGCCGAGCGGCCAGAGCAGCAACACCCCGATGGCCACCAGGCAGGGCAGCAACAGCAGGTACAGCAGGCGGTGCACCCGGCGGCGCTGCCGCACGGGGGTCTCCCGTGCGGCAGCGCCGCCGGCATCTCGGTCAGCGTGGTCACTTGGCGTTGAGGATGCTTTCCATCTCCGCGGCCGCGTCGGCGGTGGCCTGTTCGACCGTCTTCTGACCCTTCATGACCGAGCTGTTCATCGCCTGGGTCACCGTCTTGGTCCGGCTGACCTCGACCCACCTGGGGGTGAGCGGCGTGAGCTTGGTGTTCTGCATCGTGCTCGCGAACGCCGCCATGATCTTGTCATTCGCGTACCGGTCACCTCCGACCAGGTCGGAGTAGACCGGGAAGAAGCCGAGACTGTCCGCGAACTCCTGGGCGTTCTTCTTGTTCAGCAGGACGGTGAGGTAGTCCCAGGCCAGGTCCTGCCGCTGGCTGTCCTGCCAGACCGCCAGGTCGGAGCCACCGGCGAAGGCGGGCGCGGGCCGGCCGTCCGGGCTCGGGTTGGGGAAGGTGCCCCAGACCTTCTCGATCTCCGGGTTGTCCTTGGCGATCGCGCCCTGTTGCCAGCTCCCGGCGAAGGCCATCGCCGCCTTGCCCGTGGCGAACTGGGTCCGCGCGTCGATCTCGTTCCACCCGGCGGCTGCCGGCGGGGCGACCTTGTGCACGGTCACCAGGTCGGTCCAGAACTTCACCGCCTGCTGCGCCTGCGGCGAGGTGAGGCCGGACTTCCAGCATGGCACCCTAGTACGAGAATTCCTTCACAGACAGTGGGCGGGCCCGACGGTGTCGCGGCGCAGACCGTCGAGGACCGGGCTGCGCCACCGGCAGAGCCAGGCGTACGACGACAGAAAGGCGCCCGACCTCGACGGTCGGGCGCCTTTCGAGATTCAGCTGTTACCGGTGGGTGACTCCCCGGCGGCTGCGGCCCACGCCGGAGACCAGCGCCACCGCGACGGCGGCCAGCAGGACCTGGAGCATGAGCTCCCGCCAGTCGATGCCGGCGGTCTCGGCGAAGCCCGAAGCGCGGGCGATGACCGTACCGAGCAGAGCGGCGCCGACACCGATCAGCATGTGCAGCCAGATCGGCATGGGCTGGCGGCCCGGCACCACCAGCCGGCCCAGCGCGCCGATGATCAGACCGACGATCAGCGCGGTGATGATGCCCCAGACGGTGAACTCCATGGTCGTTCTCCTTTACAAAAGACTTCCCACGGTTGTCGTGGTTTTCTGTCGTCGACCGGACTAATTCCCGACCCCGGAAGACCCCAAACCGAATTCCCGACCCAGACGGCACGAGATCGCCCAGTAGTGCCGTTCGCGCAGTTCGCGATGGGAGGTCCGCCGGAGCGGCGCCAGCGGCGAGGGTCGGCTCGGCGGCGGCAGACGCCAGCGGGCGCCCGGCCGGTGGCCGGGCGCCCGCGAAGACGTGTGGGGTGTGTTACCGGTGGGTGACGCCACGTCGACGGCTGCCGAACCCGGCGACCAGCGCTACCGCGACCGCAGCCAGCGCGACCTGCACCAGGAGCTCCGCCCAGTCGATTCCGGCGGTCACCGTGGCGATGCCCACGGCCCGGGCGAGAACGGTACCCAGCAGTGCCGCGCCGACACCGATGACCATGTGTAGCCAGATCGGCATGTCCTGCCGGCCCGGGACCACGAGGCGGCCCAGCGCGCCGATGATCAGACCCACGAACAGCGCGGTGATGATGCCCCAGACGGTGAGCTCCATGGTGGCCCTCCTCAAGCAGAAGATGTCATTCGGCGGGTTTCTGTCGGGCGACTCAGTTCCCTCTTCGCCGAATTCCCAAACCGATCGGAGCACCTCCGGCCGACATCCGGCCATGTCGCCTGTCGATGCCGTCACCATTCGCCCACGCCGTGGCCGGGTGCCGGGCCCACCGGCCCGGCACCCGGCCGCCGACTACTTCTTGCCCGCCGACTTCCCGTCACCGGAATCGGAGGAGAGCGCCGCGATGAAGGCCTCCTGGGGGACCTCGACCCGGCCCACCATCTTCATCCGCTTCTTGCCTTCCTTCTGCTTCTCCAGCAGCTTGCGCTTGCGGCTGATGTCACCGCCGTAGCACTTGGCGAGCACGTCCTTGCGGATCGCCCGGATGGTCTCCCGGGCGATCACCCGGCTGCCGATCGCTGCCTGGATCGGCACCTCGAACTGCTGGCGCGGGATCAGGTTGCGCAGCTTCGCGGCGATCGTGGTGCCGTACGCGTACGCCTTGTCCTTGTGCACGATCGCACTGAACGCGTCCACCGGCTCGCCGTGCAGCAGGATGTCCACCTTCACCAGGTCGGACGCCTGTTCGTCGGTGGGCTCGTAATCCAACGAGGCGTAGCCCTTGGTACGGCTCTTGAGCTGGTCGAAGAAGTCGAAGATGATCTCGGCGAGCGGCAGCGTGTAGCGCAGCTCCACCCGGTCGGCGGAGAGGTACTCCATGCCGAGCAGGTTGCCCCGGCGGCCCTGGCAGAGCTCCATCACCGCCCCGACGTAGTCGTTCGGGGTCAGCACGCTGGCCCGCACCGTCGGCTCGTACACCTCGGCGATCTTGCCCGTCGGGTACTCGCTCGGGTTGGTGACGATGATCTCCGCGCCGTCCTCCTGGATGGCCCGGTAGACCACGTTCGGCGCGGTCGAGATCAGGTCCAGGTTGAACTCCCGCTCCAACCGCTCCCCGATGATCTCCAGGTGCAGCAGGCCGAGGAAACCGCAGCGGAACCCGAAGCCGAGCGCACCGGAGGTCTCCGGCTCGTAGGTGAGCGCGGCGTCGTTGAGCTTGAGCTTGTCCAGCGCGTCCCGCAGCGCCGGGTAGTCCGACCCGTCGATCGGGTACAGGCCCGAGTAGACCATCGGCTTCGGGTCCTTGTAGCCGCCGAGCGCCTCGGCGGCCGGACGGCCGTTGATGGTGACCGTGTCACCGACCCGGGACTGACGGACGTCCTTCACCCCGGTGATCAGGTAGCCGACCTCGCCGACCCCGAGCGCGTCGGACTTCACCATCTCCGGCGAGATGACGCCGATCTCCAGCAGCTCGTGGACGGCACCGGTGGACATCATCTTGATCCGGTCCCGGGCGCTGATCCGCCCGTCCACCACCCGGACGTAGGTGACCACGCCCCGGTAGACGTCGTACACCGAGTCGAAGATCATCGCGCGGGCCGGCGCCTCGGCGTCACCGACCGGCGGGACGAACTGCCGGACGATCTCGTCGAGCAGGTGCGGCACGCCCTCGCCGGTCTTGCCGGAGACCTTGATGCAGTCCGCCGGGTCGCCACCGATCAGGTGCGCCAGTTCCTCGGCGTACTTCTCCGGCTGTGCGGCCGGCAGGTCGATCTTGTTGAGCACCGGGATGATGTGCAGGTCGTTCTCAAGCGCCAGGTAGAGGTTGGCCAGCGTCTGCGCCTCGATGCCCTGGGCCGCGTCGACCAGCAGGACGGCGCCCTCGCAGGCGGCCAGCGACCGGGACACCTCGTAGGTGAAGTCCACGTGGCCCGGCGTGTCGATCATGTTGAGCACGGCCTGCTCACCGGCCCGCCCACCCTCCCGGATCGTCCACGGCATGCGGACGGCCTGGCTCTTGATGGTGATGCCGCGTTCGCGCTCGATGTCCATCCGGTCGAGGTACTGCGCGCGCATCTGCCGCGGGTCGACCACACCGGTGAGCTGCAACATCCGGTCGGCCAGGGTCGACTTTCCGTGGTCGATGTGGGCGATGATGCAGAAGTTCCTGATCCGCGCCGGGTCGGTGGCACCAGGAGCGTTCGCGCCGGGATCGAGCGTCGGTGGCACAGCGGTCCGTTTCTGGTCGGCTGACGTGAGCGGGCCGGCACCGCCGGCCCGCTCTATGCTCCCACGTCCCCGGCGGACGACCGCCGCGCGGGCGAGCCCGGACTCACTCCGGCGGCGGTTCCACGAAGAGGGCGGCCAGCCGGGGCAGCCGCCGCCGGGCCTCGTCGGAGTTGTCGAAGTCCCAGAAGTCGTTCAGGTCCGGCGTCCGCGCCGCCTCACGCAACACCGGCATATCGGAGGCGGTCGCCTTGCGGTACGCCTCCCACGGCACAGCGAGCATGTCCTCGCACTCGAACTCCTCGCCGCTGAGCGAGGCTGCCCGGACCTCCGGCAACTCGGCCAGCGAGTCCGGGTCGGCGACCGCGCGGGCGAAGACCTCTCGGCCCCGCGTCATCAGCCAACCCCGAAAGTACTCGAAGCCGTCGTCCGAGGCACCGTAGTTGATCGTGTACGCGGCGCCCCACAGGTCGACCCGATAGAAGGCGGCGAGCACCCGCCGCTGGTGGTGGGCGTACCCGACGATCTCCTCCGGGTCGCGGGCGGCGAGCAGCGCGACGACGCGGGCGGCGATGGCGTCCGGCTCTCCGCCACCGGCGCGGGCCCGGTCGATCAACTGCCAGAACTCGTCGGTCCTCATGACCCGGCAGTCTCGCAGACACCCGTGACAGCGGCGGACGCGACGGATCCGGCACGCGGAGCAGACCGGCGACGCCGTAGCGGGCAGCATGGTCGGGTGAGCAACCCGCCCGTGCCGTACCACGCGACCGCCCAACGCCCGCCGTGGCACACGCTGCCGGGTGCGGTCCGCTCCGCGCTGTCGACCCGGCTCGGCGCCCCGGTCGTCGCCGCCGAGACCGCCGGGGCCGGCTTCACCCGGGGTTTCGCCGCGGTGCTGCGCACCGCCGACGGCGGCAGCGCTTTCGTCAAGGCCGCGTCCCGCGCCGAGCAGCCGCATCTGGTCGACTGGTACGCCCGCGAGGCGGCCATCCTCAGCCGCCTGCCCGCCGGTCTCCCCGCCCCCCGCCTGCGCTGGACGCTCTACGAGGCCGACTGGTACGCGCTCTGCCTGGAGCCGGTCCACGGCCGCCTCCCCCGGTTGCCCTGGGACCCCGCCGAACTGGCCGACACCCTCGCCGGGTACGCCGACCTCGCCGCCGCGCTCGCCGACCCGCCCGACGACCTGGTCGCCCTCGGGCTGCCCCGGCTCGCCGACCTCGCCCGCGACGACATCCTCTGGTGGGACGAGGTCGCCGCCGGCCGGGAACCGGCGCCTCCGCTGCCCGACCCGTTGCGAGGGCGGATCGCCGACCTGGCCGCGCTGGAGTCCCGGCTCCCCGGGTACGCCGAAGCGACGACCGGACTGACCCACGGTGACCTGCGGGCGGACAACGTCCTGATCGACGCGACGGGCACCGCCTGGTTCTGCGACTGGACCTGGCTCTGCCACGGGCCGGCCTGGTTCGACCTGGCCAACCTGCTGATCACCGGGTACGCCGCCGGCCTCGACGCCGACACCCTCTTCGCCGCCCACCCGACCGTCGCCGACGCCCCCGACGACGCGCTCGACGTGACCCTGGCCGCCCTGTCCGGCTACCACCTCACCGCCGCCGCGTCGGTGCCCCCGACCGCGTCGACCCACCTACCGGCGCACCAGCGGTGGACCGGCGAACAGGCACTCGGCTGGCTGGCCCGCCGGCAGGGCTGGACCTGACCGCGCCCGGTCGCGCGGCAACCTGACCACGAGGGCTGTTTTGGCCCGTGCCGGCCGACCTGGTAGCCTGGCTTTTCGCGCAGCGATGACGCATGCTCGTCGCGCGCACAAGCTGACCAACCCGAGCTATCAAGACGAGGCTGTCGCGTGGCGAACATCAAGTCCCAGATCAAGCGCAACCGGCAGAACGAGAAGCGCCGGCTGCGTAACAAGTCGGTCAAGTCGTCGCTGAAGACCGCCATCCGCAAGTTCCACGAGGCCGCTGAGGCCGGTGACGTCGAGAAGGCCACCACCCTCATGCAGGACGCCTCGCGCAAGCTGGACAAGGCTGCCAGCAAGGGCGTCATCCACGCCAACCAGGCTGCCAACCGCAAGTCGGCGATCGCCAAGCGCGTCACGTCGCTCGCTGCCTGAGACAGCGACCTCAGACCTGACGGAAGCCCCGGGGCACTGCCTCGGGGCTTCCGCATGTCCCCGGGCCGTACGCCGGTGGATCAGGAACCGGGTTCGGCGGTACGGCGGCGACGTCCGGGCGCCTTCGGCAAGTCCGGGGCCGGCGGCGATCCGATCGCGCCGGGACCGGCCCACACGGTGTCCGAAGCGCCGGGACGGGCCGGCACGGTGTCCGTGCCGCCGGGGCGGGCCGGCCGCAGGGTGGGCGCGGCCAGCCCGGGCGCACGTGTCGGTGACGACGGGTCCAGGGCGGGCAGCGGCTCCGACCGGAGCACGACACCCGGCACGGTGTGCGGTAGCCAGTCGACCCGGGCCCGCCCGACGACGGGTTCCATCTGCCGCCGGAACCGGTCGCGTTCCTGCTCGGGCACGGCTGCCGCGGTGCGGACCACCACGGCCGCCACCAGGTCGTTGAGCTTGACCATGACGGCCACCACCGCCGGGAGCACCAGCACCGACCACCAGTCCACCAACTCGGCGAGCGCGAGCAGGGCGGCCAGCGCGATCGCCCCCTCGAAGAAGACGAAACAGAGCACCCCGCCCGGGTTGACGACACGCAGCCTGAGCACTCGGGCGTAGAGCGGTCGGTACCGCTCCTCGTCGGCCGGAATCGTGGCCCAGGAGCCACGGAGGGCTCCGCTCACCTGGCGCCGCCCTGCTGCCGCGCGGCAGCCACCAAGAAGACGGCCTTCTCGAGCGCGTACGCCCGGTCGTCGGAGCCGCCCTTAACCGCCGCGTTGCATTCCGCCGCCGCCCGCATGGCCTGAACCAGTCCGTCCGGCGTCCAGCCCCGCGCCTGCCGTTGGGCCCGCTCGACCTTCCACGGCGGCATGCCCAGGCTGCTGGCGAGTTGGTACGGACTGCCTCGCCCCGCCGAGGCCACCCGGGCCACGGTGCGGATCCCGTCAGCGAGGGCGTCGGCGATCGGCACCGGGTCGACCCCGACGTGCAGCGCCCACCGCAACGCCTCCAGTGCGGCGGGCAGGTCACCGACCATGGTGGCGTCGGCGACGGTGAACCCGCTCACCTCGACCCGGCCACGGTAGTAGCGGGACACCGTGTCGGCGTCGATCTTGCCGCCGGTGTCCGCGATCAGTTGCGAGCAGGCTGCGGCGAGTTCCCGCAGGTCGTTGCCGACCGCCGCGATCAGTGCCTCGGCGGCGTCGTCGGTGCACCGCCCACCGGCCCGGCGGAACTCGCCCCGGACGAAGGCCACCCGTTCGCGGTGTCCCTTGAGCCTGGTGGCGGGCACCACCTGGGCACCGGCCGCCTTCAACCCGTCGGCGAACGCCTTGCCCTTGGCCGCGCCGAGATGCTGCACGACGAGCTGCACCTCGGGGTCGGGATTCTTCGCGTACGCCAGCAGGGCGGCTATCAGATCCTTGCGAGCGTCCTGACCGGACCGCAGCACCAGCACCCGTCGCCCGCCGAACAGGGAGGGGCTCAGCATCTCGTCGATCTCGCCCACCGTGAGCTGCCCCGCCTGGTACTCGCGCACGTCCGCACCCGGGTCGGCGGCGCGGGCGGCGGCAACGGTTTCGGCCACCGCACGCGTGGCGAGCAGCTCCTCGTCGCCGAGGACGAGCACAATGGGAGCGGCATCGGCGGCGGTCACGCCGCCCATACTCGCACGCCCGGCGGCGAGGTCCAGTCTGCTCGTCAGGACTCCGCTGGCAGACCCTGCACTCAGCGCAAATCCAGACATATATACTATTAGCTTCTTTTCTTCATAAGTCGGATCCGCTCACCGGTTGGCCCTGGTCAGGTCCACTCCGCCCGACACCACGGCGAGCCCGGACGGCCCGAACACCACGGCCACGTCCCCGTCGAGGTCGGTCCGCAGCACCCGCGCCCCACCCCGGCTCAGCCGGGCCAGCACGGCCTCGTTGGGGTGCCCGTAGGTGTTGCCCGCGCCCACCGGCACCACCGCGACCGCCGGAGCGATCGCGTCCAGAAAGGCCGGATCCTGGTACGCGCTGCCGTGGTGGGCGACCTTCAGCACGTCGGCACGCAGCCCCTGCGGCGGCAGGTGTTCCCGTAGCGCCTGCTGCTCCTCGGTCTCCGCGTCCCCGGCGAGCAGGATCCGCACCCCGTCCACGGTGGCCCGCAGCACCAGGGAGTTGTTGTTCGGGTCGGACCTGGTCCCCCGCATCGGATAGGGCGGACCGAGAACCACCAGGTCGACCGCGCCCGCCCGGTACCGCCACCCGGCCGGGGCGGCCACCACAGGCGTGCCGTTCGCGGCGGCCGTGTCATGCACCAGGTCCCGCCCGATCGCCGGCTCCGGCCATCGGGGGGTCACCACCGTGTCCACCCGACGGTCCCGGAAGACCCCGGCCACTCCCCCGGTGTGGTCGACGTGGAAGTGACTGACCACCAGGAGCGGCACCCGCCGTACGCCGAGCCGTCGCAGACAGGCGTCGGTCGTCGCCGGATCGGGACCAGCGTCGACCACGACGGCGCGTCCCGCTGCCACCGGCAGCAGCACGACGTCGCCCTGGCCGACCGCACAGGCGACGATCACCCACCCCTTCGGCGGCCACCCCGGAGCCGCCACCCGCACCGGCAGGGTGCCCACCATGACGGCGACGGTGAGCACCGCCACCAGGCGGCGCACCACCGGCCGCCGCGCGGCGACCAGCAGGGCCACGGTCAGCGCCGCCAGCAGCAGCGCCCCGGACACCCCGCCCGGCCAGGGCAGGTTGCCGGCCGGTACCCGGGCCCCGTGACGGGCCACCAGCACCAGCCACCACGCCGGCCAGTGCGCCAGCCAGGCGACGGCCTGCGCGCCGGCCGGCCAGACCGGCGAGATCGTCGCGGCCAGCACCCCGAGCACCGTGGCCGGGGCGATCGCGGGCACGACCAGCAGGTTCGCCGGGACCGCGACCAAGCTGACCGTGCCCGACAGGCCAGCGATCACCGGGGAGCACGCCAACTGCGCGGCGGCCGGCACCGCCAGCGCCTCGGCCGCCCCCGCCGGTACGCCCCGCCGACGCAACCCGTCCCGCCACCGTGGCGCGAGCAGCAACAGCCCGCCGGTGGCCAGCACCGACAGCGCGAAGCCGGCGTCCCCGGCCAGATCGGGGTCGATGAGCACGAGCACCGCCACCCCGGCGGCCAGAGCCGGTACCGCTGCCCGAGGTCGGCCGGTGGCCAGCGCGGCGAGCCCGATCGCCCCCATGGTCGCCGCGCGCACCACGCTCGGCGAGGGCCGGACCAGGATGACGAAGCCCACCAGGGCGAGCCCGCAGAGCACGACGGCCAGGTTCGGACCGGCGCGGGCCCAGCGTGCCGCCAACAGCACCGCCCCCACGACGATCGCCACGTTGGAGCCGGAGACCGCGTTGAGGTGCGTCATGCCGGTGGCCCGGAAGTCCTCCTCGACCGTGTCGGGCAGTTCGCTGGTGTCGCCGACGACCAGACCGGGCAGCAGACCCCCCGGGTCGTCGGGCAGCGGCGCGCAGGCACGTTGCAGACCGGCCCGCAGCAGCCCGGCGGCCCGTTGCAGCACCGACGCCGATCCGAGCCGGACGGGTTCGCCGTCGGCCAGCAGCACCGCGCCGGTCAGGTCACCGCCGCGCGGCTCGGTCAGGCGGCCCTCGGCCGTGATGCGCTGCCCGGGCAGCAGTCCGCGCCAGGCGGGTTCGTCGGCGAGCACCAGCACCCGGGCCGGCGCGGTGACCCGTTGCCCCGCCGGACCGGTGACGGCCACCAGCCGGGCCGGCACCAGCAACGTCGGTGGGCGGCCGACGACGCCGCCGCGTACCGCCCGGGGATCGTCCCGGACGATCAGTTCCACGGTGACCTGTGCGCCGTCCTCGACGAGGGCACGCAACGGCTCGGCGTCGCGCACCACCAGGCGGGCCGAGGTCGCCGCGCCGCCGCAGACGATCCCGATCAACGCCGCCACCACGATCCAGCCGTAGCGTCGGACGACCACACCCTGCCGCCCGGCGAGCCCGAGCAGGTGCACCGCGACCAACAGGGCCACGACCGCCGCCACCACGGCCACCAGGAGTGTCCGCGCAGCGGTGAGGTGCAGGCCCGCCAGGGCGGTGAGCCAGGCCGCCACGGCCAGCCCGGCCAGCCGGAAATCCGGCACCTTCGCGTCGACGGTCACACCGTCACCAGGTCCTTCAGCTCCTCGTACCGGGCGTCGCCGATGCCGTTGACCTGGCGCAGGTCGCTGACGGCGCGGAAGCCGCCGCGCTGGTCGCGGTGCTCGATGATCCGCTGCGCGAGCACCGGTCCCACCCCGGGCAGCGCGTCGAGCTGCGCGAGCGTGGCGGTGTTCAGGTTCACCCGTCCGCCGGGCACGGCCCCGGGCGCGGCGGCACCCGGCGCCGGAGCCGCCGGTGTCGGTGCCGGTACGCCGACCACGATCAACTCGCCGTCGGTCACCTTGCGGGCCGGATTCAGCATCGCCACGTCCACTCCGGGCAGTGCCCCACCGGCCGCCTCCACGGCGTCGGCCACCCGCGCCCCGGCCGGGAGCCGCACCAGACCCGGCCGGCGCACCTTGCCCGCCACGGCGACCACCACCTCACCGGCGGGCACGGCCGACGATTCGGTCATCGGGTCGACACCGGCCGGACCGGACGGGTCCTCCGTGCCGGTCGTGCCGGTGGTGCCGCTGGGACCGGTGACGGTGACGACCGGCTCGACCTGCGGTCGGGACCGCCACGCCCAGACGGCGGCGACGACAACGACCAGGACGGCGACCACGGCGAGCACCCGAACCCCCCGCCGCCCCGGGTCGAACGCCCCGGGACCCGGCAGCCGGGACGGAGCAGGCGTCGCGTCGGTGTCCGCCTGCGCTGTGGCACTCGGCCGACCGGTTCGCTCCGGAGCGGAGTACGGACCGGCGTCCACGGTGGCGGTAGGTGTCGAGGGCGACGGCTGCGGGCCGGTGGCGTAGGTCCCGGTGTCCGACGAAGACTCGGGGGCAGCGGTGGTGTGTACGGGCAGCGAAACGGTCGGCCACTCCACCGGTCCGCGCCAGCGGGACGACGATGCGGGTGGGACGTTGTGGGGGTCCGGGCTGGTGACGTCCGGGGACATCAGGCCGACGTCGGGACCTGCCGGTGACGCGCGACCGACCGGCATGTCGGCAGCGCGGGTCACCGCGCCGGGCATCAGCCGCCACAGGCGATCCCGGACCGCCGTCTCCTCGTCGTCGTTGGACACGGCGCGAGGCTAGGACGGCGAGCCCGATCCGCGCCGCCGTAGTCAGCCTCGGCTGTGGACAACCGGTCGGCTGTGGACAACGACCTGATCAAGCATCGTTCGTGCTATGGCAGGACTCGCCGGACCGAGGTTGCTTTCGCGCTGACCTGCCATCGACGTCGATCGGTCGATTGATCCACCGGATGAACCGGCCGTTCAGCGCCCCGAGGTCGGGCGTGAGGACGAGCGCCGCAATGTCGTCCACTCTTCGGACGCACGAAGAAGCCCCCCCCAGCATCGCGCCCGGGGGCTCTTTGGCGTTGGGTCAGCCCACGGGGCCGATCTGCTTCGCCAGGTTGACGAAGCCCTGCCAGTTCTCGGGGTTGAAGTGGAGGGTGCCGCCGTCGCGATCCTTGGTGTCACGGACCAGGACGACGCCGGGGAGGTTGTCGGCGACCTCGACGCACGCGCCGCCGTTGCCGCTACTGCGGGTGCTCTTGCGCCACCGGGCGCCGCTCAGGTCCATGTCTCTGCCACATCCCTCATGAGTTCCACTGACTGTCGATGGGACAGTGCCTCGCCACGCACGGACTCCCACGCCGCCAGTATGACTGCCAGGTCGTCTGGGTCGCTAACCACTTGCCCCTGCAACTGGGTATCGAGATACGCGGCGGTCCGGTGGTCAGCGCTGGTGGCGATGACGAATGGACCGTCAAGTCCGGCGTAGGCCCCCGCCGCCTGCGGAACGATGTGCACGTGGACGTGGGGAAGCTCGCACCACGCGATGAGCGCCTGTAGCTGCTCACGCATCGCCTCGGGGCCGCCGATCCGGCGACATAGCGCGTACTCGTCCAAGACGGCGCAGAACCACGGCGGGTTCTCCCGCCTCAGAATGCCCTGACGGGAGAGTCGGGCTGCTACCAGGGTTTCCACTTCGTCCGACGTTCGCCGGCCACTGGACCCGAGCACCGCTCGCGCGTACGCCTCCGTCTATAGCAGTCCCGGCACAAGGGACTGCTCGAACCAACGGAGTTCGGTCGCCTCGCGTTCGATCTCTTGCCAGGGACGGAACCACACAAGGTCACGGCTTCGCCGTCTAGAAGTGTCTGGCCATACGTCCGATTCGTCTAAGCCGAGTGCAGCGGCGGCGTTGGCCCGATGTCCGGGATGCGGCACGCGGCCTTGCCTGAGCCATCGGTCCGTGGTCTTGGGGTCTACGCCTATTGCGGTTGCCAGTGATTCCGTTGTGTGGCCTGAGCGCTGGAGCGCGACGCGCAGAGCGTCATTCATCCGGACCCCCTTGGACGCTTTAGATATCCGTCCACCATATACACACGGGGTGTTGCCGTCCCCTCACTCGGTGGCAGGTTGGTTGCAGGACGGCGCGGCCGGTGGAGGGCACACCCACAACCCCGGCGGTCGCGTCTGCTGAGGGGCGCGCACCAACACGGTGATCATGGACAGGGGTGCGCGCCCCTCCCCCAACCAATCGAGGGGGCGGGATGTCGGGACGCCATCGGCGCAGACGCGGGCACGCCTGCATCTGCGACAGGTGCAAGCCGACGCGCGTGCGGCAGCGGCCCCACAGCACGGTCCCCGGCCCGGCTCTGACGCCGAGTCGTGTACCCGGCCTGGCCACTCGGCTCACGCTGCGGCCAGGAGACGACTCGACACAGATCATCTGGGGCCAGGCCGGGGATCTGCGGACCCTCGGCCAGACGCTTCGCGGCCTCGGGGGTGCATCGTGAGCCGCGAACACATTCCCAGTCGGTGGCTCATCGGCGCCGGCCACACTCCGGACCAGGCGGAGGAGTGGCTGGCGCAGGTCCCCGCATGGGCCAACATTGACGGCGCGGTCCTGGACGAGTTCGCGTTGAAGAACGCCGCGAAGTGGTCGGCCAAGTCTCGGCGCACTGCTGCCGGGTGGGTCCACGACCTCGCGGCCTGGACCGGCGAGTGGGCAGCCCATCGCCGCAAGGGGCTGTAGCCGCCAACAGGGAAAGGCCCCTCCGGCGGGAGGCGCCTTCTCCCTTACGCGGGTACCGGTACCTGCGGTTCGCGGAGCATCAGGGCGTCGAGCAGGCGGGGCGGCCGGTCCGAACCGGTATCTAGTACCTCCACCGGTACCGTCCCGTCCGGCCTCCGGGGTAGGGGCACCCGATGAGGTGGCGGCCATACTGGCAGCGTGGGAAGACGTCCGGGTGGGGGCGATGTCCCACCGTCAGTCGATCGACTTCATTAGGGAAGTGGCGGAGACATGGACCTGAGCGGCGCTACCTGGCGTAAGAGCACCCGGAGCAGCGGCAATGGCGGCGACTGTGTTGAGGTCGCCGACAACCTCCCCGGCGTCGTCCTGGTCCGCGACACCAAGGACCGTGACGGCGGCACCCTGCACGTCGAGCCGTCCGCCTGGCAGGGCTTCGTCGACCTGGCGAAGCGGATCGGCTCGGTGGCCTGAGCCCCGAACCACCGAAAGCCCCCGGCCAGGTGCTGAGGGCTTCGTTCTGCACGTGGCTCAGGTGACGCCGACGACAACGCCGCCAGCCGACGTGCCAGGGCTCGCCGCAGCCACGCCAGTCCTATTGCCGGTCGCTCTGAATCCGCGCGTCGAGGGAGCGGATGGGATGAGCATCACCCCGCCCGCAACGTCACCGACTCGGATCGCCGCTACACCAGGCGGCGAGCCGCCGGACGCAGACCGAACTCGACGCCGGTCACCAAAGCCCCCCGCCCGGTGCTCGGGGCCTTGTCATGCACCCGCGAGGCAGGCGCTGCCGCGCCCCGGCCCGGGTCAGCGGGATTCCGGGTCGAGGCCGAGGGCCGCGCGTCCGCCGTCGACCGGCAGGGTGACGCCGGTGACGAAGCCGGCCGCCGGGGACAGCAGGAACGCCACCACCTCGGCGACGTCCTGGGGACAGCCGATCCGGCCCACCGGATGCAGACGGTGCAGTTCCGCCTCGACCCGTCCCGCCTGCTCCGGCGTCTGAGTGGCCAGGAACGCCTCGTGCCGTTCGGTGGTCACCGAGCCGAGGGCGACCGTGTTCGCCCGGATGCCGCGCGGGCCGTACTCGACCGCGAGCGCGCGGGTCAGGCCCTCGATGGCGGCTTTCGCCGCGACGTACGGCAGGCAGCCGGGCACCGGCCGAGCGGCCTGGTGGGAGGAGACGTTCACGATGGCGCCGTCGGTGCCGGCGGCCAGGAATCGGCGTACTGCGGTGGCCGCGCCGACGACGGCGGGACGCAGGTTGCGGGTGATCAGGTCGACCACCTCGCCGACCGGGGAGTCGTGCACCGAGGCGTCCCGGAACACCGCCGCGTTGTTCACCCAGCCGGTGAGCGGCCCGGCCCGTTCGGCCAGGTCAGCGGCACGACCGGCGACACCTTCGTCAGCCGCGTCCCCGACCACCGCGGCCAGCCGCCCCTTCTCCGCATGACGCTCCACCCAGGACACCGCATCAGCATCCCGCTCGATGACCACGACCGCCTCACCTCCGGCGAGCAGCCGCTCCACGATCCCCCGCCCGACCCCACGCCCACCACCGGTCACCACACAGGACATCCGCCCCTCCTCCCACCCCCACCCATCTTCCCGCACCCCCGCACCCACCCACCCCACACCCACGCGGCACCCTCCGTCGATCATGGAGTTGTGTCACCGCCATAACAGGGCAAACCAACATAGACCAATCACCACAAGTCCATGATCGACGAGCGCAACGCCCGGCGGGGACGCGGGACGGGAGGCAGGGAGTCAGGGGTGGCGGTGGGTGACGACGCAGGCCAGGCCGGGGCCGGCGTGGGCGGCGACGGCGGCGCCGGCCTCGGAGACGTACGTCTCGTGCAGGCGCGCGCCCAGCCGGGCCGTGAGCGCGCTCAGCAGCGTCTCGGCGCGCTGGGGGGCGGCCAGGTGGTGTACGGCCAGGTCGACCTGTGCGTCACCGGCCGCCTCGACGGCCAGGTCGACCAGTCGGGCCAGGCCGCGGCTGGCCGTCCGTACCTTGTCGCACAACACGATGGCGCCGTCCGGCATGTACAGGATCGGTTTGACCGAGAGCGCCGTGCCGAGCAGTGCCTCGGCCGCGTTGATCCGGCCGCCCCGGCGCAGGAACTCCAGCGTGTCGACGTAGAAGTAGATGGTGGTCCGGTCGATCGCGGCGACGGCCTCGGTGCGTACGTCGGCGAGGTCGGCACCGTTGTGGGCGGCCCGGGCGGCGGCGAGCACCGGGAAGCCGAGGCCCATGCCGCAGGAGCGGCTGTCGACCACCGTGACCCGGTCACCGAACTGGGCGGCGGCCAGTTCGGCGGCCTCCACGGTGCCGGAGAGTCCCGCCGACAGGTGCACCGATACGATGCCGTCGGTCCCGGCGTCCAGTAGCCGCCGGTACGTCCGGGCGAACTGTTCCGGGGAGGGGCGGGACGTACTCACCGAGACCCGCCGGGCGCTCAGCGCACGGGTGGCGTCCGCCGGCAAGGTCTGGACCCCTTCCAGCCCTTCGACACCGTTGAGCACCACGGTCAGCGGCACCACGGTGAGCTGATGGGCGGGCACCAGCTCGGGCGGCAGGTAGGCGGTGGAGTCGGTCACGACCGCGACGGGCATGCCCGGCACGGTAGCCGATCGGTGCGGTGGAGCGTCAGACCGCTTCGGCGGAGCCCTGCCGGACGGGTGCGGTGCCGCCGGGTGCGGGTGGCGGCACGCTGACCGGGCCGACGTTGTGCGTCCGCATCTGCCATCCCCGGTCGGCGTCGTGCCGCAGCTCCGTCCAGTGGCAGTTGCGCAGCGAGCCGACGGCCCGCAGCACGCTCGGCGCCCAGCCGAGCAGATGGCCGCAGCCCTGGCGGGCGGCACCGCCGTGGGTGGTCACGACGATCGTCCGGCCGGCGAGTTCGTCGGCGAGCTCCTGCAGCGCGGTGCCGATCCGCTTGCCCAGCTCGGCCAGCGGCTCGATCTCCGCGCCCGGGTCCGGGTCACCGGCCCGCCAGCGGGCGAACTCCGCCGGGAACTGCGCCGACGCCTCGGTGAGCAGGAGCCCCTGCCAACGGCCGAAGTGGCGTTCGCGCAGCCGGGCGTCGGAGCGTACCGGCAGACCGGTCAACGCGGACAGCGCGGCGGCGGTGTCCGCCGCGCGACCCAGGTCGCTGGCGACGATGGCGTCCGGTCGCAGCGCCGCCAGCAGCGGCGCGGCCTGACGCGCCTGCTCCCGGCCGAGGTCGTTGAGGGGTACGTCGGTCTGCCCCTGCACCCTGCCGGCGGCGTTCCAGTCGGTGTTGCCGTGCCGCCAGATGATCAGCCGGGTCACTCGCCGGATCCGCTGGCGGCCTCGGCGCTGGCCAGGTCCCGGTCGACGAAGGGGATGGTGGGGCAGTCCTTCCAGAGCCGGTCGAGGGCGTAGAACTCGCGCTCCTCGGTGTGCTGGACGTGGACCACGATGTCGACGTAGTCGAGCAGCACCCACCGGCCGCCGCGCTCGCCCTCGCGCCGCACCGGCTTGGCCTTCTCGGGCAGTTCGAGCAGGGCTTCCTCGATGGCGTCGACGATGGCGAGCACCTGACGCTCGTTCGGGGCCGCGGCGAGCAGGAACGCGTCGGTGATGGCGAGCTGGTCGCCCACGTCGATGATGACGATGTCCTGAGCCTTCTTGTCGGCCGCGGCCTGGGCGGCGGCGATCGCCAGCTCGTGAGCGCGTTCGGAAACTGTCACCGTTCTCCCTCGATCACACGTGCGATGCTTCCAGCCTCTCACACACGGCGGATACCCAACTCGGTCGTTTCATCCAGCAACCGGGATGAAACAGGCCAATCACTCCTGGTAGAGCCGCCGTTTCGCGATGTATTGCACCACACCGTCCGGCACGAGATACCAGACCGGTACGCCCCGCGACACCCGCGTCCGGCAGTCGGTGGACGAGATCGCCATCGCCGGCACCTGCACCAGGGTGACCGTGTCGGCGGGCAGGTGGGCGTCGGTGAGTTCGAAGCCCGGCCGGGTCACCCCGATGAAGTGGGCCAGCTCGAAAATCTCGTCCAGGTCCTTCCAGCTCAGGATGCGTTCCAGGGCGTCCGCGCCGGTGATGAAGAACAGTTGCGCCTTCGGACCGTACTCGGCACGCAGGTCACGCAGGGTGTCGACGGTGTAGGTGGGGCCGCCCCGGTCGATGTCGACCCGACTGACCTGGAAACGGGGGTTCGACGCGGTCGCGATCACCGTCATCAGGTACCGGTCCTCGGCCGGGCTGACCGGGACGTCCTCCTTCTGCCAGGGCCGCCCGCTGGGCACGAAGACCACCTCGTCCAGGCCGAACCGGTCCGCCACCTCGCTCGCCGCCACGAGGTGCCCGTGATGGATCGGATCGAACGTGCCGCCCATGATCCCGATCCGCCGGATGTCCTCCTGCACGTCATGATCCTATGCCGAATCCGGTTCACGCCGGGCCGGGCCGTGACCCACGGCACCGCCCCGGCGACACCAGGTCAGGCCGTCATCGCCGCCACCGCCGTTCGCGCCACGAGCGCCCGGCGCAGGTCGGCGTCGGCGTCGGTGACCACCCGCCGCAGTCCCGGAGTCAGGTCGTCGCGGGCCAGCAGGGCCGCGGCCGCCTCCCGGGTGGACGACACGACCGCGTACCGGGGGAAGGCCAGCTTGGCCACCCCGTCGGCCACCCAGGGCGTACGCAGCCGCGCGGCGGCCGGCATGTCGGCGAAGTACCGGGTCACGTAGTCGGCGGTCAGTTCCGCCTGTTCGGGTCGCCAGAAACCGGCGGCCGTCGCCTCGACCAGCCGGTTGGACAGCTCGGTGTTCGACACGATGATCTCCCACGCGGCCCGCTTGGCGGCCGGGTCGGGCAGGGCGGCCCGGCAGGTGGCGGCCCGCTCCGCGCCGGTGGCGCTCGGGTCGGCGGCCGACTCCGCCGCGATCTCGTCCTCGCCGGCGGCGCCCAGCACCACCAGCCGAGCCAGGACGGACCACCGCAGCTCGGTGTCGATGGGCAGCCCGGCCGGCACCTCCCGACCGGCGAGCCAGCCGCCGAGCAGGTCGCCGTCGGTGGTCACCGCGATCAGGCCCCGCGCGGCGGCCAACTGCAACGACTCCCCCGGCGCCGCGCCGTCGAGCAACCGGTGGCAGGCGTCGGCGATCCGGGCCAGGGCCGCCTGCCGGGCCGGCGGGTCGAGGTAGCGGTCGACGAGCGACCCGCTCATGGCCAGCACGTCCGAAGTGATGATCACCTCGGTCTCGGCGGGCAGCGCCGCCTCGATCAGGTCGACCACCGCCTGCACCGGCCGCTCGCCGTCGGTGACCGCGTCCAGCGTCCCGCCCCACAGCAGCGCCCGGGCCAGCGGGTCGTTCAGCCGGGGCAGCAGCAGCGGCACGGCGTCCGCCGAGGCCGGGTCCAGGCGGATCTTGGCGTACGTCAGATCGCCGTCGTTGGGCAGCAGGACCGCCGCCGCCGGCTCACCGACCAACCCGGTGAGCACCGTACGTCCGTCGTCGGCCTTCGGGTCGAGGTCGACCTCCAGGCGCTCGGCGGCGCCGTCGACGGCGTACCGGCCCACGCCGATGCGGTGCGGGCGCAGCACCGGGTGCGACGGCGGTGCGGTCTGCGTGACGGCGACCTCGGCGTACCGGCCGTCGGCGTCCACCGTCACCTCCGCCCGCAGCGTGTTCACCTGGGCGGTGCGCAGCCAGGATTCCGCCCAGTCGGTCAGCTCCCGACCGCTGGCGGCGTTCAGGCTGTCGAGGAGGTCCGCCAGGGTGGCGTTGCCGAAGCGGTGCCGGGCGAAGTGGTCGTTCAGGCCGGCCAGAAACGCCTCGTCACCGAGCCAGGCGACCAGTTGCCGCAGCACGCTGGCGCCCTTGGCGTACGAGATGCCATCGAAGTTGAGCAGCGCTTCCGCCGCGTCGGTCACCTGCTCGGGCGCCACCGGGTGGGTGGAGGGGCGCTGGTCGGCCGCGTAGCCCCACGCCTTGCGGAGCAGCGCGAACGTCGTCCACGCCTGGTCGAACCGGGTCGCCTCGGCGGTGACCCGGGTGCCCAGGTACTCGGCGAACGACTCGTTCAGCCACAGGTCGTCCCACCAGCGCATGGTGACGAGATCGCCGAACCACATGTGCGCCATCTCGTGGGCGATGGTGGTGGCCCGTTCCTCCCGCTCGGAGTCGGTGACCGCCGAACGGAACACGTAGTCGTCGCGGAAGGTCACCAGACCCGGGTTCTCCATGGCCCCGGCGTTGAACTCCGGCACGAACGCCTGGTCGTACTTGCCGAACGGGTATCGCTCCGTGAAGAGCTGGTGGAACCGGTCCAGGCACTGCTTCGTGATCGTGAAGATCTCGTCGGCGTCGGCATCCAGGTGCTCGGCCAGCGATCGACGGCAGTACACCCCCAGCGGAATACCGTCGTGGCTGTCCCGCCGGACGTGCCAGGGGCCGGCGATCAGCGTGAAGAAGTACGTGGCGATGGGCAGGGTGGGGACGAACTCCCAGCGCCCGGGTGCCGGGTTGGCGGCCAGCGCGCCGTTGGCCGCGACCGTCCAGTGCTCCGGCGCGGTGACCACGAGCGTGACCGGCGCCTTCAGGTCGGGCTGGTCGAAGGCGGCGAAGATGCGCTGCACGTCGTCCAGGAAGGACATCGCGTACAGGTAGGTCTCGCCGTCGGCCGGGTCGACGAAGCGGTGCATCCCCTCACCGGTGTTCGTGTACGCCATCTCGGCGTCGACGGTCAGCGTGTTCTCCTCGGCCAGCCCGGTCAGCGCGAGCCGGTTGTCGTCCAGCGCGGCCGGGTCGAGATCACGGTCGTTGAGGCGTACCGCCAGCAGTGTCGCGGGCTTCACCTCGACGAAGGTCTCGTCCCCGGTGGCCCGGAACCGAATCGTGACCCGCGAGCGGAACCGCTCGTCGCCGCCGGTGAGGTCGAGGTCCACGTGGTAGGAAACGACGGAGAGCGACGCGCCACGCGCGGTCGACTCTGCACGGCTCAGGCTCGGCATCCGCTTATCCTGCCCGATGAGGCATCGAACGAGCCTCCCCATTTCCCTGCACTGGAGGACTGACGCAATGACAGCGCACCCCAAGGGTGACTTCGACCTCTCCCGGGCGGTCTGGCAGCGGGCCGAGGGCGACACCTCCGAGGCGGCGGTAGAGGTCGCCTTCGTCGACGACCTCATCGGCATGCGCAACTCCGCCGAGCCGGACGGCCCGGTGCTGGTGTTCACGCAGGCCGAGTGGGACGCCTTCGTCGCGGGCGCCCAGGACGGCGAGTTCGACCTGGACTGAGCCCACCGCCGGGTCGCCCCGGTCGGCGGGCCCGTCCCGCCGTGCCGGACCGGGGCACACGGTACGCAGGGCCCCACTCAGGTCGTCATTTCTCCGGAGTCGCCCCGACGGGCGCGTACATGCGAGATCGTCGGAGCCGGGGACCGACCCCGCGCGGTTGCGGGCTCACGGAGGTGACGACGATGGCGCACAGGTCGCTGGAGAAGCAGACCCGACGCAGAACCCCCGCCCAGCTCGCCGCCCTGGTCGTGGCGGTGGTCTTCCTCCTGGTCGGGGTGCTCGGGTTCGTGCCCGGCATCACCACCAACTACGGCGAACTGTCCTTCGCCGGCCACCACTCGGAGGCGAGACTGCTCGGCATCTTCCAGGTCTCGGTCCTGCACAACCTGGTCCACCTCGCCTTCGGCGTGGTCGGCCTAGCACTGGCCCGCAGCCTTGGCGGCGCGCGACTCTTCCTGATCGGCGGCGGCGCGGTGTACCTCGTGCTCTGGATCTACGGCCTGGTGGTCGTCGACCGGGGGGCGGCCAACTTCATACCGGTGAACGGCGCGGACAACTGGCTGCACCTGGGTCTGGCCCTGGGGATGCTGGCCCTCGGCCTGCTGCTGTCCAATCGCGGGGGCACCGGCGGGCGGCTGGACGAACCGATCGACCGCCCCTGACCGGACTCCGCGCCGTGGTACGGCGTTCAGGCGCCGGGCGATCCCCTGCCGCCGGTACGCCGGCCGCACGTACGGTCCTATCCGGCGTCGTCCGGCTCCGGAGCCGCCTCCGCCTCATCCGCCGGCCGCTGCCGGCGGGCCTTGCGGGCCGCCAGCCGCTCCGCCGCGCTCGCCCGGTTCGTCTTCTCCTCCAGCCGCTCGTCGCGGCCCCGGGAGCCGGGCACGAAGTCAGCCCCGGCATAGAGGGTCGGCTGCCAGTCGAACTCCCGGTCCGCGATGCGCACCAGGTCGCCCGGCTGGGCACCCGCCTTGGCCAGATGATCCTCCACGCCGAGTCGGGCCAACCGGTCGGCGAGGTAACCGACCGCCTCGTCGTTGTCGAAGTTCGTCTGGCGTACCCACCGCTCCGGGCGGCCGCCGCACACCGTGTAGGAGCCGTCGTTCTGCGCCTCGACGGTGAACCCGGCGTCGTCGACCGCCTTGGGCCGGATGACGATGCGGGTCGGCTCCGCCAGCGGCACCGCTGCCCGCGACTGCTCCACCAACTCGGCCATCGCGTAGACGAACTCCTTGAGGCCCTCCCGGGTGGCCGCCGACACCTCAAAGATCCGCAGGCCGCGGGCTTCCAGGTCGGGCCGGACGATCTCGGCGAGGTCCCGGCCGTCGGGCACGTCGATCTTGTTCAGGGCCACCAGGCGCGGCCGGTCGGCCAGACCGCCGTACTCGGCCAGCTCCGCCTCGATGGTGTCGATGTCGGCCAGCGGGTCCCGGCCCGGCTCCAACGTCGCGGTGTCGATCACATGCACCAGGACGGCACAACGCTCGACGTGCCGCAGGAACTCCAGCCCCAGGCCCTTGCCGGTGGCCGCACCCGGGATAAGACCGGGCACGTCGGCGACGGTGAAGGTGTGGTTGTCCAGCCGCACCACACCGAGGTTCGGCACCAGGGTGGTGAACGGGTAGTCGGCGATCTTCGGCTTGGCGGCCGAGATCACCGAGATCAGCGACGACTTGCCAGCCGACGGGAAGCCGACCAGACCGACGTCGGCGACGCTCTTGAGCTCCAGCACCACGTCAAGCTGCTCGCCCGGCTCGCCCAGCTCCGCGAAGCCGGGCGCCTTCCGGCGGGCGTTGGCCAGCGAGGCGTTGCCCCGGCCGCCACGCCCGCCCCGGGCCGCCTCGAAGGTGGTGCCGGCACCGACCAGGTCGGCCAGCACGGTGCCGTCGGCGGTCTGCACGACCGTCCCGTCCGGCACGGTCAGCACCAGGTCGCTGCCGTTGGCGCCGTCCCGGTTGGATCCCGCGCCACCGCGACCGCTGGGCGCCTTGACGTGCGGGCGGAAATGGAAGTCGAGCAGCGTGTGCACCTGGGGGTCGACCACCAGCGACACGCTGCCGCCATGGCCGCCGTTGCCGCCGTCTGGCCCGCCGAACGGCTTGAACTTCTCCCGGTGGATCGAGACACAGCCGTGCCCGCCGTCGCCGGCCTGCAGGTGCAGAACGACCCGGTCAACGAACGTCGTCACGCCGCAATCCTTCCAGCGGGGCTCGACCCCGCGTGAGAAATGGCGAAGCGGGCCGGGACATCAGGTCCACGGCCCGCTTCGCCTCGAAGCTACCGCTGCGGCACGATGCTGACGGTCTTGCGACCGCGCTTGGTGCCGAACTGGACCGCACCGGCGGACAGCGCGAAGAGCGTGTCGTCGCCACCACGGCCGACCAGGTCACCGGGGTGGAACTTGGTGCCGCGCTGCCGGACGATGATCTCGCCCGCGCTGACGACCTGACCACCGAAGCGCTTCACGCCGAGCCGCTGGGCCGCGGAGTCACGGCCGTTACGCGAGCTGGACGCACCCTTTTTGTGAGCCATCTGAGGACGACCTACTTCCCGCTGGAGATGCCGGTCACCTTGACCTGGGTCAGCGGCTGGCGGTGACCCTGGCGCTTGTGGTAGCCGGTCTTGTTCTTGAACTTGTGGATCCGGATCTTCGGGCCCTTGGTGTGCGCGGCGATCTCACCGGACACCTCGACCTCGGCGAGCTTCGCCGCATCGGTCACCAGGTCGTCACCGTCGACGAGGAGCACCGCGGCGAGCTTCACCGCGTCGCCGGGAGCACCGGCGAGCTTCTCGACCTCGATCACGTCGCCTTCGGCGACCTTGTACTGCTTGCCGCCGGTCTTGACGATCGCGTACATCGGAGGCGGACTCCCTGTCGTTGAGGCTGCTGGCGGTCGTCCCCGCGGCGGCTCGCCGGGTAGCAGAGGCACGGCGGCGCGGGCACACGGGAACTCGGCACACCAAAGTGCGCCGCAGGTTAGCGTACGCCATGGTCGGGGCCAGCCCCAAACCGGGCCACCCTCACCGGGCCGGGTCACCGGTCGGCCATCACCCGGTCACCGATAGTGGCGCCACCCACCCGGTGACACCCGCACCACGGTACGCCGGAGCCCCGCCCGGCGGACGTCACCGCAGGCGGGGCTCATCGACGTCGGGGCGGCGGACCGGGTCCGGCTCACCGCCGTGTGGTCACGGTCGGGTACGGCGGCGTGCACCACCACGCCGGGAGCGACGCCGGCCGGTGCCGCTCTCGGCACTCTCCTCCTCGTCGCCCTCACCCAGCGCGTCCGGGTCGTCCGGGGCGGCCAGGCGGGCCGACTCGCCCTGCTGGCTGTCGGCGACGTCCGGAGCGGCCGGGGTGTCCGTCTCGTACCGGGACAGGTCGTAGCCCATCGTGTCGTGGTAGTCCGCGTCGGCTGCGGCGGTGCCGGTCTCCTCGGTCCCGGTGACCTCGACCACGGTCCGCTCGGCGGCGGCGCTCTTACGACCCCGACGCCGCGACGAGCTGCTCGCCGGCTCCGCGACCGGTGCGGCCGAGGCGACCGCCTTCACCTTCTCCGTGCCGCCGGAACGCGGCTTCTCCGGCACCGGCTCGGTGTGGATGATCAGGCCACGGCCCTTGCAGCAGTCGCAGGTCTCGCTGAACGCCTCCAGCAGCCCGGCACCGATCCGCTTACGGGTCATCTGCACCAGGCCCAGCGAGGTGATCTCGGTGACCTGGTGCTTGGTCCGGTCCCGGCCCAGGCACTCGGTCAGCCGGCGCAGCACCAGCTCCCGGTTCGACTCCAGCACCATGTCGATGAAGTCGATCACCACGATGCCGCCGATGTCGCGCAACCGGAGCTGACGGACGATCTCCTCGGCCGCCTCCAGGTTGTTGCGGGTGACCGTCTCCTCCAGGTTGCCGCCCGCGCCGGTGTACTTCCCGGTGTTGACGTCGACCACGGTCATCGCCTCGGTCCGGTCGATCACCAGGTGACCGCCGGACGGGAGGAAGACCTTGCGGTCGAGCCCCTTCAGGATCTGCTCGTCGATGCGGTACGCGGCGAACACGTCGGTGGTGCCCACGTGCCGGCGCAGCCGGGCGACCAGGTCCGGCGAGACGTGCGACAGGTACGACTCGACCATGTCGTACGACTGGTCGCCCTCGATCACCAGCTCGCGGAAGTCCTCGTTGAACAGGTCCCGGACCACCCGGATCACCAGGTCCGGCTCCTCGTAGAGCAGCACCGGCGCGCCACCCTCGGTGGACTTGGCCTGGATGTCCTCCCACTGCGCCTGGAGCCGCTTGACGTCGCGGGCCAACTCGTCCTCGCTGGCACCCTCGGCGGCGGTCCGGACGATCACGCCCGCACCGTCCGGCACCAGCTTCTTGAGCACGTCACGCAGCCGCTTGCGCTCGGTGTCCGGCAGCTTGCGGCTGATGCCGGAGGCGTTGCCGCCGGGCACGTAGACCAGGTGCCGACCGGAGAGCGCGACGTGACTGGTCAGCCGGGCGCCCTTGTGCCCGATCGGGTCCTTGGTGACCTGCACCAGCACCGAGTCGCCGGACTTGAGCGCCTGCTCGATCGAGCGGGCCCGCCCCTCCAGCCCGGTGGAGTCCCAGTTGACCTCACCGGCGTACAGGACGGCGTTGCGGCCCCGGCCGATGTCGACGAACGCCGCTTCCATGCTCGGCAGCACGTTCTGCACCTTGCCGAGGTAGACGTTGCCAGCCATGGTGGCCGCGGAGTTGCGGGTGACGTAGTGCTCGACCAGCACGCCGTCCTCCAGCACGGCGATCTGGGTGCGGTCGCCGCGCTGGCGTACCGCCATCACCCGGTCGACCGCCTCCCGGCGGGCCAGGAACTCCGACTCGCTCAGGATCGGCGGGCGGGTCCGGCGCTGCTCGCGGCCGTCCCGGCGGCGCTGCCGCTTGGCCTCCAGCCGGGTCGAACCGGAGACACCCTGCACCTCGTCGACCGTACGGCGCGGCTCCCGGATCTTCACCACGGTGGGTACGCCGTCGTCGGCACCACCGTCGGTGTCGCCGGCCCCCCGGCGGCGGCGCCGACGCCGACGGCGGGTCATCCCGTCGCCGTCGCCCTCGTCACCGGCCTCCTCCGTCTCGGCCTCGTCCGTGTCGCTCTGAGCGGCCTCCTCGGCCTCGCCCTCCTCGGCGTCGTCGAGGTCCTCGGCACCGCCCTTGCCCCGACCTCGGCCCCGGCGACCACGCCGGCGGCGACGCCGCCCCGAGCCGTCCTCGTCCTCGTCCTCGTCGTCGGCGGCCTCCTCGGCCTCTGCGGCGGGCTCCTCCTCGACCTCGACCTCTACCTCGGCGGCGGGCTCCGGCTCGGGCTCCCGCCGAGCCCGGCGACGGCGACGGGTCGGCTCGACCGGCTCCTCGGTCGTCTCCTCCTCGGCTGCCGGTGCGGCAGCGGCCGCGGCGGCGCTGGCAGCGCGGGCGGCCGTGACCTCCTCAGGTGCCATGAACAGCACGGTCGGCGCGCTGAGCGCGGCCCGCCGTCGGCGGGACCGGGGCTCCGGCTCGGCTGCGGCCTCCTGCTCCGGCGGAGTCGCTGGTGCCGTCGGTTCGCTCGCGGGGGCTTCCACCGGCGCAGCAGCTTCCACCGGCGCCTCGCCCTCGACCGGCACGCCGCCCTCGGAAGGCAGCGCGGCCGCACCGAAGTCGGTACCGGCCGGAGGTGCCGGCTCCTCGACCACGGCCGGGACCTCGGCCGGCGCGGCGGCCGCCTTCTTCCGACGGGTACGCGTCACCTTCACCGGCGGTACGACATCCCCACCGGCGGCCTCGACCTCGGCCACGGCCAGCGGTTCCTCGGCGGCCTTCGACGCGGTGGTGGCCTTACGGCGCCGTCGGGGGGTCTTCGGCGCCTCGTCCACGTCACCGGCGACCGGGGCGAAGACCTCCGCCTGCGGTGCCTCCGCGCTGCCCGGCGCCGGGGTACTGGACGCCTCGACCGGGGCGTCGATCTGCTCCGGCTGCGCCACCGGGGTGGCGCGGCGACGGGTCGCCCGCCGTCGGGGCGGCGCCTCGGCGGCGGACGGGCTGCCCAGGTCGGCCGCGCCGCTCACCGTGCCGGAGGTCTCCCCCGACGGGTCGGGAGCGGCCGGTGCGGTGCCCGCCGCGCCGGTGGTGCCGTTCTCAGCGGTCTCGCCGGCCAGGTTGGCACCGGTCCGTTCGCCGCCCTCGGGCTCGTTCTCGAGCATGGACGTTCTCCAGTTCTGGCTTCCCCGGGCGCGGGTGAGCGCTGCCACGCAGGGTCGCCGCAAAGGTGTTTCCCCGGGCGCACAGGCGTGCGCGACCGGCGAAGTCTGCCTGTCTGAAGCACCGACCGTCGGTCAGCGCCCGCCGATGGTTGCCCCGTCGCGGTCCGCGTCCAGCGGATCCACGATCGCACCCTGCGCGGTCAGCGTGCCCTGAGCCAGCCGGGTCACCTTCGGGGCTACCGGCGGCTCCAGGCCGGCCACCACGCGGAGGCCGGAAAGGACGTCATCGGGCCGTACGGACGGGGTGACCTGCCGCACGACCAGTTCGAGTATCGCACACGGTACGGCCGGGGCCACGGAAGGCGTCGCCGACGACGTGATCACATCGATGCCGACCACGGCGGCACGGGCGTCGAAGGTACGCCGCCCCTGCTTGGTCATCCGCTCCACCAGCACCTCGTCGGCCGCCAGGAAGGTGGTCACCGCCTTGGCCACGATCTCGGGATCCACCTGCGGCAGCTCGATCCGCCAATGGGACGCCTGGATCCGGTCGGACAGGCCGGAGCCGGTGGCCACCACCGCGTCGAGCACGTCGAGGCCGGGCGAGAGCGCCGTGTCCAGCGCCTCGCGCAACTGCGCCGGGTCCACCGGCTCGCGCAGGCCGATCTCCAGGTACTCCGCCTCGCTGGCGACCCCCGTCGGCGCGGCGCTGGCGTACGAGATCTTGGGGTGCGGGGTGAAGCCCTGGGAGAAGGCCATCGGTACGCCGGCACGGCGCAGCGCCCGCTCGAACGCCCGGGCGAAGTCCCGATGCGAGGTGAACCGCAGCGGGCCACGCTTGGCGTACCGGATCCGGACGCGCTGGACGACCGGCGCCTGGCCGCCCTCGGGCTGTGGTTTCCTACTGATCGTCCTGCTCCTCGGTGTCGGCCCCCGCCCGGGGCGCCGGGGTCACTGTTGCGCGCCGGTGGGCAGCTTCAGACCGTTGACCGGGGTCAACGGGAGCAACTTCCGGCCGGTCGGACCGATCTGGATCTCGGTGTCCATGGACGGGCAGACACCGCAGTCGAAGCAGGGCGTCCAGCGACAGTCGTCCTGCTCGTACTCGCTCAGGGAATCCTGCCAGTCCTGCCAGAGCCAGTCCTTGTCCAGGCCGGAGTCCAGGTGGTCCCAGGGCAGGACCTCCAGCTCCTCCCGCTCGCGGGTGGTGTACCAGTCGAGGTCCACCCCGAACCCGGGCAGCACCTCGGTGGCGGCCTCCACCCAGCGCTGGTACGAGAAGTGCTCGCTCCAGCCGTCGAACCGGCCGCCGTTCTCCCACACCCGGCGGATCACCGCGCCGACCCGGCGGTCACCCCGGGACAGCAGGCCCTCGATCAGCGATGGCTCGCCGTCGTGATAGCGGAAGCCGATCGCCCGACCCAACGAGCGGTCCGCGTTGATCGCCTGCTTGAGCAGCTTCAGCCGGTGATCGATGACCTCCGGACGCTGCATCGACGCCCACTGGAACGGGGTGTGCGGCTTCGGCACGAACCCGCCGATGGACACGGTGCAGCGGATGTCCTTCGAGCCGGTGGCGGCCCGACCGGCCCGGATGACCTCGTGGGCCATGTCCGCGATCTCAAGGACGTCGTCGTCGGTCTCGGTGGGCAGGCCGCACATGAAGTAGAGCTTCACCTGCCGCCAGCCGTTGGTGTACGCGGTGACCACGGTGCGGATGAGGTCGTCCTTCGACACCATCTTGTTGATCACCTTGCGGATCCGCTCCGACCCGCCCTCCGGGGCGAAGGTCAGTCCGGTCCGCCGGCCGTTGCGGGACAGTTCCTGGGCCAGCTCGATGTTGAAGGCGTCCACCCGGGTCGACGGCAGCGACAGCGAGACGTTGGTGCCCTGGTACTGCTCGGCGAGGCCGGAGCACATGTCGCCGATCTCGGAGTGGTCGGCGGACGACAGGGACAGCAGACCCACCTCGTGGAAGCCGGAGAACTCCAGCCCCTGCTGCACCATCTGCCCCACGGTGGTGATGGACCGCTCCCGCACCGGGCGCGTGATCATGCCCGCCTGGCAGAACCGGCAGCCCCGGGTGCAGCCACGGAAGATTTCCACCGCGTACCGCTCGTGCACCGTCTCGGCGAGCGGGACCAGCGGCTTGCGCGGGTACGGCCAGGCGTCCAGGTCCATCGTGGTGCGCTTGTGCACCCGGAACGGCACGTCCGCCCGGTTCGGCACGACCCGCTGGATGCGACCGTCGGGCAGGTAGTCCACGTCGTAGAAGCGCGGCACGTAGACGCTCTCGGTGCGGGCCAGCCGCAGCAGCAGCTCGTTCCGACCACCGGGCGAACCCTCCGCCTTCCACTCCCGGACGATCGCGGTGATCTCCAGGACCGCCTCCTCGCCGTCGCCGAGTACGGCGGCGTCGACGAAGTCGGCGATGGGCTCCGGGTTGAAGGCGGCGTGCCCGCCGGCCACGATCACCGGGTCGGCATCGGTCCGGTCGGCGGCGAGCAGCGGGATGCCGGCCAGGTCGATCGCGGTGAGCAGGTTGGTGTAGCCCAGCTCGGTGGCGAAGGACACGCCGAACAGGTCGAAGTCACCGACCGGACGGTGCGCGTCGACGGTGAACTGCGGCACCTCGTGGGTGCGCATCAGCCGTTCCAGGTCCGGCCAGACCGCGTACGTCCGCTCGGCGAGCGTGTCGGGGAGCTCGTTGAGCACCTCGTAGAGAATCTGCACGCCCTGATTGGGCAGGCCCACCTCGTACGCGTCCGGGTACATCAACGCCCAGCGCACGGTCGCGGAGTCCCAGTCCTTGACCACCGCACCCAGTTCGCCACCGACGTACTGGATGGGCTTGGTCACCTGGGGCAGCAGCGGCTCCAGCCGGGGCCAGACGGAGTTGGCCGCAACGGGACGCGGAGTGCTGGACGGGACGCTCATGATGCCCAAGGGTACGCGCCCCACCACCGGCCCCATGCCACACCTGGCCGACCCGGACACCAGCGGAATCGGCGCTCGTCCGCCCCGGTGACCGCTGGTCACCGGCCGCCGTCACCGGATGAGAGGTACGGGCCTGGTTCGGCCCCGGTGGCACACCGGTACTAACCTCGGGTCGGCGTGAGAGGAGATTGCCGCGATGCCGGAGCCGCAGCCGGGAGCAGACCGGCCGGTCGACGGGAACCGTCCGGACCCACACCGGAACGGGGAGTCAGCGGTCCCCCAGGAGCAGACCCTCGACCCCGCGCCGCCTGCCACCACCTCGCCGGCGGACGAGACCCAGCCGGTCGGCGACGCCGACCCGACCAGTCCCACCGGACCGACCCACCCCACCCCACCAGCCGCACCGCCCGACCCGACCCGAGCCGAGATCGACCCGACCCGCCCCACTAACGAGCCCGATCCGACCCGAGCCGAGATCGCCTCGACCCGGCCCGTGAACGAGGCCGACTCGACCCGGCCGGTGGACGAGGCCGACGGGCGGAACGGCTCGACGTCGTCCGAGGACGACGCGCGTACCACCGTGGCACCCCCTCCCGAGGTCGGTCCGCAGGGCACCCGGATGATGCCCGCGGCGACGCCCGTGCCCGATGCGACGGCCGTGGAGGAGCCCGCGCCGCGCTGGAGCGGGTCGGCTGCCGTACCGCCGCCACCGCCGCGCCGCCGCGTCTGGGGCCAGTCCGCCGAGCCCACCCTGCTGCCGCCGGTGGCGCCGGCCGACGCGCCGGAGCACCAGACCCCGGTGGACCCGTGGGCCGGCGTCGACACCAGCGGCTGGCATCTGCCCTCGTCGGACATGCCCGCCCTGCCGCCTCCCACGCTGTCCTATCCCGCACCGCCAGCGACCCGGTCCTACACCCCCGTACCGCCTCCGATCTCACCCGCGCCACCGGCACACCAGCCGGCCGCATACCCACCACCGGTCTCACCCGCGCCACCGGCGCACCAGCCGGCCGCATACCCGCCGCAGGCAGGCCGCCCCACTCCGCCGGCACCCGCCGCGCCGAGGCGGCCGCCCGTAGCGCCGGCTCGTCCTCAGCCGGTCGCGCCGCCGCCGGTGCGGCACGCCCCGCCGCCGGCACCGCCGGTCGCGCCGCCTCAGCCGCCGGTCCGGGGCTGGCGGGGCCGCAAGACCGGGCCCCCCACGCCGCCGCCGGGTTGGCAGGCGCCGCCGGGGTACGCCCGCCGCCGCAAGCGTCGCCGCTGGCCGTGGATGCTGCTGCTGACGATCGCCTGCTGCTGCGGCTGCCCGGCCTACTACGGGGTCCCGATGGTCAGCCAATACCCGGCGAACGCCACGTTGCCGAGCCAGGTCGCCGACCTGGAACTACGCCAGGACGACCGCAGTACGCAGGCCGCCCGGCGGCTGGAGTCGCAGATGCGCCAGGAACACCTGCTCGCCGACGACACCTTCGCCGGCATCTACGCCACCAGCGCCGGCAAGCAGGTCACCGTCTTCGGCGGCACCGGCTTCCGCTTCGCTCCCTCGGCCGACGCCGACAGCGAGATCGAACGACTCACCCAGCAGTACTCGCTCGGCCAGGCTCAGGTCGTGGAGACCGGCATACGGGGACGGCACGAGCGGTGCGCGGTGGGCAACGTCGACGGCGTCGGGGTGGTGGTCTGCACCTCGGTCGACCACGGCAGCATCACCAGCGCGGTCTTCACCGGTCTCTCGGTGGACGACAGCGCCCGGCTGCTCGGCACCATGCGGCGGCAGATCGTCTCCACGAACGGCTGAGCGCGGGCCGCCCTGCCCCGCTCAGCCGGCGGTCGACCCGTCGGCACCCGGCCCGCCCGGCGTCGACTCGTTCGAGGTCGACTCGTGCGGGGTCGGCGGCTTCGCTCGGGGCGGGGCGTAGCGCGGGACGTACTCCTGGCCGGTCAGCTTCTGGATCTCGGCCATCAGCTCGTCGGTCATCTCCCGCAGCGACGTCCGGTCCGCCGAGCGGCCGGTGAAGTCCAGCGGCTTACCGAACCGCACGGTGATCTTCGCGCCGCTGGGTCGGGGCATCCGGGCCCCGATCGGCTGCACCTTGTCGGTGCCGATCATGCCCACCGGGATGATCGGGACACCGGCGGCCAGCGCCAGCCGTGCGGTGCCGGTGCGTCCCCGATAGAGCCGGCCGTCCGGCGAACGGGTCCCCTCAGGATAGATGGCGACCAGGTCGCCGCCTTTGAGGGCGGGGATGGCCGCGTCGAAGGCGGTCAGCGCCGCCCGCCCGCCGGCCCGCTCCACCGGGATGGCACCCAGGCCGTTGAGCACGAACCGGTGGAGCGCGCCCTTCGCCCCGGTGCCCTTGTAGTAGTCCGACTTGGCCCAGAAGGCCAGGTGCCGTGGCACCACCGTGCCGAGGAACAACTCGTCGGCCACGGACAGGTGGTTACCCGCGAAGATCGCGCCGCCGGTCGCCGGGATGTGCTCCAGCCCCTCCACGGTCGGGCGGAAGGCCAGCCGCAGCGCCGGGGCCACGGTGTACCTGCCGATGGTGTAGAGCAGCGGCACTGGTCCTCCGGCGGATCGAGTGGGGTAGGGGCGGTGTCACCGTAGCGGACCGCCGCACACCCACCGGAGCGAGGTCGGGCAGGTCCGCAGGCTGGGGTGCCGGATGTTAGAAAGGGCCCCCTTTAATACACCAGGCGTTAGTAGGGGGCCCTTCCTTACATCTCCTTACACATCAGCTCACACTCGACGCACCGCGACCGTCACCTGCTCGCCCTCGCCGACCTCACCGGCAAAGCCGTCCAGCACGTCGGCGAAGTCGACGCTGTCGGCCAGCACCTCACGGGCCACGAAATCGGCGTATCCGGACACCGCCGCGCGCACCGCCGCCGAAGCCGACACCGACACCACGATCCGGTCGGAGACGTCCAGGTCTGCGTCGCGGCGGGCCTGCTGGACCACCCGGACGACGTCCCGGGCCAGCCCTTCGGCGGCCAGCTCGGGGGTGACCACGGTGTCCAGCACCACCACTCCCTCGCCACCGGGCAGCGGCGCGGAGTGCTCGGGGTCGGCCGCGACCAGCCGCAGCTCGTACTCGCCCTCCGCCAGGGTGACCCCGGCGGCGACCGGGGCGCCGTCGACCAACTCCCACTCCCCCGCCTTGACCGCCTTGATCACCTGCTGCACCTGCTTGCCGACCCGGGGCCCGAGCGCCCGGGGCACCACGGTGAGCACCTGCTGGCAGTACGCCGACACCTCGTCGGTGAAGACGACCTCCTTCACGTTGACCTCGTCGGCGACCAGGTCGGCGAAGGGCCGCAGCTGCTCGGCCGACGGGCTGGCCACGGTCAGCCGCGCCAGCGGCAGCCGCACCCGCAGGCCCTTGGCCTTGCGCAGCGACAGCGCCGCCGAGGCGACCGCCCGGGTGGCGTCCATCGCGGCCACCAGCTCGTGGTCGACCGGGAAGTCCTCGGCGCGCGGCCAGTCGGTCAGGTGCACCGACCGCTCGCCGGTCAGCCCGCGCCAGATCTCCTCGGCGGTCAGCGGCGCCAGTGGCGCCACCACCCGGCACAGCGTCTCCAGCACCGTCCAGAGCGTGTCGAAGGCATAGGTGTCACCCGCCCAGAACCGGTCCCGCGAGCGACGCACGTACCAGTTGGTCAACGCGTCCAGGTAGGACCGGACGGTGGCGCAGGCCCCGGAGATGTCGTACGCGTCCATCTGCGCGCCGACCGTGTCGACCAGCTCGTTGGTCTTGGCCAGCACGTACCGGTCGAGCAGGCTGCCGGCACCGGTCGCGGTGGCCTCGGTCCTGCGCCGCGCGGCGTACCCGTCCGCGTTGGCGTACAGCGAGAAGAAGTACCAGACGTTCCAGAGCGGCAGCAACACCTGCCGCACGGCGTCGCGCACGCTCGACTCGGTGACCGGCATGTCCCCGCCCCGCAGCACCGGCGACGACATCAGCATCCAGCGCATCGCGTCCGACCCGTACGAGTCGAAGACGTGGTAGACGTCCGGGTAGTTGCGCAGGCTCTTGGACATCTTGCGCCCGTCCGAGCCGAGCAGGATGCCGTGGCTGAGGCAGTTGCGGAATGCCGGCCGGTCGAACAGCGCGGTGGCCAGCACGTGCATGGTGTAGAACCAGCCCCGGGTCTGCCCGATGTACTCGACGATGAAGTCACCCGGGTAGTGGTCCTCGAACCAGTCGCGGTTCTCGAACGGGTAGTGCATTTGGGCGAACGGCATCGAGCCGGACTCGAACCAGCAGTCCAGCACCTCCGGCACGCGGCGCATCATGGATCTGCCCGTCGGGTCGTCCGGGTTGGGGCGGACCAGCTCGTCCACCGCCGGCCGGTGCAGGTCGGTCAGGCGTACGCCGAAGTCCCGCTCAATCTCCTCCAGCGACCCGTACACGTCCACACGGGGGTGGTTCGGGTCGTCCGAGCGCCAGACCGGGATGGGTGAGCCCCAGAACCGGTTCCGGCTGATGGACCAGTCCCGGGCGTTGGCCAGCCACTTGCCGAACGAGCCGTCCTTGATGTGCCCCGGAGTCCAGTTGATCTCCTGGTTCAGCTCGACCATCCGGTCCTTGAACGTCGTCACCGCGACGAACCACGACGACACCGCCTTGTAGACCAGCGGGGTGTCGCAGCGCCAGCAGTGCGGGTACGAGTGGGTGTAGGTGTCCTGCCGCAGCACCACCCCCCGCTCCTTGAGCTCCCGGATCACCGGCTTGTTGACGTCGAAGACCTGCTCGCCCTCGTACGGCGGGACCAGCCCGGTGAACCGGGTGTGGTCGTCCACGGTGACGATGGTCGGGATGCCGGCCGCGTTGCAGACGTTCTGGTCGTCCTCGCCGAAGGCCGGGGCGAGGTGCACGATCCCGGTGCCGTCCTCGGTGGTCACGAACTCCGCGCCGAGCACCTGGTACGCCTGCGGTCCGGCCTGCGCGGTGAGGAAGTCGAACAGCGGGGTGTACCGCCGCCCGACCAGGTCGGCGCCGCGTACCGTGCCGACCTGCTGGTATCCCTCCAGCTCCTTGGCGTACGCCCCGAGCCGGGCGGCGCCGACGACGTAGCGCTCGCCGTTGCGTTCCAGCACCGCGTACTCGATGTCCGGCCCGACGGCCAGCGCCAGGTTCGACGGCAGCGTCCACGGCGTGGTGGTCCACACGCCCAGCCTCACCGGCCCCCGGAGCAGTTCCGGCGCGGACTCGTCGGCGGTCAGCGCGAACCACACGGTCAACGTGGGGTCGTGCCGGTCCCGGTAGACGTCGTCCATCCGGGTCTCGGTGTTCGACAGCGGCGTCTCACACCGCCAGCAGTACGCCAGCACCCGGAAGCCCTCGTAGATCAGACCCTTGTCGTGCAGGGTCTTGAAGGCCCACATGACGCTTTCCATGTAGTCCAGGTCGAGCGTCTTGTAGTCGTTGGCGAAGTCGACCCAGCGGGCCTGCCGGGTGACGTACCGCTCCCAGTCCTGGGTGAACTCCAGCACCGAGGACCGGCACGCCTCGTTGAACCGGGCCACGCCCAGGTCGAGGATCTCCGCCTTGCTGGTGATGCCGAGCTGCTTCTCGGCCACCACCTCGGCGGGCAGGCCGTGACAGTCCCAGCCGAACCGCCGCTCCACCCGCCGGCCGCGCATGGTCTGGTAGCGCGGCACCACGTCCTTGACGTACCCGGTGAAGAGGTGGCCGTAGTGCGGCAGACCGTTGGCGAACGGCGGCCCGTCGTAGAAGACGTACTCGTTGTCGGCGGCACCGCCACCGGCACCGGACGACTGCCGGTGCTCGACGCTGGCCTCGAAGGTCTTGTCGGCCGTCCAGTGCTCCAGCACCCGGCGCTCGACCGCGGGCAGGTCCGGACTGGCCGGGACGCCGGTGGCGGTCGGGTCGTGCAACGGATAGGCCATCGGGGGTCGCTCTCCTCGCTGACGCTCACTGTGGTGTGGGTCTGCGAGGACGAGCCGTCACCGGTACGCCGTCTCCGGCGCCCCGGGCCGGGCCCGCGGTACCACCCCGCTTGGCGGTCGAAACCAACCGCCCGCTCATTGACCGGCTGTGACGGGCCGGACCCGTCCGGTTCTACTGAGCCGGGGCGACCCGACCGTTCTTCCGGAGGCTCACCGGTGATAGCCGGATCATCGCCATACCCACCCATGATACCCACCCCGCCCGTCCCCCTCCCCCCGACAACCCCGCCCCCTCCCCCGACAACCCCGCCCCCTCCCCCCGACAACCCCGCCCCCTCCCCCCGACAACCCGGCCTGCCGATCACGGAGTCGTAGCACTCGCAAAACGGGCTGTATCGGGGCGAAGCGACCACCACAAGTCCATGATCGACGACGGTGTCCAGGGCGCATGACGGGCGTCACAACAGCGACCTGTCACGCCCCGACGCGCCCCGCCCGTCGTGGCGGTGTCGGAGCGATCTAGCGGGAGGGTTGTCATGCAGCGGATGAACGTGGCCAAGGTGGCGCCGGAGGCGTTCGGCGCCGTGATGGGGCTGGAGAAGTACGTCCGGGCGAACGTGGACCACACCGTGCTGGAGCTGGTGAAGCTGCGCGCGTCGATCCTGAACGGCTGCGCGTTCTGCGTCGACATGCACAGCCAGGAGGCGCTCGGCGCGGGTGAGTCGAGCCGGCGGCTCTTCGCGGTGGCGGCCTGGCGTGAGGCACCCTTCTTCGACGAGCGGGAACGCACCGCGCTGGCGCTGACCGACGCGGTCACCCGGCTCGGCGAGCACGGGGTGCCCGACGACATGTGGGAGGACGCGGCGAAGGTCTGGCCGGAGAAGGCACTCGCCGACCTGGTCCTGGCGATTGCCACAATCAACGTGTGGAACCGGATCGCGGTGACCTTCCGCAACGATCTCCCGTCGGACGACTGAGCCCGACCGAGGCGGCAGAGGCGGCCGGTGCGCTCGACGCGCACCGGCCGATGCTGCTGGGCCTGGCGTACCGGTTGCTGGGCAGCCGGTACGACGCCGAGGACGTGCTCCAGGAGACCTACCTGCGCTGGGCCCGCGTCGACCGGAGCCGGGTCGCCGAGCCACGCCGCTACCTGTCCCGGGTGGTCACCCACCTGTCGATGGACCGGCTGCGGGTCCGGCAGGCCACCCGGGAGGCGTACGTCGGGCAGTGGCTGCCGGAGCCGGTGCCGACGACACCGTCACCGTTCGGTCCGCTGGAACGCGCCGAACTGCGCGACTCGCTCTCCACCGCACTGCTGCACCTGCTGGAGCGGCTCACCCCACCGGAGCGCGCGGTCTACGTCCTGCACACCGCGTTCGAGCTGCCGTACGCCGAGATCGCCGAGCTGCTCGACCGGTCCGCCGAGGACTGCCGGCAGTTGCACCACCGGGCCGCCGCCCGGATCGGGCGCGAGCAGCGCCGGTTCACCGCCGACCGGGCGGAGCAGGAGCGGCTGCTGGAGGCGTTCATCGCCGCCGCCGGCGAGGGCGACCTGCGGAGGCTGACCGAGCTGGTGGCCGCCGACGCGACCGCGTGGAGCGACGGCGGCGGCACGGTGAGCGCCGCTCGCAACCCGATCAGCGGCGCGGACCGGGTGGTCCGGTTCCTGCTGGGCGTCCGCCAGAAGGGCTGGCCGCTCACCGTGCACCGCATCGACCTCAACGGTCAGCCGGCCGCCGTGGTCGTCACCGCCGGCGGCGCCCGGTACGCGGTCACGCTCGGCACCGCCGACGGTCGGATCACCGACATCTTCCTGGTGGCCAACCCGGACAAGTTGCCCTGGACGGCCTGAGCCGGCCCGTCGACAGGCCGGCTCGCCGCTGTCGTCAGCCCAGCTCGGGGAACCAGAGCGCCAGCTCACGCTTGGCGCTGTCCGGGGAGTCGGAGGCGTGCACCAGGTTCTCCCGGTTGGACAACGCCAGGTCGCCCCGAATGGTGCCGGCGGCGGCCTTGCGCGCGTCGGTGGCGCCGATCAGGCCCCGCACCACGTCGATCACCTGGTCACCGGCGAGCACCAGCGCGACCAGCGGCCCGCTGGTCATGAACGTCTTCAGCGGCGGGTAGAACGCCTTGTCCACGTGCTCGGCATAGTGCTCGTCGGCCAGCGCGGCGTCCATCGTCCGGGACGCCATCGCGTCGATCCGCAGCCCCTTACGCTCGAAACGGGAGACGATCTCGCCGACCAGGCCACGGCGGACCGCGTCGGGCTTGATCAGCACGAGCGTGCGCTCGTCCGGGCTGCTGCTGGACACGCTGGGTTCCTCCTCAGGGCGGAAGCCGGTCAGGCTGGGTACGGTCAGCCTAGCGACCCGGTCCCGGCGCCGGTGCGGTGGCCGGACCTTCCCCCGGCCCCCGATCCGGCCTAGCCTGGCCCTGACCACCCGGGAGGTCCACTGTGGCGAACGGCGGGAACCGACCCATCGCACCGGTACGCAGACTGATCGCGGCGGTGCTCGGCACTGTGGCCGCTTTCGTCGTGCTGTTCGGGCTGGGCATGACGAGCTGGGCCATCGTGGCGCTCGGTGTCGCCCTGTTGGTGCTGGCGATCGCGCTGGCCACCGTACGCGGCGGCGGGCGCACCTGGGTCGTCGGCGCCGGGCACGTGCACAGCGCCTCCGAACCACCCACCCAGTACGCCTTCGGCCGCTGCGAACTCCAGCTCGTGATCGACGCCCCCGGGCTCCCGCCCCGGTCCAAGAAGATCATCGAGCCTCGGGTACCGGTGTCCAAGTGGCCGTCGCTGGGCCAGACGCTGCCGATCCGGGTGGCGCTGGACGACCCGCGACACGTCCGGGTGCTCTGGGACGAGGTGCCCACCCACGCCGAGGCTGGCACCGCCGACCTGCCGCCCGAGTTCGCCGACGAGTTCGCCGGGCAGGTCCCGCCGGACGAGGTGCTGATCGGGCAGGAGGCCCCACCGTGGGCCGACCGGGCGCCGGAGGACGATTTCCACGACCCGCTGGGCGACCCGCTCGGCGGTCCGCTCCGCGACCCGCTCCGCGAGGACCCGATCGAGTCGGTCGAGCCCCGGGATCCGGTCCGGATGCGCCAACGCCCCGGCGGACCGGTCGTGCTGGAGGGCACCGTGGTCGAGCAGAGCAGCGACGCCCCGCTGCCCCGCCGCGCCACGCCCGCGCCGCGTACCCCCGCCGAGGAGCGGTTCGCCGCGACGGCCGCCGGGCGACTGGCCGACCCGCCGCCCGCCCCGACGGACCCCTTGGACCCGCTGGACCTGCCGCTGGACGACCCGTACCCGGCGAACGGCGAGCGCACCCGGTCGGCACCAGCCGGGGACGAGCCGATCCACGCCGCGGCGACCACTCCGACCACCCCGAGCACCGCGGCCACCCGCGACACGGCCACGACCCCGAGTACGGCGACCGACGCTCGGGACTTCGGCGGTGCCGACGATCCGCCGGTCGACGACCGGGAGTTGGACGAGGCGATCTTCGGTTTCGACCCGGACGCCGCCGACCCGGCCGCCCCGATCAGCGGCGTGGGCATCACCCTGCTCGTCACCGAGCTGCCCCGATCGCTGGAGTTCTATCGGGACCGGCTCGGCTTCCGCGAGGTCGACCGGGGCAACGGCAACGCGGTCCTCTCCTCCGGGGCGACCCGGCTGGTGCTGCGGGAGGTGACCGGCGCCCAGCCGATGAACCGGCGGCTGGTGCACGTCAACCTCGACGTCGACGACATCCAGTCGGCCTACGAACGGATGCGTGACTCGGGTGTCCGCTTCACCTACGCGCCCCGGGTGGTCAACCGGGGCACCAAGCTGGAGGTGTGGGCGGCGGCGTTCCGCGACCCGGACGGGCACGGCATCGCGCTGACCCAGTGGCGGGAACGCGCCGAGGCGTGACCTGCCGGCCGGTGCCGATGCCGGTCAGCCCAGGATCACCCGGCGTACGTGCAACGCGTACGCCCACACCAGCGCGAAGATGACGCCCAGCGCGAACAGCGCCCAGTGCAGCAGCCCGGACAGCAGCAGCACCCCCTGCAACACGGTGCCGGCCTGCCACGCCCAGGGCCGGCGCATCAGCCCGGCCAGCAGTGCCGCCAGCACGGCCAGCGTCACCACCGCCGCGAGCGCCGGGCCACCGAGATCACCGCCGACGACCCGGATCGGCTGGATCGCCAGCAGCAGCACCAGCGCCTCCAGCGCGAGGGTGCCCGCACCGAGCCCGCGTACCGCCCGCTGCGGGTCACGCAGCCCGGACCGACGCTGCCCCGGCGGGCCGTCGCCGCTCGCTCCGGTAGCGTCCCCGGGGCCGCCATCCGGCTGCCCCGCTCCGGCGACGCCACCGGCGGCGGGCTCGGAGGTGTCGTCCGGCCGGGCCGCGCCCGTCTGCTCGCTCATCGCTTCAGCAGGCGGCGGGCGTCGGCCACCGTCACCACCGAGCCGGTGATGAGGACCCCGACCCCGGCCAGTTCACCCGGTACGTCCTCCTCGGCCAGCGCCACCGCCGTCTCGATCGCGTCCGGCATCTCCTCGGCGACCTCGACCCGGTCCGGCCCGAACACCTCGGCGGCGAGCGCGGCCAACTCCTTCGCCGGCAGCGCCCGGGGCGAGCTGTTGCGGGTCACCACCACCTGGTCCACCACCGGTTCCAGCAGCTCCAGCAGGCTGGCCGCGTCCTTGTCGGCAAGCGTGCCCACCACCGCGACCAGCTTGCTGAACGCGAACTCCTCCTGCAAGGCGGTGACCGTGGCCGCCATTCCCTGCGGGTTGTGCGCGCCGTCCAGCAGGATCGTCGGGGCGGTACGGACCCGCTCCAGGCGGCCCGGCGAACTGGCCGCCGCGAACCCCTCCCGCACCGCCTCCACGTCCAACTGCCGCCGCGCACCGGCGCCCAGGAACGCCTCGACGGCGGCGAGCGCCACCGCCGCGTTCTGCGCCTGGTGCGCACCGTGCAGCGGGACGAACACCTCCTCGTACACCCCGCCCAGCCCTTGCAGGGTGAGCACCTGCCCGCCGACCGCGACCGCCCGACGCAGCACGCCGAACTCGGTGCCTTCGCGGGCGACGGTCGCGCCCACCTCGGCGCAGCGTTGCAGGATCGGCCGGACGGCTTCCTCCTCCTGGCCGGCGCAGATGACCGTGGCCCCGGGGTGGATGATGCCGGACTTGGCGACCGCGATGTCCTGCAGCGTGTCCCCGAGCCACTCGGTGTGGTCCAGCCCGATCGGGGTGAGTACGCACACCCCGGCCTGGATCACGTTCGTGGCGTCCTCGGCGCCGCCGAGGCCCACCTCGACCACGGCGATGTCGACGGGAGCGTCGGCGAAAGTGGCGAACGCCAGCGCGGTGGTCATGTCGAAGTAGGTCAGCGGCTCCGCCGACCGGTCGTCCACCAGCTCGGCCAGCGGCTTGATTTCCTGGTAGACCGCAGCGAACCGGGCCTCGTCCACCGGCTCGCCGTCGAGGCTGATCCGCTCCCGGACGGTCTCCAGGTGCGGGCTGGTGTACCGGCCGGTGTGCAGCCCGAACGCCCGCAGCAGGGAGTCGATCATCCGGGCCGTGGAGGTCTTGCCGTTGGTGCCGGTCAGGTGGATCGACGGGTACGCCCGCTGCGGGCTGCCCAGCAGGTCGAGCAGGGACGAGATGCGGTCCAGCTCGAAGACCATCCGGGTGAAGCCACGCCCGGCCAGCTCCGCCTCCGCCTGGGCGAAGGCGGCGTGCGCGGCCCGGTCGGCGCGGGGCCGGGCGCGATCGGTGTTCTCGGAACGGTCGGTCACGAGGGCAACGCCTCCAGGGCGGCATCGATCCGGGCCAGGTCGGCCTCGGCGACGGCCAGCCGTTGACGGATCTTGGCAACGACCGGCTCGGGGGCCTTGCCGACGAACGCCGGGTTGTCCAGCTTCGCCCGGGCCTGCCCGGCCTCCTTCTCGGCCGCCGCGCGGTCCTTGGTCAGCCGGGCCCGTTCGGCGGCCACGTCGATCGAGCCCCGGGTGTCCAGCGCGACGCTGACCTCCCCCGGCATGGCCAGCGTGGCGCTGGCCTGGAAGTCGTCGCCGGCCGCGTCCAGCCGCGCCAGGGACCGGATCAGCGGCTCGTGCGCCGCGACACCGGCACCGGCCAGTCCGTCGAGCCGGGCGGCGACCCGCTGGGTCGGACGCAGTCCCTGGTCCGAGCGGAACCGGCGGACCTCGGTGACCACCCGTTGCAGGGTGGCGACCTCCACCTCGGCGGCGTCGTCGACCAGGGCCCGGTCGGCGGCCGGCCAGGCCGCGGTGAGCAGCGTCTCTCCGCCGGTCAGCGCGGTCCACAGCTCCTCGGTGACGAACGGGATCACCGGGTGCAGCAGCCGCAGGAGGTGGTCCAGCACGTGCCCGAGGACACGACGGGTCACGTCGGCCGCCTCACCGCCGCCGGCCAGCACCGGCTTGCTCAGCTCGACGTACCAGTCACAGACGTCGTCCCAGGCGAAGTGGTACAGCAGGTCGCAGACCTTGGCGAACTCGTACGCCTCGAACTGCTCGTCCACCTCGGCGGTGACGTGCGCCAACCGGGACAGGATCCACCGGTCGACGGTCGACAGCCGATCGGCGGTCGGCATCGGGCCACTGGTGTGCGCGCCGTTGAGCAACGCGAACCGGGTGGCGTTCCAGAGCTTGTTGCAGAAGTTCCGCGAGCCCTGACACCACTCCTCGCTGACCGGCACGTCCCCGCCCGGGTTGGCGCCCCGGGCCAGCGTGAAGCGGGTCGCGTCGGCCCCGTACCGGTCGATCCAGTCCAGCGGGTCGACCACGTTCCCGAACGACTTGGACATCTTCTTGCCGTGCTCGTCCCGGACCATGCCGTGCAGGGCGATCACGTCGAACGGCTGCTTGCCGTCCATCGCGTACAGGCCGAACATCATCATCCGGGCGACCCAGAAGAAGAGGATGTCGTAGCCGGTCACCAGCACGCTGGTCGGATAAAACTTGGCCAGGTCCGGGGTCTGCTCCGGCCAGCCGAGCGTGGAGAACGGCCACAGTCCGCTGGAGAACCAGGTGTCCAGCACGTCCTCGTCCTGGTGCCAGCCCGCACCGGTCGGCGGCTCCTCATCGGGTCCGACGCAGACGACCTCGCCGTCCGGGCCGTACCAGACCGGGATCCGGTGGCCCCACCAGAGCTGCCGGGAGATGCACCAGTCGTGCATGTTGTCGACCCAGGCGAAGTAACGCTTGGCCAGTTCCGCCGGCTCGATCCGGACCCGCCCGTCGCGGACCGCGTCACCGGCCGCCTTGGCCAGCGGCGAGGTGTTGACGAACCACTGCAGCGACAGACGAGGCTCCACGGTGGTACGGCACCGGGAGCAGTGCCCCACGGCGTGCACGTACGGCCGCTTCTCGGCGACGATGCGGCCCTGCTCGCGCAGCGCCGCGACGATCGCGGGCCGGGCCTCGAACCGGTCCAGCCCCTGGAACGGCCCGGGCGCGGTGATCACACCCCGCTCGTCCATCACCGTGAGCGCGGGCAGATCGTGCCGCTGCCCGATCTCGAAGTCGTTCGGGTCGTGTGCCGGGGTGACCTTGACCATGCCGGTGCCGAAGGACGGGTCGACGTGGGCGTCCCCCACGATCGGGATCCGCCGCCCGGTCAACGGCAGCTCGACCTCGGTGCCGATCAGGTGCCGGTACCGCTCGTCGTCCGGGTGCACCGCCACCGCCGTGTCGCCGAGCATCGTCTCGGCCCGGGTGGTGGCCACCACCACATCGTCGCTGTAGCGGATCGAGACCAGCTCGCCGTCGTCGTCGGAGTGCTCCACCTCAATGTCGGAGAGGGCCGTCAGGCAGCGCGGACACCAGTTGATGATCCGGTTCGCCCGGTAGATCAGGCCGTCGTCGTACAGCTTCTTGAACATGGTCTGCACGGCGCGCGACAGGCCCTCGTCCATGGTGAAGCGCTCGCGGTCCCAGTCCACCGAGTCACCGAGACGGCGCATCTGGCCGAGGATGGCGCCGCCGGACTCCGCCTTCCACTGCCACACCCGCTCGACGAACTTCTCCCGGCCCAGGTCGTGACGGGACAGGCCCTGCGAGGCGAGCTGCCGCTCGACCACGTTCTGGGTGGCGATGCCGGCGTGGTCCATGCCGGGCAGCCAGAGCGCCTCGAAGCCCTGCATCCGCTTGCGCCGCACCAGCGCGTCCTGCACGGTGTGGTCCAGCGCGTGGCCCATGTGCAGCGAGCCGGTCACGTTCGGCGGCGGGATGACGATGGTGAAGGGCTGCCGCTCGCTCTCCGCCGACGCCCGGAATCGACCGTCGGCTACCCACTGCTCGTAGCGTCGCAGCTCTACCTCGCCGGGCTGGTACTGGCCGGCAAGTGTCGGGGCGTCGAGGCGTCGGGCATCCAGGTTCTCGGTCACCCTCGAAGTCTACGGAGCGCTGCGGCGGACCCGACGTGCGCCACCTGTCGTTCGCGTACGGTGTCGGCTATGTCCGACGCACGCCGCAGCCTCCACCGCCTCGACGACGGCACCCCGCTGGTCGATCTGACCGCCGAGCCGATCGAGCTGGACGGGCCCGAGGCGCCGGCCGGGTCCGACCGCCGTACCGGGCGCTCCCGGCGCTGGCGGATCGCGGCGGCGCTGATCGCGGTCCTCGTGTTCGCGGGCGTCGGCGCCCTGGGCTCCTGGGGCTGGCGGATCATGCAGCAGAAGGACGCCCGGATCAGCACTCCGGGTGAGGTCGCCGGCCTACGCCAGGACACCTCCGACCGCGCGGTGAGCACTGCCGACTACCTGCGCAGCGGCCTCGCGGCCGACATCCAGCTCGACAGCAGCTTCGGCGTCGTCTACCAGGATCCCGCCGACGCCCGTCGCTCGGTGCTGATGTTCGGCGGGACGACGCTGTTGTGGCAGCCGGAGCGGGATCTGGAGAGCCTGTTCACGCTGATGGCCGACGAGACCAGCGCGCTCGACGGCCTGCGCGACGTTTCCCCGGGCCGCCTCGGCGGGGTGATGAAGTGCGGCAGCACCAGCAGCGAGGACGGTGACTTCGCGGTCTGCGGCTGGGCCGACCACGGCAGCGTGGTGCTCGCCATGTTCTCGTCCCGCTCGGTCGACGAGTCCGCCGGGCTGCTGCGACAGATCCGCGAGGCCGTGCAGACCCGACACTGACGCCCTCCGCCGGGTCACCGCCCGCCGGCCCGGGCCACCGGGGTGGCCAGCGCCGCGAGGCCGACACGGTGAAGTCCCGGCTCCGCCACAGCCCCACCGGCCGACCCGACCCGTCCGCATGCCCCGGTCGCCCGGCATCCCCTGAGCCTGCGGTGTCTTTCGGTCGCGCGGTGGTGGGCCCTGGCCCGTTCGGGGGCGCCGTCACTCGGGTGACGCTAGCGGCCGGCGCGTCGGCCCGCTGTCCCGTCCGCACTGCCCCGACCGGAGCGTAAATGCGTTTAGGGCCACCCCCTTGGGGGTGGCCCTAAATCGAGAAGATGTCCGGCGGTGTCCTACTCTCCCACACCCTCCCGGGTGCAGTACCATCGGCGCTGGAGGGCTTAGCTTCCGGGTTCGGAATGTTACCGGGCGTTTCCCCTCCGCCATGACCGCCGTAACCTTATCAACATGTCAAACACCATCCCGCGCCAACACCACGTGTCGGGGGCGTGTTTGTTTGTTGTGAGTTACACAGTGGACGCGTAGCAGCTTTGATAGTCAAGTCCTCGGCCTATTAGTACCGGTCAACTGAACCCGTTACCGGGCTTACATCTCCGGCCTATCAACCCAGTCGTCTAGCTGGGGGCCTTACCCCACCAAAGGGTGGGTGGGATACCTCATCTCGAAGCGAGCTTCCCGCTTAGATGCTTTCAGCGGTTATCCCTTCCGAACGTAGCTAACCAGCCGTGCCCCTGGCGGGACAACTGGCACACCAGAGGTTCGTCCGTCCCGGTCCTCTCGTACTAGGGACAGCCCTTCTCAAGTATCCTACGCGCACGGCGGATAGGGACCGAACTGTCTCACGACGTTCTAAACCCAGCTCGCGTACCGCTTTAATGGGCGAACAGCCCAACCCTTGGGACCTGCTACAGCCCCAGGATGCGACGAGCCGACATCGAGGTGCCAAACCATCCCGTCGATATGGACTCTTGGGGAAGATCAGCCTGTTATCCCCGGGGTACCTTTTATCCGTTGAGCGACACCGCTTCCACACGCAAGTGCCGGATCACTAGTCCCGACTTTCGTCCCTGCTCGACCCGTCAGTCTCACAGTCAAGCTCCCTTGTGCACTTGCACTCAACACCTGATTGCCAACCAGGCTGAGGGAACCTTTGGGCGCCTCCGTTACCTTTTAGGAGGCAACCGCCCCAGTTAAACTACCCACCAGACACTGTCCCTGAACCGGATAACGGTCCGAAGTTAGATACCCGAATCAACCAGAGTGGTATTTCAAGATTGCCTCCCCTCATACTGGCGTACAAGGTTCACCGGCTCCCACCTATCCTACACAAGCTAACTCAAATACCAATGTCAAGCTATAGTAAAGGTCCCGGGGTCTTTCCGTCCTGCCGCGCGTAACGAGCATCTTTACTCGTACTGCAATTTCGCCGGGCCTGTGGTTGAGACAGTGGGGAAGTCGTTACGCCATTCGTGCAGGTCGGAACTTACCCGACAAGGAATTTCGCTACCTTAGGATGGTTATAGTTACCACCGCCGTTTACTGGCGCTTAAGTTCTCCGCTTCGCCCCGAAGAGCTAACAGGTCCCCTTAACGTTCCAGCACCGGGCAGGCGTCAGTCCATATACATCGAATTACTTCTTCGCATGGACCTGTGTTTTTAGTAAACAGTCGCTTCCCCCTGCTCTCTGCGGCCATACAACGCTCCACCCGCGCGGGGCTTCACGTCTCCGGCCCCCCTTCTCCCTAAGTTACGGGGGCAATTTGCCGAGTTCCTTAACCACAGTTCGCCCGATCGCCTCGGTATTCTCTACCTGACCACCTGTGTCGGTTTGGGGTACGGGCCGCTCGAAACTCGCTAGAGGCTTTTCTCGGCAGCATAGGATCACTGACTTCACCTGAATCGGCTCGGCATCACGTCTCAGCCCCATGACGTGCGGATTTACCTACACATCGGCCTACACGCTTACCCCGGCACCACCACCGGCCGGGCTCAGCTACCTTCCTGCGTCACCCCATCGCTTGACTACTACCCGCCAGGTTCCCACGCTCCCCGCGTTTGGTCCGAAGACCGCCCACAGCTCGGATGGTTAGCACAACGAGGTTCATCAGGGACGCTCCTTCGCGGGTACGGGAATATCAACCCGTTGTCCATCGACTACGCCTCTCGGCCTCGCCTTAGGTCCCGACTCACCCAGGGCGGATTAACCTGGCCCTGGAACCCTTGGTCATCCGGCGGAAGGGTTTCTCACCCTTCTTTCGCTACTCATGCCTGCATTCTCACTCGTGCCGCGTCCACAACTCGATCACTCGGCTGCTTCACCCCCGGCACGACGCTCCCCTACCCATCCACACACCTGCGCCAAAACCACAAAGATTCCAGCGAAGCACACATGTGAATGCCACAGCTTCGGCGGTGTACTTGAGCCCCGCTACATTGTCGGCGCGGAACCACTTGACCAGTGAGCTATTACGCACTCTTTAAAGGATGGCTGCTTCTAAGCCAACCTCCTGGTTGTCTATGCGACCCCACATCCTTTTCCACTTAGCACACGCTTAGGGGCCTTAGCTGGTGATCTGGGCTGTTTCCCTCTCGACTACGAAGCTTATCCCCCGCAGTCTCACTGCCGCGCTCTCACTTACCGGCATTCGGAGTTTGGCTGATTTCGGTAAGCTTGTGGGCCCCCTAGACCATCCAGTGCTCTACCTCCGGCAAGAAACACACGACGCTGCACCTAAATGCATTTCGGGGAGAACCAGCTATCACGGAGTTTGATTGGCCTTTCACCCCTAACCACAGGTCATCCCCCAACTTTTCAACGTTGGTGGGTTCGGCCCTCCACACGGTCTTACCCGCGCTTCAGCCTGCCCATGGCTAGATCACTCCGCTTCGGGTCTAGAACATGCGACTCCAACGCCCTCTTCAGACTCGCTTTCGCTACGGCTCCCCCACACGGGTTAACCTCGCCACATGCCACTAACTCGCAGGCTCATTCTTCAAAAGGCACGCCGTCACCCCGCAAGGCTCCGACGGATTGTAGGCGAACGGTTTCAGGTACTATTTCACTCCCCTCCCGGGGTACTTTTCACCATTCCCTCACGGTACTCGTCCGCTATCGGTCACCAGGAAGTATTCAGGCTTACCAGGTGGTCCTGGCAGATTCACGGCAGATTTCAGGAGTCCGCCGCTACTCGGGAACATCCATAGAAGACCAGCTGCTTTCACCTACCGGACTATCACCGTCTACGGTCGGCCTTTCCAGACCATTCGACTAACAACTGGTTTTGTAACTTCTTCAGTGAGTGTCAGCCCACCACACAGAGTCCCACAACCCCGACCACGCAACCCCTGACAGGTATCACACGCAACCGGTTTAGCCTCAATCCGCTTTCGCTCGCCACTACTCACGGAATCACTATTTGTTTTCTCTTCCTACGGGTACTGAGATGTTTCACTTCCCCGCGTTCCCTCCACACACCCTATGAGTTCAGGTGCAGGTGACACCACATGACTGGTGCCGGGTTACCCCATTCGGACACCCTGGGATCACAGCTCGGTTGACAGCTCCCCCAGGCCTATCGCGGCCTCCCACGTCCTTCATCGGCTCCTGGTGCCAAGGCATCCACCGTCCGCCCTTGACAACTTGACCACAAAGATGCTCGCGTCCACTGTGCAATTCTCAACAAACAACCAACCCACAACCCACAGCCCCACACCAGCAACACCACCCCCACCAGGGGACAACATCCGGTATGCGAGACCAGGCCATGCCTGGCAACCACCCCCACCCCCACAGAGGCAAGAAAGATGGCTCTGAAGCAAACAACCACACTGGATTGTTCCTTCAGGACTCAACAGGGTGCCAACCATCTCCCCACAGCCGCACCAACAGAAAACTCTTTCCACACCACCCCCACAAAGGAAGATGGCCGTACTCGAACCTGCCGGCCGTTGCCACAAGAAAACTCGCCAGTGTCTCCGCCAACTGAGCACCCCGACCCGACATCCGCAGGCCGCGGGCTCCATACCAGCTTTCGCCGGATGGTGCTCCTTAGAAAGGAGGTGATCCAGCCGCACCTTCCGGTACGGCTACCTTGTTACGACTTCGTCCCAATCGCCAGCCCCACCTTCGACGGCTCCCTCCCAAAAGGGTTGGGCCACCGGCTTCGGGTGTTGCCGACTTTCGTGACGTGACGGGCGGTGTGTACAAGGCCCGGGAACGTATTCACCGCAGCGTTGCTGATCTGCGATTACTAGCGACTCCGACTTCACGGGGTCGAGTTGCAGACCCCGATCCGAACTGAGACCGGCTTTTTGGGATTCGCTCCACCTCACGGTATCGCAGCCCATTGTACCGGCCATTGTAGCATGCGTGAAGCCCTGGACATAAGGGGCATGATGACTTGACGTCATCCCCACCTTCCTCCGAGTTGACCCCGGCAGTCTTCGATGAGTCCCCGCCATAACGCGCTGGCAACATCGAACGAGGGTTGCGCTCGTTGCGGGACTTAACCCAACATCTCACGACACGAGCTGACGACAGCCATGCACCACCTGTCACCGGCCCCGAAGGACCCCACATCTCTGCAGGATTTCCGGCGATGTCAAACCCAGGTAAGGTTCTTCGCGTTGCATCGAATTAATCCGCATGCTCCGCCGCTTGTGCGGGCCCCCGTCAATTCCTTTGAGTTTTAGCCTTGCGGCCGTACTCCCCAGGCGGGGCGCTTAATGCGTTAGCTGCGGCACAGAGAACCGGAGAGGCCCCCCACACCTAGCGCCCAACGTTTACAGCGTGGACTACCAGGGTATCTAATCCTGTTCGCTCCCCACGCTTTCGCTCCTCAGCGTCAGTATCGGCCCAGAGACCCGCCTTCGCCACCGGTGTTCCTCCTGATATCTGCGCATTTCACCGCTACACCAGGAATTCCAGTCTCCCCTACCGAACTCTAGCCTGCCCGTATCGACTGCAGGCCCGCAGTTGAGCCACGGGTTTTCACAGTCGACGCGACAAGCCGCCTACGAGCTCTTTACGCCCAATAAATCCGGACAACGCTCGCGCCCTACGTCTTACCGCGGCTGCTGGCACGTAGTTGGCCGGCGCTTCTTCTGCAGGTACCGTCACTTACGCTTCGTCCCTGCTGAAAGAGGTTTACAACCCGAAGGCCGTCATCCCTCACGCGGCGTCGCTGCATCAGGCTTCCGCCCATTGTGCAATATTCCCCACTGCTGCCTCCCGTAGGAGTCTGGGCCGTGTCTCAGTCCCAGTGTGGCCGGTCGCCCTCTCAGGCCGGCTACCCGTCGTCGCCTTGGTAGGCCATCACCCCACCAACAAGCTGATAGGCCGCGAGCCCATCCCAAGCCGAAAAACTTTCCACCCACAAACATGCGCCCATGAGTGAATATTCGGTATTAGCCCCCGTTTCCGAGGGTTATCCCAAAGCCTAGGGCAGGTTGCTCACGTGTTACTCACCCGTTCGCCGCTCGAGTACCCCGAAGGGCCTTTCCGCTCGACTTGCATGTGTTAAGCACGCCGCCAGCGTTCGTCCTGAGCCAGGATCAAACTCTCCAACAAAAACCCAATTGGAAAAGCAAACCCCAGCAACAAACAAATGTTGCCAAAGGAATCCCCACCAACCGAGCAAACACTCGGCCAGCACGGGACATCACAAAACAATTTGGCACTGGCTTATCAAGCACCCTGTTGAGTTCTCAAAGAACAACCACACACCAAACTGCGACCCTGCTTAGCATGACCGCGTCTGGGGCAACCGCTCCAAACTATATGAGCCGCTCTCGGAGTGCAACCTGAAAATCAGGCTTTTGCTCTGCAGCTTGCTCGGGACCCGCGTCGACGCACGCCCATTGGGCGGTCGTTTCTGTCGCGGGATTCGGCAGACCGGCCGATCACCATTTCTGGCGACCTGCCCGGCTGCCTGCCGGCCTCAGCACCCTACCCGGTCGGCTTCGCGATCGCAACTCCGTCTTTGGAGCCTCTCGCACCACCCGGTCTCAGTCTCAGTCTCACGTCAACGTTGCTGACTTGATCCTGGCACCCGTTGTCGGCCGGTTTGCCCCGGCCTCCCCCGTGCAGAGAGGAAGTTACGCGGACGTCCCGGAGAAGGCAAATCAGGGGCCGTCGATGCTCGTGGTCGCCTCCCGGTCACACCCGTCGGCGCCTCGACCACCTGCGATGGAACCTGTCCTCTCGGCGACGACCGTGGCAGGCCCGGACGTGCCAGAGTGTCTGGCATGGATGACGTGTCCCGGCCCGCCAGCCCGGTCCTCGCCGAGGACGCGCTGCTCGGGCTCCTCCTGCCGTTCTGGCAGCTGATCATCGGTGCGTTCGTACTCTTCGCGGTGTTGGCCTCGATCGGGCGGCTGGCCCGTCGCGGCCCGTCGCGGATGAGCACGGCGTTGCTGGTGACCGCCGCCGCCATCGCCGGCTTCGCCCTGGTGGGCGTTCTGTTGCAGAGGTAGCGGCGGTCACATCCGTCGGTTCGCCAGACTCGGTAGCTCGGCTCGGATGCGCTCCAGCCGGGCCAGGTCCAGATCGGCCACCGCGAAGCCCGGGCCGTCGGGCACCTGGGACAGCACCGAACCCCAGGGGTCGACGACCATGCTCCGGCCGTAGCAGGTGCGCGCGGGTTCGTGGTCGCCGGTCTGGCCGGCCGCAGCGACGAAGCACTGGTTCTCGATCGCGCGAGCCCGCAGCAACACCTCCCAGTGGTCACGCCCGGTGTGCATCATGAACGCCGCCGGCACCACCAGCAGGTGAGCCCCACCCTCGGAGGCGAGCTGCCGGTACAGCTCCGGGAATCTCAGGTCGTAGCAGATCGTCAGCCCGACCCGTACGCCCTCGACGTCCACCACCACGGGCCGGTCGCCCGGGGCCACGGTGGCCGACTCCCGGTACGAGACCCGGCCGGGGATCTCCACGTCGTACAGATGGATCTTGCGATAGCTGGCGGCGAGCGTGCCGGACCGGTCGAAGACCAGCGTCGTGTTCCAGGTGTGCCCGGGATCCGGGCCCGCCTCGTGGAAGGAGCCGGCGATCACCCATACGCCGCGTCGGGCGGCGACGTCGGCGAAGAATCGGCCGACCTCGCCGTCCGCCGGCTCCGCCACGGGCATCCCCGCCGCCGGACCGAGGTAGTCGACGTACTCCGGGAGGAGCACCAGGTCGGCGCCGGCATCGACCGCCCGGTCGATCAGGGCCTCGGCGGCGACCAGGTTCGCCTTCCGGTCGTCCCGGGAGTTCAGCTGGCAGACAGCGACGCGCATGCCTGCCAGCGTACGACCGAACTGCCGTCTGCGGCAGCGCGAGAACCTGGCACCGGCCGACTCAGGCCGACTTCTCCTCGCGCTCGCGCCGGGCCCGACGGCCGGTGAACTCGCGCGGGACGATGGTCGGGTTCACGTTCTCCAGCACCGCCTCGCGGGTGATGAGCACCCGGGCGGCGTCGGGGTTGCTGGGCACCTCGTACATCACGGAGAGCAGAACCTCCTCCATGATCGCCCGCAGGCCCCGGGCACCGGTGCCGCGCAACATCGCCTGGTCGGCGATCGCCTCCAGCGCCGGCTGCTCGAACTCCAGCTCGACGCCGTCCAGTTCGAAGAGACGTTGGTACTGACGGACCAGCGCGTTGCGGGGCTCGGTGAGGATGCGGACCAGCGCGGTGCGGTCCAGACTGCGCACGTTGGTGATCACCGGGAGCCGGCCGATGAACTCGGGGATCAGCCCGAACTTGAGCATGTCCTCCGGCATGACCTGGCTGAAGATGTCGTCGGTGGACCGATCGGAGACCGCCCGGAGCCGGGCACCGAAGCCGGTGCCGCCGTGGCCGGTACGCGCCTCGATGATCTGGTCCAGCCCGGCGAAGGCGCCACCGCAGATGAACAGCACGTTGGTGGTGTCGATCTGGATGAACTCCTGGTGCGGGTGCTTCCGGCCGCCCTGAGGGGGGACGTTGGCGACGGTGCCTTCGAGCATCTTGAGCAACGCCTGCTGAACGCCCTCGCCGGAGACGTCCCGGGTGATCGACGGGTTCTCCGACTTTCGAGCGATCTTGTCGACCTCGTCGATGTAGATGATCCCGGTCTCGGCGCGCTTGATGTCGTAGTCGGCGGCCTGGATCAGCTTCAGGAGGATGTTCTCCACGTCCTCGCCGACGTAGCCGGCCTCGGTGAGGGCGGTGGCGTCAGCGATCGCGAACGGGACATTGAGCATCCGTGCCAGCGTCTGGGCCAGGTGAGTCTTGCCGCACCCGGTCGGGCCGAGCAGCAGGATGTTCGACTTGGCCAGCTCGACGCCGTCGTTACCGGAGCCCGGTGCGCCGGCCGCCTCGGCCTGGATGCGCTTGTAGTGGTTGTAGACCGCGACGGCGAGCGCCTTCTTGGCCTGCTCCTGCCCCACGACGTAGTTGTCGAGGAACTGGCAGATCTCCATCGGCTTGGGAAGCTCTTCCCACTTCACCTCGCCGGACTCGGCCAACTCCTCTTCGATGATCTCGTTGCAGAGATCGATGCACTCGTCGCAGATGTAGACCCCAGGGCCCGCGATGAGCTTCTTTACCTGCTTCTGCGATTTGCCGCAGAAGGAGCACTTCAGTAGGTCGCCACCGTCACCGATCCGTGCCACCTACGTTCTCCCTGCACTCATCGGCCGGTGCCCCGGCCACGACCTGCGGACGCTACGCTCCGCCCGTCTTCTTACCCCGCCGGTCGCCCGGCCAAGTGGTACGGACCCGACGTTACCCGCTGTCGGAGTTTTCTCCGACCCCCAAAACGGGTGTGTCAGAGGCCGGCGGGCGACAGACCTCGCCGGCCTCTGATCCGGTACCGGTCAGCCAGCCGCGTTGGCGGCCAGCAGTCCCTTCTTACGGCTGGTGAGGATCGTGTCGACCAGCCCGTACTCGCGGGACTCCTCGGCCGTCATGATCTTGTCGCGGTCGATGTCCTTACGAACCAGGTCGACCGCGCGGTTGCAGTGCCGGGAGAGCATCTCCTCCAACTGGGTCCGCATCCGCAGAATCTCCCGGGCCTGGATCTCGATGTCCGAGCCCTGCCCGTAGCCACCCTCGGTGGCCGGCTGGTGGATGATGATCCGCGAGTTCGGCAACGCCATCCGCTTGCCCGGGGTGCCCGCGGCCAGCAGCACGGCGGCGGCGGACGCGGCCTGACCCAGGCACACGGTCTGGATGTCCGGCCGGACGTACTGCATGGTGTCGTAGATCGCCGTCATGGCGGTGAACGAGCCACCGGGCGAGTTGATGTACATGATGATGTCCCGGTCGGGGTCGGTCCCCTCCAGGGTGAGCAGCTGGGCCATCACGTCGTTGGCCGACGCGTCGTCCACCTGAACGCCGAGGAAGATGATCCGGTCCTCGAAGAGCTTGTTGTACGGGTTGGACTCCTTGACCCCGTACGACGTGCGCTCCACGAACGACGGCAGGACGTAGCGGTTGTGCACGGCCGCGAACTGTGGCGGCAGGCTCAGGTCGGTCATCGTCTGCTCCTCGATCAGCTCAGGGTCCCGGCGCCCTCGGGAACCTGGGCGGCCCCGGTGATCACCTTGTCGATGAAGCCGTAGTCCACGGCCTCCTTGGCGGTGAACCAACGGTCGCGGTCCGAGTCCGCCTCGATCTGCGCCGGAGACTGGCCGGTGTGGGAGGCGACCCGCTCCTGGAACATCCGCTTGGTGTAGAGCATCTGCTCGGCCTGGATGGCGATGTCGGCCGCGGTGCCGCCCATGCCGCCGGAGGGCTGGTGCATCATGATCCGGGCGTGCGGCAGGGCGTAGCGCTTGCCCTTGGTGCCCGCGCAGAGCAGCAGCTGGCCCATTGACGCCGCCATGCCCATCGCCACCGTCGACACGTCGTTGTCGATGAACTGCATCGTGTCGTAAATGGCCATACCCGAGTAGACCGAGCCACCGGGCGAGTTGATCCAGAGGTTGATGTCGCGGTCCGGGTCCTCCGCGGCGAGCAGCAGCAGCTGCGCGCAGATGCGGTTGGCGACCTGGTCGGTCACCTCGCTGCCCAGGAAGACGATCCGCTCCTTGAGCAACCGGTTGTAGACCGAGTCGTCGAGGTTGCCAATGGTGTCACCGCCACGGGCGTCGATCGCCCGGAGCGGCTTCGCTGGGATGTGCATGTCGGTCATGGCAGCCCTTCGCTCTCCGTACCGTCGTGTCCGACACTAACCGCTGCGCCGGGCCGCAGACTCCCGGTCCGGGCACTGTTCGCTCTCAGCGCAGGGCCCCCGGGAGGCGTACCCGGTAAAGGGATCGGGCCACCACCCACCGCTACCGGCGGACGGTGGCCCAGCCGCGATCAGTACGCGTGCTCCTGCTCGCTCGCCTCACGGAGGGCGTCGAGGCTCACCTCGTTGCCGGCCGAGTCCTTGATCTTGACGCGCTCCATGACCGAGGCGAGCGCCTTGCCCCGGCGCACGTCGCCGTAGACCGCACCGGCCGTACCGGAGCGGACCAGCTGGTCGTAGTACTGCTGGGGGGCCATGCCGGCGCGCTGGGCGCGGTGCACGATCTCGTGACCGAACTCGTCGTCGGAGACCTGGGTGTCCTCGGCGTCGGCCAGGGTGTCGAGCAGCAGCTGGACCTTGACGCCCTGGGTGGCGGCCTCGGTCAGCTCGGTGTCGATCTGCTCCTCGGTCTTCTCCTCGGCGGAGAGGTAGTCCTCCAGCGACGCGCCGATCCGCTCCAGCTGGTCGACCATCGCCTGCTTGCGGCTCTCGACCTCGTCGCGGATGACGCCCTCGGGCGTCGGCACGTCGGCGACCTCGACGAGCTGATCGAGGGCCTTGTCCCGGGCGGCGTAGATCTGCTCGACCTGCTTGCCCCGGGTGACCCGCTCACGCAGGGCGTCGCGCAGCTCCCCGATGGTGTCGAACTCGCTGGCCAGCTGGGCGAAGTCGTCGTCCAGCTCGGGCAGCTCCTTCTCCTTCACGGTGCGCACGGTCACCGCCACGTCGGCGTCCCGGCCGGCGAAGTCGCCACCGACGAGCTGGGTGGTGAAGGTGGTGTCCTCACCGGCGGATAGACCGACCACGGCCTCGTCCAGGCCCGGCAGGAGCTGCTTGCTGCCCACCTCGTGGGAGATGTTGCTGGCCGAGCCGCCCGGCACCTCTTCACCGTCGACGGTTGCCCGCAGGTCGATCTGCACGTAGTCACCCTCGGCGGCCGGCCGCTCCACGGTCTTGAGGGTGGCGAAGCGCTCGCGCAGGCTCTCCACCTGATCGTCGATCTCGCTGTCGTCGATCTTGAGCTCGTCGACGGTGACCTCGATGCTGGCCAGGTCGGGCAGGGTGATCTCCGGCCGGACGTCGACCTCCGCGGTGAAGTTGAGCGAGTCACCGTCGTTGAACTCGGTGATCTCCACCTCGGGACGACCCAGGGTCTTCAGGTCATGCTCGCGGACCGCGGTGAGGATGTTCTGCGGGATCGCCTCCTGCACCGCCTCGTTGAGCACGGTGCCCCGACCCACCCGCTGGTCGATGATCGCGGCCGGTACCTTGCCCCGACGGAAGCCGGGAATCTGGATCTGCTGACCGATCTCCCGGTACGCCTTCTTGAGGCTCGGCTCGAGCTCGACGAACGGCACCTCGATGGCGAGCCGCACGCGCGTCGGGCTCAGAGTCTCGACGGTGCTCTTCACAGGCGTACTCCTTGACGGATCTCGGTTGAATCTGGGGCGCTCTTACAGCCCATAGAGTGTAGGTGAGCCGGCACGGCGGACCGGCAGCGCCCGGGAGCCGTGTGAACGGCAGGACCCGGAACGGTGGCCGGCACCCGGGACGGCCCGGCCGCGAGCGGCAGTCGGGGTGGCGGGATTTGAACCCACGGCCCCTCGCTCCCAAAGCGAGTGCGCTACCAAGCTGCGCCACACCCCGTGGCGACGTGCAGTCTATGCCGTCGGTCCGACTACGGGATGCCGGGGCGTCACCCAACGCGCCGAACGGGACAAAGGTGCCATCACGGGCATCGAATCTGTCCATCGGACAGTGCGCCGTGGAACGCGGGGGTCGGGGACACCGCCACGCCGGGATACGGTCGCGCGGGCAACGCGGGCATTGGGTAGGCTGTCGATCGCACCCCGAGCACCGGGGCGTACGCGGGCGTAGCTCAATGGCAGAGCTTCAGTCTTCCAAACTGACGGTGCGAGTTCGATTCTCGTCGCCCGCTCCAGCGCCACCGGCCCAGGTCAGCGTGATCGCCGACCTGGGCCGACACCGTTCTAGCCCTCTTTGATCTCAGTACGAGTAGCGCCCGCCGTGCCGTCCGCAAGGTATTACCCGCGTTGCTCCGATGCTCGACGACGATCCGCGTCCTCAAGGGCGTGGCGTACAGCTGTCCGGATCACGATGTACAGGACGGCCTGCCCAGCCAGCCATAAGACCAGGGCGAAGAACGTCTGTGTGAGCGGGAGACCATCAAACAGCATGGGCGGCACGATAGTTCGGCGCGGCCTTCCCTGCTGTCCCCTGCCTGACCAGCGCCCACTTTGCACCCGCTTCGGGGCCTCGTCTGTCGATGGCAGGGCCAGGGACGACCGCGGTTTGCCACCGGGTATGCGGGTTCGGCTGGCTGCTGGGCTGCCAGGACCAGTCACCGCCGTCGGGCGAACTACAAGAGCCTGAGCGCTTGCCCGGTGGTCAGCGCCTCGGTATCGACCGGCGCTCACAAGCACCCGGTCGCTGTACTCGCGAGAGCCAGACCAACGGGAGTGTCGGAGGGTGGTGCCAGCCTTCGGGGCATGGGGCCTCTCGCCGTTCATCGCACTGCGGTCAGCATTCTCTACGGTCACTTCCTGCTGCGGGACGTGTGGTGCGATGCCGGCGACGACGGCGAGTCGTACCGGGATTGGCAGGATCAGGTGGCCGGCGCGTCCACGTACCAGATCACCGTGCGAGCGCCGTCGGACCCGCTGAGGGTGAGCCTTGAGCTACGGGTCTGGGGCGGCGAGCCCGAGCCCGATCGTGGCTCGTGGGACGGGTGTCGACAGCTTCAGCTGCACTGCCCCACCGGGGAACTGCTCGTGGAGCAGATCACCGCCGGAGCGGCGGCAGAGATCACGCTCCCGCAGGGAGCCGGGGTGTACGGCGTCCGGGTCCACCGGAGCGGGCACGACGACGCCCAGGCGTTCCTCGTCGACCTCTGGTGGCAGACGCCGCTGCCTCCGGACGACGATGACGAGGACTTCTACAGCGAATTCCCGTGACCGGTGTCTCCGGGCGGTGAGCTGCTGTGGGTGGCCATCCAGGTGGTGGCGAAGTCGACCAGCGCAGGCTGGGGCATCAGGCGGGCCGTCGCGTCGCCGACCCGACCGACCGTTGCGGCACCGGTGGCCTCGAAGTCGGCGCCCGGCCAGGCACGCAGCACCTCGGGGACGGCGCCCATCCAGCGGCTCGGCGTACGGGACGGGTCGAAGCCGGGGGTCTGTTCGCGGATCACGGACCACCACGACTCCGGGACGGGCGGGTGCTGCCACCCGGCCGGATCCGTGTTGTGGGGTGTGTGCGTGGGTACGACGAGCGTGCCGTCCGGACCGAGCGCCGCCAGCAGGGCACGTACCACCGCCTCGATGCCTCCGGCGACGAACCCGAGGCTCCGGTTCGACGAGTGCAGGAGCAGGACGTCACCCGCGCCGACGTCGAGCGCACGGAGGTCGGACGTAAGAGACTGGACGGTGTGCGGTGTCGCCTGGTCCATCGGACGCAGTTCATGCGTTCCCCGAGAGCCGGAACAGGAGTTCGGGCGGTAAGGAGCGGCGGTGTCGGGCGAGCCTGAACCGGGCCTGGTGCCGGAGCATCAGCGGCCGAGGCATGACGAGTGCGAATCCGTCCTGCTGACCGTCGACGGGGAGCAGTTCCGGGTGTGCGCGCAGGCCGGCCGGCCCGGGGCGTACGACTTCGACTGGCTCAGCGGGCCGCACGAGTACGGCTTCGGACTGACCAACTCGGGCGGGCTCGCGTTGAGCCGGGACGAGTTGGTGCAGGCCATCCGGGAGTTCCTCGCCGAGATCGACCCCGCGACCGGCTACCTGGCGGAGTGACGACGGCCGGCGTGCTCACCGCGCGAGGCGGCGCACCAGCCACTCGGCGAAGACCACCGCCGGATGACCGGGTTGGGCGGGGCCGCGCGGCAACTGCTCGGCTGAACTCCACATCAATCCATGATCTTGGATATCTGGGTACCATCCTGGCTACCGTCGACGCCTCCGCCGGAGAACCCGATCGGGGGCGCAGCCAGGAGGAGGACCCATGCCACTCCCCCGTCCGTTCCGGCGACGTCCGGCCGTCACCCGCGCGTCCCTCGCCGCCCTGCTCACCGCCGCCGTCCTGGTCCCGCTGAACGGAGGCCCGGCCGCCGCGGCACCGGCCACCGGCGAGATCAGGTACGCCGATGCGGCCACCGCCGTCGCCGGCAGCTACCTCGTCGTGCTCCGCGACGACGCCACGGCGCGTACCGGAGTCGCGCCCTCAGCCATCGCCGACCGGCTGGCCGACCGGTACGCCGGACGCGTCGACCGGATCTTCACCGAGGCGCTGCGAGGATTCGAGGTACGCCTGACCGAGGCCGCCGCACGTCGCCTCGCCGCCGACCCGGCGGTCGACTACGTCGAGCAGAACCGGATCGTGACGCTGAGCGACCCCGGGGTGCAGCTCAACCCGCCGTCCTGGGGACTGGACCGGATCGACCAGCGACACCTGCCCCTCGACGGCCGGTACGCGTGCCCGAACACCGCGCCGGACGTGCACGCGTACGTCGTCGACACCGGCGTGCGGCGCACCCACCGTGACTTCGGCGGACGGGTCGGCACCGGCGTCGACCTGGTGGACGGCCTGCCGGCGGACGACTGCAACGGGCACGGCACCCACCTGGCCGGCACGGTCGGCGGCACGCTGCACGGGGTGGCCAAGCGGGTGCGGCTGCACCCGGTGCGGGTGCTCGACTGCGCGGGCAGCGGCAGTATCGCCCAGGTGGTCGCCGGGGTGGACTGGGTGACCGCGAACGCCGTCCGACCGGCGGTGGCGGTGCTGGCGCTCGGCGGTGCCGCGAGCAGCGTGTTGGACGCGGCGGTGACCAGCTCGATCGCCTCGGGCATCAGCTACGCGGTGACCGCCGGCAGCGCCAACGGCAACGCCTGCGCCTACTCGCCCGGTCGGGTGCCGGCCGCGCTGACCACCGCTGGCACCACGGCCACCGACGCCCGGATGCCGTCGGGCAACTACGGCTCCTGCCTCGACCTGTACGCGCCCGGCGCGGCCATCACCTCGACCTGGCACACCACGGACACCGCCACCGCCACCCTCAGCGGCGGTTCACCGGCCACCGCGCACGTCGCCGGATGCGCCGCCCTCGCCCTACAGGCCAACCCCGGCTGGAGCCCGGCACAGGTCGCCGCCTACCTGACCGGGCGGGCCACGGTCGGTGTGGTCGGCGGAGTGAGCAGCGGCACCCCGAATCGCCTGCTCTATTGCGGTCCGTGACCGGCCGGCGGCCGGCTACTCAGCACGGGTGCCCAGCCGAGCAGGCCCAGTGGGCCGAAGTACGGACGGGTTGTCGCGCGCGGGGGATGAACTGCCTCACGCCGGGTAAGCGGGGCGTCGTCCTGGTGGAGTGACGACCTCGGTCGCGGGCTGCGCGACCGCTCGCGGGCGGGTCGGCCGTACGGCCGACCCGCCCGTTGTCCGCGCGGTGGTCCGGCGCGGCACAGGGCTCAGTTGGTCAGCCAGTTCCAGGCGTCCACGATCCACTGGGTCTGTTGCAGGTAGGCGATGCCCAGACCGGCCAGGAAGACCGCCGTGACCAGGTGTGCGCCCCGGGCGCTGCGGCGTACCCGACCCAGTTGCCGTTCCAGCACCAGCCGGCCGAGCAGCCGGGCGAGCGCGAACAGCCCGGCCCCCACCAGCAGGCTCACGATGAAGATCAGGAACGGTCCGACCAGGTCGCCACCGCCCGAGATCGCCCAGATCCCCCAGCACACGAAGGCGAACAGCGCACCTGCCGCACTCCACTCCCCGCCCCGCTTGAGCTGCGCCACGTGCCAACTCAGCGGACGGCGCGGCGCGGGCTGGCCCGGCCAGCCGGTGCCGGTCGGCTCGTGATCCACCACCGGGAACGGCTCGGTACGCGGCGCGTGGGCACAGACCGAGGCCACACCCCGCCGGTACGGGTCGCGCTGCGGCGGGATGCCCGCATCGGACTGCGGCGGCACCTCGACGGTGCGCTCCGCCCACGGCTGCGTCTGGTCGGCCATGTCGTGGTCCCCTCCCCTGATCCGGCGGCGGCAACCGGCCGCCGCTGGAGACTTCGAGAGTAACCAGCGCGCAAATCGGTCGCCCGACCCGCGTCGATCAGCTAGACACGAGCGGTGACCACCTTTGCTCCCGCCATCAGCACCGGCCGCCCCGAGGACTACGACGACATCGGCCGTTTCCTCGGCGCGCTGTTCCACCACGCGGTCGACCCCGAGACCCACGAGACCGAACGGGCGATCTTCGAACCGGAACGGGCCCTGCTGGTACGCGACGGGTCGGAACTGGTGGCCAGCGCCGCCGCGTACACCCGGGAACTGGGTGTGCCCGGCGGTGCGATGCCGGCCGCGCACGTCACGCTGGTCGGGGTCGCGCCCACCCACCGGCGGCAGGGCCTGCTCAGCGCGATGATGCGCCGGCAACTCCGGGAAATCCACGACGCCGGGCGGGAGCCGGTCGCGGTGCTCTGGGCCAGCGAGGGGCGGATCTACCCCCGCTTCGGGTACGGCCTGGCAGCCCAACGGTTGCAGATCAACGGGGAGACCACCGAGTTGCGCCTGCCGGCGCCGACGCCGGACGAGGGCCGGCTCCGCCTGGACCGGCCCGCCGACCGGCAGGCCGACCTCGCGACGGTCTACGACCGGGTCCGCAGCGACCGTCCCGGCTGGTCGTCGCGGGACGAGCGCTGGTGGCGGTACGTGCTGATGGACCCGGAATCGCAGCGCAGCGGCGCCACCGAGCTGCGGGTGGTGCTGCACGAAGGGCCGGACGGGGTCGACGGCTACGGACTGTTCCGCACCAGGAGCGAGTGGAACAACGCCGGCCCGAAGGGCGTGACCACCGTCGACGAGGTGGTGACGGCCACCCCGGCGGCGTACCGGGCGATCTGGCGGATGCTGCTGTCGATCGACCTGACCCGGCAGGTCGTGGTGCGGCGGGCGGCGGTGGACGAGCCGCTGCTGCGGATGGTGAACGAACCGCGCATGCTCGTCGCCCAGCTGAGCGACGCGCTCTGGGTACGGGTGGTGGACGTGCCGGCCGCGCTCGCCGCCCGGCGCTACGCCACCGACGTCGACGTGGTCATCGAGGTGGACGACGAACTGCTGCCCGAGAACACCGGCCGGTGGCGGCTGCACGGTGGGCCGGACAAGGCGGACTGCACCCGTACCGACGAGCCGGCGGACCTCGCCTGCGACGTACGGTGCCTCGGCGAGCTGTTCCTCGGCGGCGTCGGGCCGGCCGCGCTAGCCGCCGCCGGTCGGCTACGCAAGCTGCGCCCCGGGGCGCTGGCCGCCGCCGGTCCCGCCTTCACCTGGCACCGCACCGCGTCCGCCCTGGAGGTCTTCTGACGGCGGGTACGGTGCAGGGATGGCGGATGCGGAGCGACGACGGCGACGGCACCGGCATCACGGCGGGCAGGACACGCCAGCCGACGGCGGCATGACGGCGGCCACCGCGAACGTGCACGACGGCGGTGAGCCGCCGCCGCGCGGACGGCGCGGCGGCGGCTCGGCCGAAGAGGGCGAGCGGGGGCTGCGCGGGCTGGTCGGCTCCGGCTCGTCGCAGGTGAACGTGACCGCGGCGATGCGGGCCCGGGACGCCGCCCGGCCCACCGACGAGGACCTGGCCGAGGCGGCCGCCCGGGTGGTCATCGTCCGACGGAACTGGACCCCTCGGGACGAGCTGCCCCGCCGCTGACGGCACCCGGGCGCACACTCAGGGCAGGTCGGGCAGCTCGCGGGTGCGCTCGTAGTCGGCCACCTGGGCGATCCGCCGGGCGTGCCGGTCACTGCCGGAGAACGCGGTGGTGAGGAACGCCTCGACGATGGCGGTCGCCTCGTCGAGCGTGTGCTGGCGCGCCCCGACGGCGACCACGTTGGCGTCGTTGTGCTGCCGCCCGAGCTGCGCGGTCTCCACGCTCCAGGCCAGCGCCGCGCGCACCCCGGCCACCTTGTTCGCGGCGATCTGCTCGCCGTTGCCGGAGCCGCCGATCACCACGCCCAGGCTCCCCGCGTCGGCCACCACCCGGGTGCCGGCGTGCAGGCAGAAGGCCGGGTAGTCGTCGTCCGGGTCGTAGGCGTGCGGACCCACGTCGACCACCTCGTACCCCTCCTTGGCGAGGTGGTTGGCCAGGTGCACCTTCAGCTCGAAACCGGCGTGATCGGATCCCAGATAGACGCGCATACCGGGCAGTCTGTCAGGCTCGCCGGGGCGCACCGAGCGGGGGCGGTGTGGTGACCCGCTGAGCGGGAGCCCGTGTCCCGGCTCACTGCGGGACCGGTTCCCCCGCCCGCTGCGGGGGCCTGCCCTCGTCCGCCGGTGCCGGCGGCCCGCCGTCCCGCAACGCGCGCCGGCCCCGCCCGGCCGTGGCGGCGGGGCGGGGCCGGATTCGCGTGACGGCGGACGGCGAGCCGAAGTCGGTCGCGCCCGTGGCGACGGGCGGGGCCGGCGGGTACGTCAGGAGCGGTCGGTCAGCTCGGCGACGACCAGGCCACCCCGCGCCTTCGGGGTGAACCAGGTGCTCTTGCGCGGCATCTTCTCCCGGGCCAGGTTCACCGCGACGAAGTCGTCCACCGTCACCGGTGCGACGAGCACGGCCAACTCGGCCCGGCCAGCCTCGACCTCACCGGTCAGCCAGCTCGCCGGGTAGTCACCGCCGACGTAGGTGATCCGCTTGTCGCCCGGGTCCAGCCCCAGGGCGTCACGCAGCAGCAGCCGCTCGACCAGGGCGTGGTCCAGGTTCTCCAGGCGGTTGGCGCCGGTGTGCGGCAGCGTCACCGCGTACGCCCGGCCGGCAAGCTGGAGCACGACGGTGCCGCCGGTGGCCGGGACCTCGGCCGGGCCGGTGACCTCGGTGACCTCGGCGCCTGCGGCGCGCAGCCGGTCGAGCAGTTCGTCGGGCGTGGTGGTCAGTTCGCTGACCAGCCGGTTGTACGGCTGGATGGCCACCGAGGCGGGCGTGGTGACGACCGCCAGGAAACGCGGCAGGCCGCCGGTCTGGGCGGCCAGGCTGCGGTGGTTGCCGTCGGCGACGACCAGCTCGCCACCACCGGCCAGCGCGGTCAGCTCGTCCTGGCGCGGCCCGGACCCGAGCAGCCAGATGGCGTGCGTGCGGCCGGACTGGTCGGTGTCCGTGGCGGCGGGCGCACCGGCCGCGTCGGTGGCGGCGGCCAGCGCGGCGTGCAGTTCGTCCCCGCGCCCGGTCTGCAACAGCAGCACCGGCGAGAGCAGGTGACCCAGCGTCTCGGCCAGCGCGACGCGCTCGCGCACCTTCGCGATGAAGACGTCCTCGTTGCGGATGACCAGACCCGGCTCGTCGGCCCGGGTGGAGATCTGGTCGGTGTCGACCATCACCCACAGCCCGTACGCGGACTCCTCACCGGGTGCGCTGATCCGGTACAGCACCACCACCTGCTCGGCCGGGGTGTAGCTGCCGTCGGCCTTCGCCTCGGCCAGCCGGGTCACCGCGTCCGGCAGCGCGTCGGCGAAGGACTTGCCGAGGCTCTCCGGGGCCCGGTGCGGCATCTCGATGCCGAGGGCGCTGTGCGGGTTCGCCTCGATGATCGCGGTGATCTCCGCGTCGTCGGCGAACTCGTCGTAGTTCTGGGCGCCGGTGCCGCCCGTGGTGATCCAGGCCCGGTTGATCGGGTGCACGACCGTCATGTCCGCTGACGCTACCGGCGGCGATGACAGCCCCACCCCCCGACCCGCACTCCGTCCACCAGTTGGCGCAAGGAAGGGCACCTTATTAACGCCTCAGGTAGAACACGGGACCCTTGTTAACACTCAGGCTCGGTGCTCTGTTGATGCCGACCTCGGGCACCTGATGCCAATTGGCGGGTGCCGGACGCCGGCTGGCGAGCACCTGGTGCCGGTTGGCGGACGTCTGATGCCGGTTGACGAGCGCCGGGTGCCAGCTGGCCGGCGTCGACAGCGCGGCGGGTAGCCCGTTCCGGCCGTGGGCCCTGGTCGCGCAGGTCCCGGTCCGGTGGCGTCAGGCGGGAGGTGGCGGGTACCCGGGCCACGCCCACCACACCCGATCCGGTCGACACCCGGGCCAGGCCGTCGGCAGGGCCCTTCCTGGGGGCCGGCCAGCGCAGGTCGATCGCCTTCCGGTCCACGCCGCTCCCGCGTTCCTCCCACCACTGCAGGTCGTTGACGGGCGCACGGTGTTTGGCCATGGCTACCTCCACGTGCTGCGGTGAGCGGCCGGCAGCCGTCACGGACCGCCGGATCGCCGCTGCGGACACTTGGTCAAACGAGTCCACGGAGCCGGCGGTGACGCCAAGCCATCGGCAGTACGGCGGCGGCACCGGTGTTTGTTGTTAAGAAGGGACCCCTGCTCTACCGGAGGCGTTAACAGGGGGCCCTTCCTTACACCTCAGTCGAAGATGGGGTCGATGTCGCGGCTGCGCTTGAGTTCGAAGAAGCCGGGCGTGCCGGCGACCAGCATCACGCCGTCCCAGAGTCGGCCGGCGGCCTCGCCCTTGGGTGCCGGGGTGACCACCGGGCCGAAGAAGGCGACCTGCTTGCCGTCCGGACCCGGGGCGTGCACGACCGGGGTACCGACCTCGGTGCCGACCGGACGCATCCCCGCCTCGTGGCTCTCCCGCAGGGCCGTGTCGAGACTCGCGTCGTCGGCCGCCGAGGCCAGCGCCGGGTCCAGTCCGGCGTCTTTCAGCGCGGCGGCGTACAGCTCCGGTCCGCGCTCCTCCTTGCCGAGGTGGATCCGGGTACCCATGGCGGTGTAGAGGTTCCGCACGGCGTCCGGGCCGTACCGCTGCCCGACGGCGACGCAGACGCGGACCGGTCCCCAACCGGTCTTCATGATCTCCTGGTACGGCTCGGGCAGCTCCCGTCCCTCGTTGAGCACCGACAGGCTCATCACGTGGTAGCGGACGTCGATGTCACGGACCCGCTCCACCTCCAGCAGCCACCGCGAGGTGATCCATGCCCACGGGCAGATCGGGTCGAACCACATGTCGACACTGACACGCTCGTTCACGTTTATGTCCCTTCGCAACGGAGATGCCGATTCGACCGGCCTATCACGCATCTTTACCCCCACCGGCCTGATCGGCCGGTGACGGACCGCGTGACCTCGCCCACCGACGGCTCCCCGCGCATGGAAGACTCCAGGCAGGGACCGGCCGTCACAAGCGGTCGACGGCTGACGTGACCGTGACGTGCGGCGATAGTGGGATGGAGACGAACGTGCCGGGAGTGCGCAACCTGACACAGGTCGAGGCGACCGAGCGGGCCCGCCTGCTCGACGTGACCGGGTACGACATCAACCTGGACCTGTCCAGCGCCGTACACGCGGCCGGGGGCCGCACCTTCCGATCGACCACCGAGGTGCGGTTCCGGTGCAGCGAGCCGGGGGCCAGCACGTTCATCGAGGTGGCCGCGGACTCGGTCCGCTCGGCGACGCTCAACGGCGACCCCGTCGACCTGGCCGACTGGTCGGCCGAGAAGGGGTTGACCCTGACCGGGCTGGCCGAGGAGAACACGCTCGTCGTCGACGCCGACTTCGCGTACTCCAGCTCGGGGCAGGGGCTGCACCGCAGCATCGACCCGGTCGACGGCGAGACGTACCTCTACTCGCAGTTCGAGACCGCCGACGCGCAGCGCACCTACGCCTGCTTCGACCAGCCTGACCTGAAGAGCGTCTACACCTGGCACGCCACCGTGCCGGAACACTGGAAGGCTGTCTCCAACATGCCGGTGGAGCGCGAGGAGGCGGCGGGTGAGGGGTGTAAGACCCTGCACTTCACCACCTCACCGCGGATGAGCACCTACATCACCGCGCTCTGCGCCGGGCCGTACCACGAGGTCAGGTACGTCCACGACGGCATCGACCTGGGCTACTTCTGCCGGGCCAGCATGGCGCAGTACCTCGACGCCGAGGACCTGAACCTGATCACGCAGCAGGGCTTCGACTTCTTCCACGAGCAGTTCGGGGTGCGCTACCCGCTGCCCAAGTACGACCAGGTCTGGGTGCCGGACTTCAACGCCGGCGCGATGGAGAACTTCGGCTGCGTCACGCACGCCGAGTCGCACTACCTGTTCCGCTCGCAGGTGACCGACTTCGAGTACGAGCAGCGGGCCAACACGATCCTGCACGAGCTGGCGCACATGTGGTTCGGTGACCTGGTCACCATGCGCTGGTGGAACGACCTGTGGCTGAACGAGTCGTTCGCCGAGTGGGCCAGCCACTGGTGCAACACGCACGCGACCCGCTTCACCGAGGCGTGGACGACCTTCCTGTCCATCCGCAAGAACTGGGGCTACCGTCAGGACCAGCTCTCCTCCACCCACCCGGTGTACTGCGAGATGCCGGATCTGGAGGCGGTCGAGGTCAACTTCGACGGCATCACCTACGCCAAGGGCGCCAGCGTGCTCAAGCAGCTCGTGGCGTACGTCGGTGAGGAGCCGTTCCTGGCCGGTCTGCGGGCGTACTTCGCCCGGCACGCCTGGGGCAACGCCACCTTCGAGGACCTGCTCTCCGAACTGGAGACCGCCTCCGGGCGCAAGCTGCGGACCTTCGCCGCGCAGTGGCTGGAGACGGCGCAGGTCAACACGCTGCGGCCGGAGCTGACCATCGGCGAGGACGGCGCGTACCAGCGGGTCCTGGTCCGCCAGGAGGCACCGCAGGGGTACCCGACGCTGCGGACCCACCGGATCGGGGTGGGCCTGTACGACCTCACCGACGGCCGGCTGGTGCGCCGCGAACGGTACGAGGTGGACGTCGACGGTGAGTCGACCGAACTGACCGAACTCGCCGGGGTGCCCGCCGCCGACGTGCTGCTGCTCAACGACGACGACCTCACCTACGCCAAGCTGCGCCTGGACGAGCGGTCGATGGCGACGGTGGTGCAGCACATCGCCGGCTTCGAGTCGTCGCTGGCGCGGGCGCTGTGCTGGACGGCCGCGTGGGACATGACCCGCGACGCCGAACTGGCCACCCGCGACTACGTGGCGCTGGTGCTGGCCGGGCTGCCGGCCGAGCGGGACATCAACCTGGTCACCGCCACGCTGCGCCAGGTCAGCACCGCCATCACCTTCTATGCCGACCCGAGCTGGGCGCCGACCGGCTGGGCCGAGCTGGCCCGGACCGCGCGAACCGCGCTCGCCGCCGCCGAGCCCGGCAGCGGCTTCCAACTGGCCTGGGCCCGGGCGTACGTCTCCGCGGCCCGCTCCGGGGAGGACCTGGCGGTCCTGCGCGGCTGGCTGGACGGCTCCGAGGTGACCGCCGGACTGACCATCGACACCGAACTGCGCTGGAGCGTGTTGCAGGCGCTGGTGGCCAACGGTGTGGCCGGTGGGCCGGAGATCGAGGCCGAACTGGCCACCGACAAGACCTCCAGCGGCGAGCGGGAGGCCGCGTACGCGCATGCCCTGGTGCCCACCGAGGAGAACAAGGCCGCGGTCTGGGCCCAGCTGACCGGCACCGAGGCGCTGCCGAACTGGCGGCACCGGGCGCTGCTGCAGGGGTTCAGCCACCCGACCCAGGTCGAGCTGGTCGCGCCCTACCGGGACCGGTACTTCGCCACGGTCGGGCAGGTCTGGGCACGCCGGGACAGCGAGCCGGCGCAGGAGTTCGCCATGCTGGTGTACCCGGCGTACCTGGTCGACGACGACACGGTCGAGGCCACCGACGCCTGGTTGGCGCAGGAGGGCCACCCGGGGCCGCTGCGCCGGCTGGTGGCCGAGGGCCGCGACGGTGTGGTGCGGGCGCTCGCGGCCCGCACCCGGGACGCCCGCAGCGGCTGACCCGCGTCGTGCGGCGGGCCGACCCGGCCCGCCGCACGACGGCGGCACCACGCACGCACGAGTGAGCCCGGCCCCACCTCGGTGGGACCGGGCTTTGTCGTACCGGAACGGTCAGGCGTTGCCGGCGTACCGGGAGAGCTGGTCGAGCCCCTGGATGATGCCGCCGGCCAGGTCACCGCCGCCGAACGAGGCCACCATCGACAGCGCGGCGATCTTGGCGTACGTGTCCGGGACGCGCTTGCGGGCGTGCCGGCCGGTGATGATCTCCAGCTGCCGCTGGTTGGGCGAGAGCGCGATCAGCACCGAACGGTCGGGGTCGGCGAGCTGCCGGTGCAACCGCTCGGCGTGCTCGCGGACCGGCTCGTCCAGGCCACCCACGAAGACCGAGAAGGTCAGGCCGGTGGCCTGGTCGGCCAGGCGCAGCGCCTCGTCGATGCGCAGCAGCTGACGGGTCGAGAACGGCCCGTCGAGCACATCGGGCGGGTTGCCCGTCCCGATCTCTGGCTGCTTCTCACCAACGGTCACTTGCGCCTCCGGTCCCACCGGCCGGCGCCTCGACGCCGGCCTGCTCCTGCTTGCGGCTGCTCAGCGCGGGTGCCTGTGCCCCCGCCGCCAGCGCGGTGCCGGCCGAGTCGGCCAGTTCCTCCGGCTTGCCGAGGAACCACACCGGCGTGAAGCTGAAGGGCCGGCCGGGCCGGTAACGCTTGGCACCGCCGCCACCACCGCCACGGCTGCCCGCGTAGACGAGGCCGACGATCACCAGCACGACGGCTGCCGGGATGCCGACGAAGACCAGCAAGGTGTCGGTTACAGACAATCCCAACGCCCCCAGGCGGAAAGAGAGAACTTCGACCGGGCCGGGTGGCGGGTCACCGCAGTGACCTCCCGACTCCGCTGCTATTCACGTTAGCGGAGCCCATGCCCCGCCAGACCGGGGGGTGGCGATCCCACCCGCCACAGCGGCGCTCCAGTTGCGCAGCCGTCGCGATCAGTCTCGCGTCGTCGCCGTACCGACCGGTCAGCAACACCCCGACCGGCAGGCCCTCGGCGGTCACCCCCACCGGCAACGAGACCGACGGCTGGCCGGTGACGTTGAAGACGGCGCAGTACGGGGAGAACCGCCGTTGCAGGTCGAAGTCCTCCTCCGGGGTACGGCCCTCGGTGAACCAGCCGACAGGCGCCTGCGGGGCCGCCAACGTGGGACAGAGCAGCAGGTCACAGTCGGCGGTACGGCGGGCGCCGAGGCGTACCTGCGCCTGGAGTTCGCCGAGCGTGGCGCTGAGCGTACCCGCGGAGATCCCGCCGCCCCGGGCCCTCAGGTAGCGGGTCAACGGCAGCAGGTCGGCCTCCCGCTCGGGCGGCACCGGCGCGAGCGCGAGGACGTACCAGACGACCTCGAACAGCGGCCAGACCTGCGGCCCGAGGGGCGGTGGCACCTCGACCACCTGGTGACCGGCGGCGGTGAGCAGCATCACCGCCCGGTCCACCGCGGCGACACAGTCCGGGTGGACCGGCTCGTCGGCGAGCATCGGCGCGGTGAACCGGCCCACCCGCAGCCGTCCGGGGGCGGCGGCGCGGGCGGCGCCCAGGTAGCCGCCGGACGGCGGCGATGGCGGCAGGTACGGCTCGCCGGGCACCGGCTCGGCGAACACGTCGAGCAACGCGGCCACGTCGGCGACGGTACGACCGATCGTGCCGCTGGTCGGCAGGCCGAAGGCGCCGGAGCCGAGCGGGCCGCCGGAGACCACGCCCCGGCTCGGCTTGTAGCCGATCAGGCCGCACAACGACGCCGGGATGCGTACCGAATCGCCACCGTCGGAGCCCTGGGCCACCGGCACCAGCCCGGCCGCCACCGCGGCCGCCGCGCCGGTACGCCGGTTGCACTCGTCACGCGCCGTAAGCCCCGGTGTGAGGCGCGCCGTGCGCCCTGGTGTTAGGAAGGGACCCTTCCTATGCACCAGGCGTTAGGAGGGGACCCTTCCTTGCAGGAAGTGCAGGGCGTTGCCGGCCAGCAGGCGGGCGCGCTGGGCGTCGGTGAGGAAGTCGGCCTCATGGACCACCCGACCGGCCGGACGCTCACCCAACGGGTACGGGTAGTCGCTGCCGAGCAGCACCCGGTCGACGCCCATCGTGTCCACCAGCAGCCGCAGGGCGGGTGTGGAGAAGACCACCGAGTCGACGTAGAACCGGTCCAGGTAGCTGCTGGGTGGGGCGGCGGAAGCACCGCGTACCAGGTCGCCCCGGCGGTGCCAGGCGTTGTCGGCACGCCCGACCCAGAACGGGAAGCTGCCGCCGCCGTGGGCGAAGCAGATCCGCAGCGTCGGCGGCACCTTGTCGAACACGCCGCCGAGGATCATCGACAGCACCGACAGGTGCGTCTCGGCGGGCATGCCGGTGAGCCAGCGCGCCATCCAACGGTCGAGTCGGGGACCGCCGGGCATGTCCCACGGGTGCACGAAGACCGGCGCGCCGACCTCGGCGCAGTGGGTGAGGAACGCCACGATCCCGGCGTCGTCGAGGTCCCGGTCGCCGACGTGGTTGCCGATCTCCACGCCGACGTGCCCGGCCGCCAGGCAGCGGTCCAGTTCGGCGCAGGCCGCGTCCGGGTCCTGCAACGGCACCTGGCAGAACGGCAGCAGGCGATCGCCGCCGGCCGCGGTGGCCTCCAGGGTGAGGTCGTTGAAGATCCGGGCCACCCGGACCGCCTGGTCGGCCGGGCGGTCGTAGCCGAAGAACACCGGCGTGGGCGAGACCACCTGCACGTCCACCCCGTCGGCGGCCATGTCGGCGAGCCTGGTCGGCGCGTCCCAGCACTCGGCCCCGACCGGCCGGAACTCGGCCTCCCCCACCATGATCATGGCCGCGCGTTCCGAGTCCACCCGCAGCCAGGGCCAACCGGACCCGCCGCAGGCCGCAGCGAGGTCCGGCCATCCCTTGGGTACGACGTGGGTGTGCACGTCCACCACGGTGGGTGCCGCCATCGTCAGCCCTTGCCCGGGTGCAGCGTGCCGCACCGCTCGCAGGTACGCGCTGCCTCGTCAGCGTAGAAGGCGCCGAAGACCGGCGGCAGGTCGGCGGCGATGTCGCGGACCTGCAACTCGACCTCGTGCACCTTGTGCCCGCACTCGGGGCAGTACCACTGGAACTTCTCCAGCGTCCCCTCGGCACGGACCCGCTCCACCACCATCCCGATCGAGCCCGGCTCGGGCCGCTGCGGCGAGTGCGGGGTGTTGCGCGGCAGCATCCACATCTGACCCTCGCGCACGTGCACCGTGCGCGGCCCCTCCGGGGCCATCAGGTTGATGTGCATGTTGCCCTTGACCTGGTAGAAGAACTCCTCGTACGGGTCGACATGGAAGTCGGTGCGCTGGTTGGGCCCACCCACCACCATCACGATGAAGTCGTCGGAGCCGGGAAACATCTCCTTGTTCCCCACCGGCGGCTTGAGCAGGTGCTGGTTGTCGGCGATCCAGCCGGGAAAGCTGAACGGCTCGGCGATCTCACTCACGACTACCTCCTCCGGGAAGCAGAGCCACGGCTTGCATCTCGATCAGCAGGTGGGGATGCGGCAACTGGTGCACGGCCACGGTCGTCCGGGTCGGCCCGGTGGCGTCGAAGAACTCCGCCCACACCTGGTTGTACCCACCGAAGTCGTTCATGTTGACCAGGTAAGACGTCACCTGCACCAGGTCGGTCAACTCGGCGCCGACCGACCGCAGCAGGTCACCGACGTTCTCGATGACCGCGCGCGTCTGCGCCCGGATGTCCAGGTCGGTGGTTCCGAACTCGTCCACCGACACTCCGGCGAAGCTGTTGTCCGGCAGCCGCGACGACGTCCCGGACACGAACACGAACCCCCCGGCCACCTTCACGTGCGGAAAGGCCCCCCGAGGAACAGCCTTCCCCGAAACCACCCGCCCCCCATCAACCCCCACACCGCACCCCCACCACCCCAGCCGCACCGTCACCGGGCGGAGCGATGCGAACCCCAGCCACGTCAGGGGTTCCGGGCAGCCCGCCCGGCGGAGGGATCAAGCCTGACCGCCCGGAGCCGGGCGGGCTGCCCGGAACCCCCACCGCGCAACCACCGCCCGGAACCCCCACCGCGCAACCAAGACCAAGACCAACAACCCAAGACATCACGAACCAGCCCGAACCGAAGCACCACCAAGCTTCTCGACGACAGCCCGCACCCGCACCCCCGCCCGCAACGGCACCGCCGCCGTCGCCGCACCGGCCAGGAACACCCAGCCCTCCTGCAGCCGTACGCCGTGCCGACCGGCCAGCCGGATGCCTTCGTCCAGGGCCCGACGGGGGTCGCCGAGGATGGCCGCCGTCGAGCCGACCTGTGCCACCCGTCCGTCGACCTCCAGCAGCACGCCGAGGTTCTCCAGCCCGTCGGGTACCGGCGACCACGGGCCGATCACGAACGCGCCGGCCGAGGTGTTGTCGGCGATGACGTCCGGCAGCGAGAAGGCGAAGTTCGCGTACCGGGAGTCGATCAGCTCGATCGCCGGGGCCACCGCGCGGACCGCGTCGGTGAAGTCGCCGACCGGTTCGCCGGGCTCGGGCAGCCGGTCCAGCAGGAACGCCACTTCGGGCTCGACCCGGGGGTGGATGTAGCCGGTCACGTCGACCGTGCCGCCGTCGGGAACCCGCATCATGTCGGTGAGCCGGCCCCAGATCACCTCGTCCACGCCGACCTGGGCCATCTTCGCCTTGCTGGTCAGCCCCATTTTCAACCCGACCAGCCGTTCGCCGCGGTCGAGGCGGCGTTGCACCAGCGCGGCCTGCACCGCGTACGCGGCGTCGACGTCGAGTCCGGTCTCGGCGGCGACCTGCGGTACGGCGGTGGCCGTGTCGGCCGCCCGGTCCAGGGTCGCGGCGATTCCGGCGATGTCCGGCCCGATCATGAGTCCTCCTGCCCGGCGAGATCCAGCGCCACGTCGACGATCATGTCCTCCTGCCCGCCGACCATCCGCCGCCGGCCGAGTTCGACCAGGATGGAGCGGACGTCGACGCCGTACCGGGCGGAGGCCCGTTCGGCGTGGCGGAGGAAACTGGAGTAGACCCCGGCGTAGCCGAGGGAGAGGGTTGCCGGGGTCAGGTCGACCACCGTACGCCCGTGGCGGCGCAGCACCGCGTCGTTGTGCCGGTGCGCGCCGGCCGAGGTGGCGTCGAAGACCAGGTCGATGTCGGCGAACTCAGGCATCGCGACCAGGCCGTCCACGCCCTCGGCGGTGGTGGCCACGCCGAGCCGGCGGGCGCGGGCGAGGCCGTCGGAGGCAGGGTCGATGCCGGCCATGGCCACCATCCGCAGGCCCACCGTGGTGCCGTCGGCGTCACCGCCCGCCCGAAGCACCTTGATCATCAGATCGGTGCCGATGTTGCCGGACCCGATCACCGCCAGCGGCGGGCACGGCTTCCCACCGGCCCGGGCCTCGATCAGTTCCCGGGCGGCCAGGTCGAAGTCACTCATGTCGGCTCCTCGCTGCGCTCGGACCCGTCACGAGCCCGGACAGCACTGCGCTGATGATTCGCTCGCTGCGCTCGCTCATGACAGATCCACGCAGACGTTGGTGAGTTCGGAGTAGAAGTCGAGCGAGTGCACGCCGCCTTCGCGGCCGATGCCGGACGCCTTCACCCCGCCGAACGGGGTACGCAGGTCGCGCAGGAACCACGTGTTGACCCAGACGATGCCGGCGTCCAGCCGGGCGCCGGCCCGGTGCGCCCGGCCCACGTCCCGGGTCCACACGGTCGCCGCCAGGCCGTACTCGGTGCCGTTGGCCAGCTCGTACGCCTCGTCCTCGTCGTCGAAGGGCGCGACGTGCACCACCGGTCCGAAGATCTCCTCGCGGTTGGTGCGGGCGTCCGGGCCGAGCCCGGTCACCACGGTCGGCTGCACGTACGCACCGCCGTCGCGGGCGTCGCCGAACCGGGGTACCCCGCCGCCGGCCAGCACCTGCGCCCCCTCGGACCGGGCCAGGTCGTAGTGACCGAGCACCTTGTCCCGGTGGGCGTGCGAGATCAGCGGCATGTTCACGGTCGCCTCGTCGGCGGGCCAGCCGTACGCCAGCTCGGCGGCACGCGCCGCCAGCCGCTCGGTGAACTCCTCGAACACCGGCCGCTGCACGAGGATCCGCTCGGTGCAGAGGCACACCTGGCCGCCATTGGTGAAGCTGGACCGGACCGAGCCGGCGACCGCCGCGTCCAGGTCGGCGTCGGCGAAGACCAGCCCGGCGTTCTTGCCGCCGAGTTCGAAGCTGACCGCCTTCACCCCGTCGGCGGCGGCGCGCATGATGGCGCTGCCGGTGGCGGACTCGCCAGTGAAGGTGATCGCGTCGACGTCGGGATGCCGGGTGAGGAACTCGCCGGCCGAACCGGGACCGAACCCGTGCACCAGGTTGAACACGCCCTCCGGAACACCGGCCGCCGCCATCACCTCGGCGAGCAGCGTGGCCGAGGCGGGCGTCTCCTCGCTGGGCTTGACCACCACGGCGTTGCCGCAGGCCAGAGCCGGTGCGACCTTCCAGGTGAGCAGCAGCAGCGGCAGGTTCCACGGCACAATCACCGCAACCACGCCGACCGGTTTGCGGACCGCGTAGTTGAGTGCCCGGCCACCGGTCGGGGTGACCGTGGTGAACGACTCCGTCGGCGCGGTCGCCACGATCTCGGCGAAGGCCCGGAAGTTGGCCGCGCCACGTGGGATGTCCAGGGTGCGGGCCTGCGAGATGGCCTTGCCGGTGTCGGCCACCTCGGCGGTGACCAGGTCGTCGAAGCGGCGTTCCAGTTCGTCGGCGACCCGGCGCAGCACCTCGGCGCGTTCCCGCTCCCCCATCCGGCCCCACGACCCGCGCAGCGCCGCCCGGGCCGCCGCCACCGCGTCGCCCACCACCGACGAGCCGGCCTCGACCACCTCGAAGACCGGTTCGCCGGTGACCGGGCTGCGCCGGGTGAAGCGGGGGCCGTCGTGGCGGAACTCGCCGCCGACGAAGTTGCGGAGCAGGGCGGGGCCGTCCGGTGCGTGCCCGGTCATCAGCCGGGGATCCCAGTGGGTCATCCGCGCCTCCCGCGCCCGAACGCCACCGCCACACCGGCCACCGCCGCCGCCAGCACACCGGCCGCCACCGCGCCGAGCACCTGGCACTGCCGGCGTACCCGGCGGCGGACCTGCGCGTACGGGACGGTGGAGAAGGAGACCATCTCGTACTGGCTGACGTACCGTCCGGGCAGCGCCCGCTCCAGGGCGTGCTCGATCTTCTTGCGAGTCCGGAACACCGGCGAGGCGACCTTGTCGCGCATCTCCACGAAGTTGGCCAGTGCCATCCGGGCGATCGCCTCGGCGTTGTCCTGCCGCCGTCGCTGGAACAACGGCAGCGCGGCGGACCAGTCGTCGGCGCACTCGGACAGGCAGCGGTCCAGCTCCACCACGTCCTCGAAGGCGCAGTTCGCGCCCTGGCCGTAGAACGGCACGATGGCGTGCGCCGCGTCGCCGAGCAGGCCGATGCGTCCGTTCACCTGCCACGGGTCGCACCGCACGGTGCCGAGCACGCCGACCGGGTTGTGCTGGTAGTCGTCGACCAGGTCGGGGGCGAGCGGCGGCAGGTCCGGGTAGTGCTGGGCGAAGTGCCGTTCGATCGCCGCCTTGCTGCCCAGCGAGGCGAAGCTCGCGGTGCCGTGGGTGGGCCAGAACAGCGTGCAGGTGAAGGAGCGGTCCGGGTTGGGCAGGGCGATCATCATCGAGGTGCCGCGCGGCCAGATGTGCAGCGCACCCTCGTCGAGGGCGAAGTCACCACCGGCCGGCGGGATGGTCAGTTCCTTGTAGCCGTAGTCGAGGAAGTCGACGCTCTCGGTGAGCAGACCGTGTTCGAGCAGTTGTCCGCGTACCGCCGAACCGGCGCCGTCGGCGCCGAGCACCACGCGCGCGTCCGCGGTGACCGCGCCCTGCGGGGTCTCGAAGGTCATCCGCGCGGTGTCCGGGTCCAGGCCGACCAGCCGGTGGTCGAAGGCGATCCGTACGCCGGGCAGCTTCGCGGCGGCCTCCAGCAGCGCGTTGTTCAGCGCGCCCCGGCTGATCGAGTTGATCGCCCGGTCGCCGGAGACGCTGTACGACTGGAACCCGGGCTCGCCGAGCACCGGGTGCACCATCCGGCCCCGCATCGGCAGCGCGTCGGCCATCACCTGCTCGTCGAGCCCGATCCGGCGCAGCGCGTCCAGGCCGCGCTCGGAGAGCGCCAGGTTGATCGACCGCCCCCGTTCGACCGTCCCGGTACGCGGATCCGGCCGCCGCTCGTACAGCGCCACCGGATAGCCCCGGCGGGCCAGGTAACAGGCCAGCAGGCAGCCGGCCAGTCCGGCGCCGACCACGGCGATCTCGTCGCGTTCCCGGTTCATCCAGCTCTCCCAACGGTCGCGGCCAGCGCGTCGGCGACCCGCCAGCAGTCGTGATACGTCGAGTAGAGCGGCACCGGGGCGAACCGGACGACGTCCGGCTCCCGAGCGTCGGCGATCACGCCATGCTCGTACCGGAGCCGCTTGGTCAGCTCCCTGGCGCTGCCCTCGCCGAGTCTGACCGAGAGTTGGCAGCCACGGCGACCCGGGTCGCGCGGGGTGATCACGGTCAACGGCCGGTCGGCGGTCACCTCGTCCAGCAGCCGCTCCAGGTAGCCGGTGAGCCGCAGGCTGCGGTCGCGCAGCGCGGGCATCCCGACCGAGTCGAACAGCTCCAGCGAGGTGCGGACCGGCCCCATCGAGAAGATCGGCGGGTTGGAGATCTGCCACGCCTCCACAGTGGACGGTGGCCGGCTGACCGGGGTCATCTCGAAGCGGGTCGCCGCCGCCGTGCTCCACCAGCCCTCGAAGCGGGGCAGGTCCGGCTCGCCGTGGTGCCGCTCGTGCACGAACACCCCGCCGAGCGCGCCCGGCCCCGAGTTGAGGTACTTGTACGAGCACCAGGCCGCGAAGTCGACGTCCCACTCGTGCAGCGACAGCGGCACGTTGCCGGCGGCGTGCGCCAGGTCCCAGCCGACGACCGCTCCGGCGGCCCGGCCGGCGGCGGTGATCGCCGGGATGTCCATCAGCTCGCCGGTGAGGTAGTTGACCCCGCCGAGCATCACCAGCGCGACGGTGTCCCCCTCGGCGGCCAGGAACGCGGTGACGTCCTCGGTCCGCAGGGTGTCCTCGCCGGGGCGCGGCGTCAGCCGGACGACCGTGGTGTCCGGGTCGAGGCCGTGGAACCGGGCCTGGCTGCGTACCGCGTAGCTGTCCGACGGGAAGGCGCTGTCCTCGATGACGATCCGGGTCCGCGTGCCGGTCGGCCGGTAGAAGCTGACCATCAGCAGGTGCAGGTTGACCGTGAGCGAGTTCATCACCACGGTCTCGGTGGGCAGGGCGCCGACCAGTCGCGCGGCCGGCGCCGTCAGCAGCTCGTGGTACGGCAGCCAGGGCCGTTCCGCCTCCAGATGCCCTTCGACACCGAGCCGCCCCCAGGCGTCCAGGTCGGCCAGCAACTCGTCCCGGGTGGCCCGGGGTTGCAGGCCGAGCGAGTTGCCGGCCAGGTAGGCCGACTCGGGGTGGCGACCACCGTCGGCCGGCGGTACGTGGAACAGGTGCCGGTGTCCGGGGTCGGCGGCGTCCAGCCGGAGAGCTTCGGCCTCACCGAAGCGCGGCAGCTCGGTCTCGGACTTCCTCGTTCTCATCGTCGTCGCCTCACATCGCGGTACGGGCGGACCACAGCTCGGGGAAGACCACCCGCGCCATGCTGCGTTGCAGCCAGGCCAACCCGGCGGAACCGCCGCTGCCGACCTTGGCGCCCATGGTGCGCTGCACCGCCTTGACGTGGTGGTGCCGCCAGTCGCCGAACTGCTCGGCGACCTCGGTCAGCGCCTCACCGAGCAGCCGCAGGTGGTTGTCCGGGCCGGAGTCGGCGTAGATCCGCACCCAGGCCGCCTCGACGGCGGGGTGCGGCTCGTGCTCGGTCGCCACGTCCCGCTCCAGCAGGTCGGCGGGCAGCTCGTGACCGTGCCGGGCGAGCAGGGCGACCACCTCGTCCCACACGCTCGGCGTGCCGAGGGTGGCGGTCAGCTCGGCGTGCACCTCGGTCTGCCGGCGGAACGGCCGGATCAGCGTCTGGTCGCGCAGCCCGAGCAGGAACTCCAGGTGGCGGTACATGGCCGACTGGAAACCCGAGCCCTCACCGAGCAGGTTGCGGAAGCGGTTGAAGTCGGCCGGAGTCATCCAGCGCAGCCCGCGCCAGGCCGCGTTGAGCCCTTCCAGGTGCAGCGCGGCCCGACGCAGCGGGGCGAGCGCCTCCCACACCCGGTCGGTGCGCAGCAGCCGGGCGGCGTCGCGCAGCTCGTGACAGGTCAGACCGAAGTACAGCTCCATGATCTGGCTGACCATCAGGAACGACATCTCGCCCGGGTCGTCGCTCAGCGGCTCCTGCAACCGGTGCAGTGTGCTGGCCTGCACGTACGCGTCGTACGGCACCCGCTCGGCGAATTCCAGCGTCGGCTCACCACCGTTGCGCGCGGCGCGGGCCGCGCGCTGCCGGCCGGTCACCGGACGTACCGCCGCCCGGGTACCCGGGCGCAGCTCCGTCTGCTCCATGCGTCCGCTCCTTCCTGGCGTCGGTCCAGACATGATCTCGCGGTGGGATCGCCCGACGGAATGCCTCTTCAACGGCGCTTACGCAGGTAGACCTGCTGAACGAAAGGCGCTGGCAGCAGTTCACTTGCCGGACGTAAGGTCACCACGTGGACGAGATGGACTGGGCCCTGCTCCGTGAGCTGCAGGCCGACGCGCGACTGTCGTTCAGCGAGCTGTCCCGGCGGGTGCACCTGTCTCCCCCGGCGGTCGCCGAGCGGGTCCGGCGGCTGGAGGAGACCGGCGTCGTCACCGGCTACCACGCTCACGTCGACCTGGCCCGGGCCGGCCGCACGGTGGTGGCGCTGATCCGGATGTCCTGTTACGGCGCCCGCTGCATCCTGCACGACCCCGAGGTCGCCGACTGGCCGGAGATCCTGGAGATCCACCGGATCACCGGAGACGCGTGCAGCGTGCTGAAGGTCGCGGCCTCCTCGATCGGGGATTTCGAGGCGGTCATCGACCGACTCGCCCCGTACGGGCAGCCGTCGAGCACGATGGTCCTCTCCACGCCGCTGGGCTGGCAGCCGGTCACCCCGATGTCGGGTTAGCCGCCCCGGCACGGGGAAAGCGCCGCGGGTCGCCCCAGCAGGACCGGTGCACCGGTGCCGGGAGGGAGGATCATGCGGGGTCTGCGACCGTACCCGTCGACCATCGTCCGACTGCTCGGCGCGTTCGCCTTGATCGGGGCTTTCGTCCTGGTCGGCGCGGCGCCCGCCCGGGCCACTGGGAACACCTTCGTCGAGGTGACGCCGAACAGCGTGCAGGCCGGTTCCCGGGTGCACATCAAGGCCAGTTGCGACAACGCCAACAACCGGCAGGCCGAGGTGACCTCGGACGCGTTCCGACAGGTCTTCCTCCGGCCGGACAACGGCTTCCTCACCGGGGACGCCACCGTGCCGAGCGACAAGGCCGCCGGGGACTACCCGGTCAACCTGCGCTGCGACAACGGCCAGACGGCCAGCACCACGCTGACCGTGCTGAACATGCAGCAGCCCACCAAGGGCCCGGCGACCGGTGGCGGCGGCACCGCAGGTGGCGGCACCGGCTCGATACTGCTGCTCGGCGGTGCCGCGACGGTGGCCGCAGCGGTGGTGTTCGGGCTTGTCAGCAGCCGACGTCGGGCCGGTTCCTGACCCGCTGTCACGATGAGCGGCCCTCGCGTACCCGCGCCGGAACCCGGTCCGGGCCCACGCCGGACCACCGCCCGTCGGGTGCCTCGCGCCTGGCGCCGGGTGGTGGGTACGGCGCTGGGCCGGCTGGGCCGGGTCGCCGCGCAGATGGGTTCGGCCAGCGTCAGCACGCCCGACCCGGCGGCTCCGCCGCTGCCACCCGGGCGCCGGCAGGTCGGCCGAAGGTGGCGGTACGGCCGTCACAGTCCCGGTGTGCCGGTCCTGGTGATCGGCTCGCTGATGCTGCTGATCGTCACGATGCTCGGCGTCGAGCGACTGACCGGGGTGAACCTGCTGCCGGACCGGTTCATCGCCGGGCTGGCCCGCCCGCCGAAGGAGTATCCGCTGTTGTCGGCGAGCGAGCCGGTCAGCATCCAGATCGGCAAGATCGACCTGGCGGCGCCGGTGCACAACGTCGGCATCGCGGCGGACGGCAGCGTCGCCGCCCCGCCGGCCGAGCGGGCCCAGGAGGCCGGGTGGTACGACCAGGGCCCCACTCCCGGCCAGTACGGCCCGGCCGTCATCGTCGGGCACGTCGACACCAGCACCGGCCCGGCCGTCTTCCAGGACCTGCGGGAACTGCGGGCCGGTGACCGGGTCGAGGTGGCCCGCTCGGACGGCTCGGTCGCGGTGTTCGAGGTCGAGCGCGTCGGCCGGTACGACAAGGAGCAGTTGCCTGCGGACGACGTCTTCGGCGACTTCAGCCGGCCCCAGTTGCGGCTGATCACGTGCGGTGGGCGCTGGGTCGGCGGCGACACCGGCTACGCGGACAACGTGATCGTGTTCGCCTCGCTGGTGCAGGCCCGCTGACCGGCCGGCGGTCGGTCAGCGGGCGTCGCGGCCGGGCAGCCTCGGGCCCGTGGCTCAGGCGGCTTCGGGCTCGCGCAGGTCGAGCCAGTCGGCCCAGCGCGGGTCGGGTGCGCGGTGCCCGAGCACCCGCCAGGCGATCCCTCTCGGGGCGGCCGGCGGGGAGTGCAGCCGCCAGCCCATCTCGGCCGGGGTCTTGTCGCCCTTGCTGTGGTTGCAGCGGGCGCACGCGGCGACCACGTTCTCCCAGGCGTGCCGACCGCCCCGGCTGCGCGGGAAGACGTGGTCGATGGTCTCGGCCGGCCCCCGACAGTAGGCACAGCGCCAGCCGTCCCGGGCGAAGATCGCCCGGCGGGAAAGGCCGACGTGGGTGCGGTACGGCACCCGGACGAACCGGGTGAGCCGGACGACCGAGGGCACCGGGAGCGCATTGCGGGCGCTGTGCAGGATGCCCTCGCCGTCGGCGACACAGACCGCCTTGGCGGAGAGCACGAGGATCGCGGCACGGCGTACCGACACGACACACAGCGGCTCGTAGGTGGCGTTGAGAACCAGCGCGCCGGAGCCCACCGTGGGTCGTATGTCAGGCATCGGGTCACCCTCCCGGTCAAGCGGCAGCCAACTCGCCACCGCCGACCGGTGCCGGACACAGCCCTACACCATGTCGACGCCGGCCGGATCACCGACGTCCGTTGCGCCAATAGTCCCTGATCGGAACCGCGAATGCACGCACTAATCCTGGGTAGCAGGGGCGGCTTCCCGGCCGGTCGGATCCGGCGTCACCGTTCCGGTGGGGCGGCGGTGTACTCGCCGGGCGGTTGCGGTACGAACACAGGGTGACCATCAGCAACCTTCACACCGTTGTCCCCACGCCCACCCCGGGACCGCCGGAAACGGACGAGACGCCCAGCCCGGAGTGTCTGGACGAGGTCGTGTGCCAGTGGGTCTGGAAGCTCTCCGACTCGGTCTGGTTCGCCGAGGGCAGCTACTGGATCCTGATCAAGCCGCTGCGGATCATCCTGATCCTGCTGCTCGCGATGTCCGCCCGATGGCTGGTGCACCGCACGATCCGCCGGTTGGTCCGCACCACCAGCGATGCCGGGGTGCCCACCATGCTCCGCCCGCTGCGCGAGCGCATCCCGACCGCCACCGCCGAACCCGGCGAGTTCGTGCCGGAACGCCGCCGGCAGCGTGCCGAGGCGATCGGCTCGGTGCTGCGCAGCATCAGCACGGCGTTCATCTACGGCATCGCGGTGCTGATGTTGCTCAAGGAGTTCAGCTTCGAGCTGGCACCGCTGCTGGCCAGCGCGGGCATCGCCGGTGTGGCCCTCGGCTTCGGCGCGCAGAGCCTGGTGAAGGACCTGCTCGCCGGGCTCTTCATGCTCCTGGAGGACCAGTACGGGGTCGGCGACAACGTCGACCTGGGCGAGGCGACCGGTGTCGTCGAAGCGGTCGGGCTGCGCGTCACCACCGTGCGTGACGGCCGGGGTGTGCTCTGGTACATCCGTAACGGCGAGATCGTCCGGGTCGGCAACAAGAGCCAGGGCTGGGCGTTGGTGGTGGTGGACCTGCCGATCGGCTTCGCCGGCACCGAGGAGGCGATGGCGGTGCTGCGGACCGCCGCCGCCTCCGTCGCGGTCGATCCGGAGCTGGAGCAGTCGATCGTGGAGCCGCCGGAGGTGCTCGGCATCGAGCAGGTGACGGTGGAGGGCACGGTGATCCGCACCGTGGTGAAGACCACCGCCGAGGGGCAGTTCGCCGTCGGCCGGGAGTTGCGCCGCCGGCTCGCCGAGGCGCTGGAGAACTCCGGCATCACGGCACGGATCGCGGCCGGCCGGCTCTACCCGGGGCTACCTAATCGTTCCGAGAGCGAGACCGGCCAGGGGGGCGCCACCTGAGCCGGGCGACGGGGGTCGCGGCCGAGTGGCCCCTCGGGTATCGTCCGTTCGTTCAGTCGGAGATGCGACCGTCCACCCGTTCACCCTAGCCAGTTGTCAGACGATCGGGCAGAATCCGGTTCACGCGCTACCAAGCGCGGTCACGTCCTCGCTGATCCGCAGATCTGACGATGGTTCCGGGCTGGCCATCACGAGTGGCCCGCCACCGGGACGATGGAGGCGATGGTGTCCGACGAGCGACCTTCTCCGGAAGGGCCGGCCACCTTCCGTGAAGTTTTCGCCCAGAGTGAGTATCGCGCCGTCTTCGCGGCCAACACGCTGACATGGATAGGCGACTACGTCGCCAAGGCGGCGGTCACCCTCCTGGTCTACCGGACGACCCAGTCCGTCGCGCTCTCCGCCGCCGCCTTCGCGGTCAGCTACCTGCCCTGGCTGATCGGTGGGCCCCTGCTGGCCACCGTCGCCGAGCGGCACCGCTACCGGCAGGTCATGGTCGTCTGCGACCTCATCCGCATGTCGCTGATGCTGCTCATCGCCATCCCGGGGATACCGGTGCCGGTGATCCTGGCGCTGCTGTTCGCCACCACTCTGGCCAACCCTCCGAGTCAGGCCGCCCGGTCCGCGCTGATGCCGCTGATCCTGCCCGGCGACCGGCTCGTCGTCGGGCTCTCGATCAACGCCAGTGTGGGGCAGGCCGCCCAGGTGGTCGGCTACCTGCTCGGCGCCGTCGTGGCGACGGTGAGCCCGACCGCCGCGCTGCTGATGAACGCGGCGGCCTTCGCGCTCTCCGCGCTGCTCGTCCGGCTCGGCGTCCGCGACCGGGCGCCGGCGATGACCCCCGACCACCGCAGCCACCTGCTGCGCGAAACCGCCGACGGCTTCCGGATGGTCTTCCGGACGCCGGTGCTGCGGGCGATCGCCGTCCTGGTCTTCAGCGCCATGCTCTTCTCGATCGTGCCCGAGGGGCTCGCCGCCGCCTGGGCGAACGAGAGCGCGGGCGACATGAACCCCGGCCTGGCGCAGGCCGTGATCATGGCCTCCCACCCGCTCGGCTTCATCCTCGGCGGCCTGCTGATCGGGCGGCTCGTCGCACCGGCCCGCCGACTGGCCCTGTTGCGACCGCTGGCCGTCTTCGCGCCGCTGGCCCTGGTGCCGTCGCTGCTCGACCCGTCGCCGCTGATGGTGGCCCTGCTCGCCGCCATCTCCGGGTTCGCGGTCGCCGGCATGCTGCCGGTGGCCAACGGACTCTTCGTGCAGGCCCTGCCGGACGGTTTCCGGGCCCGGGCCTTCGGTGTGATGGCCACCGGCGTCCAGGTGATCCAGGGCGCCGCGGTGCTGGTGACCGGGCTGCTCGCCGAGCGTTTCCCGATCCCGGTGGTGGTCGGGGTGTGGAGCATCGCGGGGGTGCTGCTGATGTCGATCGTGGCTCTCCGTTGGCCCGACCACCGGACCGTGGCCGCCTCCGTCGAGGCGGCCCGGCGGGCTGGCGCCGGTCCTGCTCCGAATGCCGCTCCCACCTCCGAGGCACCCGGCTCCGAGCAGGTGGGTCCGGGCGCTCCGCAGCACGCGGTGAGCTGAACCACCGCCGGTGGGCCGTCCCGGTCGGGCCGACGGTCGATGATGCCTGGCAGGATGGAACAGTGAATCCCGCAGGTGAGTCCGAGCCCAACGGCGAGACGGTCACGCTCTTCGAGGCAGTCGGCGGTGAGCCCACGTTCCGCAAGCTGGTCGACGAGTTCTACGCCGGAATCGCCACAGACCCGCTGCTGCGGCCGATGTACCCGGAGGACCTGGGCCCGGCCGCCGACCGGATGAGGCTGTTCCTGATGCAGTACTGGGGTGGCCCGAACACCTATTCGACCCAGCGGGGTCATCCCCGGCTGCGGATGCGGCACGCGCCGTTCCGGATCGGCGCAGCCGAACGCGACGCCTGGTTGCGGCACATGCGCCGGGCGGTCGAGAGTCTCGACCTGCCGCCGGCGATCGAGACCGAGCTCTGGAACTACCTGGAGCGGGCGGCCTTCTTCATGGTCAACGCGATGGAGGACCCGGCCGCGCCCGCGTGAGGCGTGCACCCCGCCCGAGGTGCGCCCGCCATTGAAGTTGGCGGGCCGCACGCGTCGGAGTCAGAGCAGCGCGCCCTCGTCGTGCAGCCAGTCGACGAAGCTGGTGGCCACCGCCGCTCCGCAGTCGAGCAACTCGACCAGGAGGGCGTCGTGGGCCCCTGCGGCGAGCGGCACCTGCAACTCGGCGTAGATCGGCAACTGGCCACGCTCGGTGGCGTCGCCGACGTACGCCTTGCAGAAGCGCCGGGTGTGGTTCCACTCGTTGACCACCCGGTAGGCCCGGTCCGCCCAGTCCGGCGGCACGGTCGCGTGTGGTCTGGCCCGTAGCACGAGGATCTCGTCCTCCGGGCCCTCCAGGGTGACCAGCACGGCGTGCCGCTCCCACATGGCCAACAGGTTGCCGTCGCCGTCGGCGAGATAGCGCACGTCGAGTAGGTCGAGCGCGTCGCAGACCCGGCCCAGGGTGACCGGTTCGACGGTCGCCGGCATGTCGGCGATCAACGGATGCTCCCCGCCCGGGCGGTCGTCCCCCGGTTGGCGGGGCGGAGGCGGTCCGACCCGGACCGCACCTTCCACCGTGATCCTGCTTCGAGTTTCCGGGTCACCGCCACTGGCGGGACCGGGGCGCCATGACCACCACGGCATCGCTCGCGCACCTCACTCCCCAGCGGATCCAGTCGCCTACGGTGGGTTGGATCCGAGGATGGACGGTACCCGGACAGCCGGAACGAAGCACCCCCCCAACGGCAGCCCCTGGCCAGAAGGATGACCGGTGGTCATCCGTTCGCATGAGCCACAGCGGGCCGTACGACAAGATCCGTGGCCTTCTGCGACCAGACGGCTCCATACGGTCCCACCAGTCCGACCCATCGGCCAGCCGCACGGACCTGGACCGCGCCCGATTCCGGCGAGTTCCCGGCAGGGCCCAGGAAACCCATCCGAACCAGACCCTGCACCAATCGCTGGGTCACCTCCACCGGACGGGCAGGCTCGTCGTCCGGGGTCACCACCACCGCCACGTGGTCCAGCAGAGCGTCCCGCAGGGCCCGCTGCCCGACCGCCCGACCAGCCACCCCGTGTGCGGCGGCCTCGCGCAGGGTGCCCGCCGCCGCCGACGCGAGCCGGCGCAACTCCCCGCCCGGCAGCGTCTCCACCCACCGGCTCCCGGCCGGCGGCAACGCCCAACGCCACTGCGCGTCGCATCGCGCGGGCAATGCGGTCCCACCGGCCGCCAGTTCGGCCAGCAGGCTCCCGGCGGACACCGTGGCGTCTCCGGCCCCCGGACCGGCCACCGTACGCGCCGCCAGGACGCCCCACGGCAGCCGGGCCCAGAGGGCGGTACGCCCCGGCGGGCCGGCGGGCCGCAACCGGACCAGGGCGGTGCTCTCCAACCGGACCAGCCGGGACAGGAACGCCCCCGCATCGGCGATGTCGGCGATCCCGTGACCGGTGTCGCCGCCCGGGCCGCCGGTCACGGTGTCCCGCTGTCCAGGGCGTAACCGAGCAGGAAGGCCCGTTCCTGCTCGGTCAGCCGCCGGGCCGCCTGCTGGGTCAGGTCGAACGGCACCAGCACCGAACGCGCCCGGCTGACCAGCAGCTCACCGTCGTACATCTCGTAGCCGATAGTGAAGGAGGCGGCTCGGATCTGCTCCACCCAGAGGTCGATCCGGACGGTGGGCGCGCCCTCGGCGGTGGCCCGGTGCAGGGCGAAGTCGACCGGGCGCAGGTAGTCGATCTCGTGCCGGCGGATCACCACGCCGTTGGTGAACGAGTCGATCCCCTGTGCCTGGGCACCGGCGAACATCAACGCGACCCGGGCCTCCTCGTAGAGCGTGAGGAAGCGGGCGTTGTTGACGTGCCCGTACGCGTCCTGGTCGGACCAGCGCAGGGTGCAGTGGTAGACGAACCGGTCAGCCACGACGATCCGCCCCGCTCAGTCGCGGGTCAGCTTGCGGTAGGTCACCCGGTGCGGTCGAGCCGCCTCGGCACCGAGCCGGTCGATCTTGTTCTTCTCGTACGCCTCGAAGTTACCCTCGAACCAGAACCACCTGGCCGGGTTCTCGTCGTCGCCCTCCCAGGCCAGGATGTGCGTGGCGACCCGGTCCAGGAACATCCGGTCGTGGGAGATCACCACGGCGCAGCCGGGGAACTCCAGCAGCGCGTTCTCCAGGCTGGACAGCGTCTCCACATCCAGGTCGTTGGTCGGCTCGTCGAGCAGGATCACGTTCCCGCCGATCTTGAGCGTGAGGGCCAGGTTGAGCCGGTTGCGCTCGCCGCCGGAGAGCACCTTGGTCGGCTTCTGCTGGTCCGGCCCCTTGAAACCGAACGCGGCGATGTACGCCCGGGACGGCATCTCGACCTTGCCCACCATGAGGTGGTCCAGCCCGTCGGAGACGACCTCCCAGACGGACTTGTCACCGGCCAGCCCCTGCCGGTTCTGGTCGACGTACGACAGCGAGACGGTCTCGCCGACCTTGACCGAGCCGTCGGTCGGCTGCTCCAGCCCGACGATGGTCTTGAACAGCGTGGTCTTGCCGACGCCGTTCGGGCCGATGATGCCGACGATGCCGTTGCGCGGCAGCGAGAACGACAGGTTGTCGATCAGCACCCGGTCGCCGAAGCCCTTGGTCAGGCTGTGCGCCTCGATGACGGTGTTGCCCAGGCGCGGGCCCGGCGGGATCTGGATCTCCTCGAAGTCCAGCTTGCGGGTCTTCTCCGCCTCGGCGGCCATCTCGTCGTACCGGTCGAGACGGGCCTTGGACTTGGTCTGCCGCGCCTTGGCGTTGGAGCGGACCCACTCCAACTCCTCGGAGAGGCGCTTCCTCATCTTGGCGTCGCGGCGTCCCTCGACGGAGAGCCGGGCGGCCTTCTTCTCCAGGTAGGTGGAGTAGTTGCCCTCGTAGCCGACGGCCCGGCCCCGGTCCAGCTCCAGGATCCAGCCGGCCACGTTGTCCAGGAAGTACCGGTCGTGGGTGATGGCCAGCACGGTGCCGGCGTACTTGGCCAGGTGCTGCTCCAGCCACTGCACGCTCTCCGCGTCCAGGTGGTTGGTGGGCTCGTCGAGCAGCAGCAGGTCGGGCGCCTCCAGCAGCAGCTTGCAGAGCGCGACCCGGCGGCGCTCACCACCGGAGAGCGTGGTGACGTCGGCGTCCGGCGGCGGGCAGCGCAGCGCGTCCATGGCCAGTTCGAGCTTGGAGTCGATGTCCCAGGCGTCGGCGTGGTCCAGCTCCTCCTGGAGCCGGCCCATCTCCTCCATCAGCTCGTCGGAGTAGTCCGTGGCCATCTGCTCGGCGATCTTGTTGAACCGCTCCAGCCTGGCCTTGGTGTCCGCGACCGCCTCCTCGATGTTGCCGAGGACGGTCTTCGCGTCGTTGAGCGGCGGCTCCTGGGCCAGCAGCCCGACGGTGTGGCCGGGCATCAGCCGGGCCTCGCCGTTGCTCGGCCGGTCCAGCCCTGCCATGATCTTGAGAAGGCTGGACTTACCGGCGCCGTTCGGGCCGACCACACCGATCTTGGCCCCCGGCAGGAAGCTCAGCGTCACGTTGTCGAGCACGACCTTGTCGCCGTGCGCCTTGCGCGCCTTTTCCAGGACGTAGATGTACTGGGCCACGGTACGGGCCACCCTCCGTCGGTTGCGATCGCCGAATGTCTGTGGTGCGGGGCGCGGGCCGTGTCGCCGCCCGCCGCCACCGGCCGGGAGCCGGCCGTGCGCACGCCGTCGTCAATCCTGACAGGTACGCCGCCCCGCGCCCACATCGCCCCGCCTGCCCACCGACCGCGCCCGAACCCCGCCGACCGGGTGAGGCGGGAGGTCGGGGCAGGCGAGGGCCCTGTCACCATGATCACGTTCACGGTTGACGGAGTCTGGGAAGGGTAGGTGACTCCGGCACGGGGGAACAGACGCCGCAGCTACGCTCAGTACGCTCATCGCGGTGGACCCGTCAGCACCCGGAGGTGGCCGATCGTGACCGTCCGTAGCTCCTTTGTCGTAGTGGCCAACCGACTGCCCGTCGACGAGGTGAGCACACCTGAGGGCAGGCAGTGGCGACGCAGCCCGGGCGGGCTGGTCACCGCGCTGCATCCCGTCCTCGCCGAGCACAAGGGCACCTGGGTCGGCTGGGCCGGCGGCACCGGCGCGGCCCCCGAACCGTTCGACCTGGAGGGCATCCGTCTGCACCCGGTGCCGCTGAGCGCCGAGGAGCTGGAGCGCTACTACGAGGGCCAGTCGAACGCCACCATCTGGCCGCTCTACCACGACGCCGTCGAGACGCCGGCCTACAAGCGCCGTTGGCGCGAGGCGTACCGCCTGGTCAACGCCCGTTTCGCGGAGGCTGCGGCGGAGGTCGCCGCCGAGGGCGCGACCGTGTGGGTGCAGGACTACCAGCTCCAGTTGGTGCCGGCCATGCTCCGGGAACTCCGGCCCGACCTGCGGATCGGGTTCTTCCTGCACATCCCGTTCCCGCCGATCGAGCTGTTCATGCAGATGCCGTTCCGCACCGAGATCCTGCGCGGCCTGCTCGGCGCCGACCTGGTCGGGTTCCAGCAGCGGCTGGCCGCGCAGAACTTCGTCCGGCTGGCCCGCCACCTGCTCGGCCTGCGCTACGAAGGCCAGATGATCCAGGTGGACGGCCGGCAGGTCAAGGCCGGCGCGTTCCCCATCTCGATCGACACCAAGGAGATGGAGCGGCTGGCCTCGGACTCGGCGATCCAGGCCCGGGCCAAGGAGATCCGCGAGGAGCTGGGCAACCCCAAGACGATCATCCTCGGCGTGGACCGGCTCGACTACACCAAGGGCATCGAGCTGCGACTCAAGGCATTCCGCGAGCTACTCGCTGACGGAAAGTTGACAGTTCCGGACGCCGTTATGGTGCAGGTCGCCACGCCGAGCCGCGAACGGGTCGAGCACTACCAGGCACTTCGCGTCAAGGTCGAGCGCGAGGTTGGTCGGATTAATGGCGAATTTGGTCGGGTCGGTGTGCCTGCGGTGCATTATCTGCATCAGTCGTACAGTCGAACCGAACTGGCTGCGATGTACGCCGCCGCTGACGTGATGATGGTGACTCCACTGCGAGACGGTATGAACCTCGTGGCCAAGGAGTACGTCGCGTCGAGGGCGGACCACGGGGGCGCACTCGTACTCAGTGAGTTCGCCGGCGCAGCCACCGAGCTGCGTCAGGCGTTCCTGTGCAACCCGCACGACCCGGACGCAGTCAAGGACGCTCTGCTCCGGGCCGTGCATGTGGAGAAGCCGGAGGCTCGTCGCCGTATGCGGACCATGCAACGCCATCTGCGCACCCACGATGTGGGGCACTGGGCGAAGTCCTTCCTCACCGAACTTGGTGTGCCTGACATGGAGGCGGCGTGAACGCCGGCTCAAACGAGATCATCACCCCGGCGGCGGGCACCATGGACCCGGAGCTCCGGTCCGCCATCGGCCGGATCGCCCGGGTTCCCCAGCTCCTGGTCGCCTGCGACTACGACGGCACCCTCGCCCCCATCGTGGAGGACCCGAGCAAAGCCGTACCACTGCCGGAGTCGGTGGCGGCGGTGCGCGCCCTGGCCGCACTGCCGCAGACCACCGTGGCGGTGGTCTCCGGCCGCGCGCTGCGCGACCTGGCGGCGCTCTCCCGGCTGCCCAGCGAGGTCCACCTGGTCGGCAGCCACGGCTCCGAGTTCGACATCGGGTTCGTCGAACGGCTCTCCCCCGAGCTGATCGCGGTACGCACCCGACTGCGCGACGCGCTGCGCGAGATCGCCGTGGCCCACCCGGGCGTACGCCTGGAACGCAAACCGGCGAGCGTCGCGGTGCACACCCGAGGGGTGGCTCCCGAGATCGCCGGCGCGGCCATCGAGGCGGTCCGCAACGGCCCCGCCACCTGGCCGGACGTGACGGTCACCCAGGGCAAGGAGGTGTTCGAGCTGTCCGTGGTGGCCACCCACAAGGGCACCGCGGTCGACCAGCTCCGCACCCAACTCTCCGCCAGCGCGGTGCTCTTCATCGGCGACGACATCACCGACGAGAACGCCTTCGGCAACCTGCACGGCCCCGACCTCGGCATCAAGATCGGGCCCGGCGAGACCAAGGCCGGCTACCGGGTGGGCGAGCCGATCGAGGCCGCCCGCGCGCTCGGACTGCTCCTGGAGACCCGGCGGCACTGGCTGTTCGGCGAGCGGGCGGTGCCGATCGAGCGGCACTCGATGCTGGCGAACGGGCGTACCGTCGCCCTCCTCACGCCGGATGCCAAGGTCTCCTGGCTGTGCAACCCCAAGCCCGACTCGGCGGCGATCTTCGCCGACCTGGTCGGCGGCAGCCCGGCCGGTCACTTCAGCGTCGCCCCCGAACGCGGCGGCATCCCGCTGGGCCAGCGGTACCGGTCCGGCACCATGACCGTGGAGACCCGCTGGTCCGGGCTGACCGTCACCGACTGGCTCGACAAGCCCGACCCCAAGGCCACCCCGGACGGCCCGGCGATCATCTCCGGTGACTCGACGCTGATCCGGGTACTCGCCGGCACCGGCCGGGTCCGCGTCGAGTTCGCCCCCCGGCCCGAGTTCGCGCAGGTCGCCGTCCAGCTCCAGCCGGTCGGCGACGGCCTGCTGGTGCTCGGGTCCAACGAACCCCTCGCCCTCTACTCACCCGGCGTGCAATGGGAGGTCGGCAACGACGGCGGGTACGAGACCGCCAAAGCGGTGGTCGACCTCTCGGCGCTCGGCGGGCAGGTCGTGCTGGAGCTGCGGTTCGGTACGCACAGCCTCGAACACCACCGGCTGCCGATCCACGAACGGCAGGCCGCCGCGGAACGGCCCTGGAAGGACTGGGTCGCCTCGCTGCGCCTGCCGACCACCGCGCGGGACCTGGTCGCCCGCAGCGCGTTGACGCTGCGCGGGCTCTGCCACGAGGCGACCGGCTCCATCCTCGCCGCCGCGACCACCTCGCTCCCCGAGGAGCTGGGCGGCGTCCGCAACTGGGACTACCGCTACTGCTGGCTGCGCGACGCCGCGATGACCGCCCGCGCCCTGGTCGACCTCGGCTCCATCAGCGAGGCCGAGGCGTTCCTGCGCTGGGTGGACGGATGCGTCGAGCGCACCGGCGGGCACCCCGAGCGGCTGCACCCGCTCTACACCGTCGACGGGTACGAACTGGGTGCGGAAGCCGTCATCGACACGCTTCCCGGCTATGCCGGCTCCCGGCCGGTACGCGTCGGCAACCTCGCCAACCACCAGCTCCAGCTCGACGTGTTCGGCCCGATCGCCGACCTGATCGCCGCCACCGCCGACGCCCGGGGCTCGGTCCGCCCCGAGGAATGGCGGGTGTTGGAGAACATGGTCGAGGCGGTCCGCCGCCGCTGGCACGAGCCCGACCACGGCATCTGGGAGGCCCGCCTGCCTCCTCGGCACCACATCTTCTCGAAGGTGATGTGCTGGATGACCGTGGACCGGGCGTTGCACGTCACGCGCCAGCACGGCGGCGAGGACCGCGCCGAGTGGGTGGAACTGCGCGACCGGATCGGCGCCAACGTGCTCGAACACGGCTGGCACGAGCACGCCGAGGCGTACAGCGTCGCGTACGGCGACGAGGACATGGACGCCTCGTCGCTGTGGATCGGCCTGTCCGGGCTGCTGCCCGGCGACGACCCACGCTTCCTCTCCACCGTGCTCAAGATCGAGGCGGATCTGCGCAGCGGCCCGGTCGTCTACCGCTACCACTGGGACGACGGCCTGCCCGGGCGGGAGGGCGGCTTCCACATCTGCACGTCCTGGCTGATCGAGGCATACCTGCGCACCGGTCGGCGTACCGACGCCGAGGAGCTGTTCCTCCAGATGATCGACACGGCGGGCCCCACCGGTCTGCTCCCCGAGCAGTACGACCCGCTCGCCGAGCGCGGCCTGGGCAACCACCCTCAGGCGTACAGCCACCTCGGCGTGATCCGGTGCGCACTACTCCTGGACAACATGCTCAAGCAGTAGCCCCCGTACGACAGGCAGAGCGGCCGGAGACAGTTGGTCTCCGGCCGCTCCCCATCTCCCGCCGCCGCCCGCCACTCCCCGCCGCCCGCCACTCCCCACCGCCCGCCAGACTCGGGACGGCTCCCGAACCGACCCGCACCCCCTCCTCGTCACCCGGCCGCCCCCGACATCCCCCGGTTGATCAAGCTTTTTCGGCCGGATTCGCCGCCGATCAAGAAGTTTCGGCCGGATTCGTCGGTGATCAAGGACTTTGGGTCGGCAGCGCCCGGTGATCAAGACCTTTGGTCGGGATCTCGGCGTCGTCAGGGCCAAAACTTCTTGATCAACAGGGGATGCCGGGCGGGTCGAGCCGGGAAGCGGGAGGGGGTTTCGTCCGTGGCGTGCTGGATGTCCGGTCTCGGATGCGGGCGGGCGGAATCCGGGGTGGGTTGGGGGTGTTGTATCGGGGTGGCTGGCCGAGCAGGGTCCCCGCCCCGGCGGGTGGCCGGGCGGGTGTCGGAATGACTCGGCCCGGTCGGTGGTTATACCTGGTCCCGACGCCGTGAGGGCTTGCGGATGTGCCCCCGGGAATGACCCGAGCCGGCAGGTGGTTGTGCATCGACCCGACGCCGTGAGCCGGTCTCGACCCCCATGAGAGAGCGGTGCGTCGGATTCCCCCTCTTTGTCCTCTAGCGCCTGACGGCGTTCGCGTCGCCCTTGTCTCCCCTGGGTGGCGTCTACCCCCGAATGGAGCTTGTGATGAACTCGAAGCTGTTGCGTAAGAGTGTTCTGGGTGTTGCTCAGGGCGTTCGCAAGGTCGAGGTATGTCCGTTCTAGGTGAGTCCGAGTATTTGTAGGGATCGGTATGGATCTCGGCTGTTTCGGCGCAGGGTTGCTGCGATCGAGGTGGCGCCGTTGAGGCGGAGGAGGCTGATCGCGGTGTTGCGAAGGGTGGCCAGGGCGCGAGGCGCGTTGCCTGTGCGTAGCCGGCTGGCGTCCTCGCGGTAGGTGGTGTCGCGAATATGGTGAAGGACCTCGATGGCCCAGTGTCCGCGTAGCCAGTCGGCCAGGTCAGCGGGACCGGCCGCGGCTGCGGTCAGGCTGGTGATCGCGTACACGGTGACGGTGGACCAACGTCCGGTGGCCGGGTTGTGTCGGCGGCGCCGGATACGCAGGGCCTGGGCCGCGTGTGGGAAGTCCAGCGCGAGCGGCCCCAGACAGGTGACCGCCTGCAACTCCCGGATGTCGTAGCGGCCGTGCCCGCGCTCACGGGTGGCGTCCAGGGCGGGGATCTTCCCCCAGGGCAGGGCCTTGACCTGTCGGTAGAGCCGTGGCTGATTGCGCTTGACGACGAAGACGTATCCGGCGTGTTTGTCCTCGACCAGCCAGCGGGCATGCTCGCGCTGGGTGTGCAGCGCGTCCGCCGTGATGACCGCCCCGGCCAGGTCCAGACCGTCGAGCAACGGCTGGAACCGGCTGATCTCATTCGTCTTCCCATTAACGTCGATCTGCGCCAGGACGATCTGCTCGGCCTGGTCCAACGCGGCCAGCAGGTGCGCCTGAGACCCGGCCGGGCCGCTGCCACGCAGCGTCTTGCCGTCAACGGCGATCACCCGCCGACCCCGCCCGGTCACACCGGCCCGGCCGAGCAGCCAGCGACACACCGCGGCATCCAACGCGTCGGCGTCGATGCCGGCCAGCACCCGGCCCAGCGTGCCGTCATCAGGCACCCGCCGGGCCCCGGTCAAGGCGTCGCGGGCCGCGCCGAGACGGTCCCACACCGCGTCCGGCAGATCCGCAGCCCACTCGACGATCTCCACGACCCGGCTGGATCCCGAGAGCACCGCCGCGATCGCCATCGCGAGCAGCCCCGGCAGCGCATAGATCCGACCCCGGGCATCACGCGGGTCCGGCACCTCGGCAAGGACCTGCAGCAACCCCGGCGTGTCCCGCTCCGACAACGGCGACACGCCACCCAGGCGTGCGGACAACCCGCCGATCAACAATGATGCTTCCACGAGCGCGGTCTTCCTCGATCATCCAGTCTAGACACCTGAATGATCACCAGAAGGCCGCGCTCTCTCACGTACCCGCCGGAACCGGCGTGACTACCCCACAATCGGCAATCCGGTCATCTCACTACCTTGCGAACGCCCTGGGGTGTTGCTGGTCTGGCGTTTGCTGGTGGTGTGTTCGCCGGTCCGATGACGCAGGCCGAGGCGATTTCCGTCACCACGTCCCCGGTCGCCGCCGTTCAGGCGGACAAGCCGGACACCGGGAAGTTGATGCCGCATGGTGTGCAGGGCGCCCAGTCCCGCATCGACCTCTCGGACGAGCAGACCGGCAACGTGAAGGCGATCGTCGTGGCGACGAAGAAGGTCGGCATGGGTGAGCGTGCCGCGGTGGTCGCGATCGGTACCGCGTTGCAGGAGTCGAAGTTGGAGAATCTGGGTCATCTGGGTGACCGTAACGATCACGACTCGCAGGGTCTGTTCCAGCAGCGTCCGTCGAGTGGGTGGGGCACGGTGGAGCAGATCACCGACCCGGAGTACTCGACGCTGGCGTTTTTGAAGGGTTTGAAGCAGGTCGACGGTTGGGAGGAGATGCCGTTGACGGTGGCGGCGCAGGCGGTGCAGGTGTCGGCGTTCCCGGACCACTATGCGCAGTGGGAGCAGCAGGCCGCTGACCTGGTCGCCGAGCACTGGAACAGCTGACCCGAGACTTTCCTCGCACCATTGGGGGAGCAAGAACGCCGTCGGCCGGCACCCGTACCCGGGGTGCCGGCCAGCGGCGTCTCCACGCACCGCACGCACCGCGAGCGGCATGCTGCGCGGTGGGATGTTAGGAAGGGTCCCTTCCTCTACACCAGGCGATAGCAGGGGACCCCTCCTTACACCGAAACATCGAACCCTCGCGGACGGGGAACAACGCGGGGCGGAGGGTGGTTGTATTGAGCGTCGGTGTGATCCAGTGTCCCCGGGCCTCACCTAAATTGCCGTCGCGGAATACCGTTCGGCTGGAGCCGCGTCGCGCCACTCGCCGAGAGGCGACCTGCACGCCGACCTGCTGGCCGGCACCCACTCGGGTGCCGGCCAGCCGCATTCACAGGTCGAGGACGGTCACGACGTCACCGAGGACGACCACGGCGGGTGGGCGTAACCCCGCGTCGGCCACGGCGGCGGCGACCTCGCCGAGCGTGCTGCGTACGATCCGCTGCGCGCCGGTGGTGGCTTCCTGGACCACGGCCGCCGGGGTGTCGGCCGGTCGGCCGTGTGCCAGCAGGGTGGCGGTGATCGCCGGCAGGTTCTTCAGCCCCATCAGGATCACCAGTGTGCCCCGGAGACCGGCCAGGGCCTCCCAACGCACCAGTGAGTCCGGCGAGTCGGGGGCGACGTGGCCGGACACCACGGTGAACTCGTGGGCCACGCCCCGGTGGGTGACCGGGACGCCGGCCGCTGCGGGGGCGGCGATGGAGCTGGTCACGCCGGGCACCACGGTCACCGGTACGCCGGCCTCGGCGCACGCCAGCAGTTCCTCGCCGCCCCGGCCGAAGACGTACGGGTCGCCGCCTTTGAGCCGGACCACGACGGACCCGGCCAGCGCACGGTCGACCAGGATCCGGTTGATCTCCTCCTGAGTGCGGGACGGGCCGTACGGGATCTTGGACGCGTCCACCAGTTCCACGCCGGAGCGCAGTTCGTCCAGCAGTAGCCCGGGCACCAGCCGATCGGCGACCACGACGTCGGCCTCGGTGAGCAGCCGCCATCCCTTCAGGGTGATCAGTTCGGCGTCGCCCGGCCCGGCGCCGACCAGGGCGACCTCGCCGCCCCGAGCAGTTCCGGTGTTAACAAGGGGCCCTTCCTCTACCGGAGGCGTTAATAAGGTGCCCTTCCTTGCCTGAAGCAGGGTGCGGATGGCGTCTCGGACGGTCATCGCGCGGTGGGGGTCGCCGCCGCCGAGGACGCCCACGGTGACCGGGCCGTGCCGGGTCACCGCCGGGGTCCAGGCGGTCGCCGCCTCCCGGTCGTCGGCGCGTACGCAGAAGATCCGGCGCTCGGCGGCGGCGACGCTGACCGAGGCTGCGGCGATCGGGTCGTCGATGGCGACCTGCACCAGCCAGGCGCCGTCGAGGTCCTCGGGGACGAAACGGCGCGCTGCCCAGCGCAGCCGTCCGGCGTCGGCGTGGGCGCGCAGTGCCGGACTGATCTCGGGCGTCACCAGCAGCACGTCCGCGCCCGCGTCGAGCAGGGCGGGTACGCGGCGGGTAGCCACCGCTCCCCCGCCCACCACGACCACCGGGAGGCCGGCCAACCGTAGTCCGAGCGGATAGGGGTTAACGGTCACTTCTCGGCCACCCCGGCGGCGTCGAAGGTGGCGACCTCGTGCAGGACCCGGGCCGCGCCGGTGACCACGGGCAGGGCCAGCAGGGCGCCGGTGCCCTCGCCCAACCGCAGGCCGAGGTCGATCAGCGGGTCGAGGCCGAGTCGGCGCAGCGCGACGGCGGCGCCCGGCTCGGCGGAGCGGTGACCGGCGATCATCGCACCCACCGCGTCGGGGGCGAGGGCCGCTGCGGCGAGCGCGGCGGAGACCGCGATCACGCCGTCCAGCAGCACCGGTACGCGCCGCGCGGCGGCGCCGAGCACGAACCCGGTCAGCGCGGCGTGCTCCAGCCCGCCGACTGACGCGAGCACTCCCAGCGGGTCGTCGGGGTCGGGGGCGTGCCGGCGCAGCGCGGCGCGCACCACCTCGATCTTGTGCTGGTACGTCGGGTCGTCGACGCCGGTGCCCCGGCCGGTCGCCTCGGCGGCGTCGACCCCGGTGAAGGCGGCGATCAGCGCGGCTGCCGGCGTGGTGTTGCCGATGCCCATGTCACCGGTGAGCAGGATTCTCGCGCCCGCGTCGATCAGTTCCCCGGCGGTTCGGATGCCGACCTCGATCGCCGTCGCGACCTCCTCGCGGGTCAGCGCGGCGGTGACGGTGAGGTCCCGGGTGCCTCGGCGTACGGGAGCGGTGACCAGTCGGGGCAGCCCGTTGTTGCCGTCCGCGTCGGTCGGCTCGGGGGCGGGCAGCGGGGCGGCCACGCCGACGTCGACCACGGTGACCGAGGCGTCGGCCTGCCGGGCGAACGCGTTGACCACGGCGCCGCCGGCCAGGAAGTTGCCGACCATCTGTCCGGTGACCTCCTGCGGCCAGGGGCTGACCCGCTGGGCGTGCACACCGTGGTCCCCGGCGAAGATCGCCACCGCGGCCGGGGACGGCAGCGGCGGCGGGCAGGTGCCGGCCAGGCCGGCGAGGCGTACGGACAGGTCCTCCAGGGTGCCGAGCGAGCCGGCCGGCTTGGTCATCCGGGCCTGCAACTGGCGGGCCGCGGTCATCGCCGGCTCGTCGAGCGGGCCGATCGCCGCGATGGTGGTCTCCAGCATCATGCCTCCAGGATCTCCGCCAGCACCTCGATGAACGCGTCGGTGGTCGCCCGGTCCCGTACGGCGATCCGCAGCCAGTCTGGCCCGAGTCCGGGGAAGGTGTCGCCCCGGCGTACCGCCCAGCCGCGTTCCCGCAGGTCGACGCGGAGCCGGTCGGCCCCGGGCCGGTGCACCAGGACGAAGGCGCTGGCCGGGCGGCCGGCGACGCGTACGCCCGGCAGGGCCGACATCCGATGGACCAGGTACGCGCGTTCGTCGGCGAGTTGTGCGGCGATGGCGCGTTCGGCCTGGACCGCGACGGGGGTGGCGCAGGCGGACGCGGCGGCCAGGGCGGGGGTGGCGACCGCCCAGAGCGGCTGTACGGCGGCCAAACGCTCCAACAGTGCCGCCTCGCCGAGCAGGTAGCCGATCCGGAGTCCGGCCAGTCCCCAGGTCTTGGTGAGGCTGCGCACGACCAGCAGCCCGGGCAGGTCACGGCGGGCGGCCAGCGACTCGGGTTCGCCGGGTACGCCGGGCGCGGCGGAGGTGTCGGCGAACGCCTCGTCGATCACCAGTACCCGGCCGGGGCGGGCCAGAGCGGCCAGGTCGGCGGCGGGGTGCAGGACCGAGGTGGGGTTGGTCGGGTTGCCGATCATGACGAGGTCGGCGTCGGCCGGGATCCGGTCCGTGTGCAGCCGGAAGTCGTCGGCCGCGTCGAGCAGGACCCGCTCCACGGTGTGCCCGGCGGCCCGCAGCGCGGCCTCCGGTTCGGTGAACTGCGGGTGCACCACCACCGGTCGGCGTACGCCGCGCAGCGCCTGGGCGAGCAGCACGAAGCCCTCGGCGGCACCGGCGGTGAGCAGTACCTCGTCCGCCGGGCGGCGGTGCCGCGCGGCGACGGCGGCGCGGGCCGGACGCGGGTCCGGGTATCCGGCGAGGTCGTCCAGGGACGCTCTGACGGGGTCGGCCAGCCAGGCCGGCATCGGAGCGCGCCGGACGTTGACGGCGAGGTCGACCAGGCCGTCGCCGACCTCCGCGTCACCGTGGTGAGCGAGGTCGGGTTCGGGTGTCGGATGGGGCGCTCCGGTGAGCATGACCGCGATCCTGCCGGGAAGGCGGCGCGGGCGACAGCAGCCCTTGGCGTGCTCCGCATCACCACTGATCACTTCATGAGTATTTCCCATGTACGAATCGGAAATGTCATAACTTATCGGTGTGAGTAATCGACCCCTTGCCGCCGCAGGTCGACTCCTTCCTCTCCTCCGCGCCGGGCTGATCGCCGGCGTCATCGTCGCCGCCGCCGCGTACCCCGTGGTCGCCGTGACCGGGCTCGGTGCCAAGGCCACCGCGCACGCCGTGGAGAGCAAGACCCGCCTGCTGGCCACCGCCCTGCCCGCCGAGACCTCCTACCTGTACGCGCCCGACGGCAAGACCGTGCTGACCATGTTCTTCGAGGAGTACCGGCAGTACACCAAGCTGGCCGACGTCTCGCCGCACATGCAGCAGGCGATCGTCGCCGCCGAGGACAACCGCTTCTACCAGCACCACGGCGTCGACCCGAAGGGCGTCGCCCGCGCCTTCGTGGCCAACGCCCGCTCCAGCGGCGTCTCCCAGGGTGCCTCCACGTTGACCATGCAGTACGTCCGGATGGCACTGCGGGACAGCGCGACCACGCCCAAGGAGGTGCAGGAGGCCACCGCGCAGACCCCGATCCGCAAGGTCAGGGAGATGCGGATGGCGGTCGACCTGGAGAAGGAGCTGAGCAAGGAGGAGATCCTGGAGCGTTACCTCAACTCGGCGTACTTCGGTCATCGGGCGTACGGCATCTACGCCGCCAGCGAGATCTTCTTCTCCAAGACGCCGAAGGAACTCACCCCGGTCGAGGCTGCCACCCTCGCCGGCCTGGTGAAGTCCCCGTCGCAGTACGACCCGGCCAGCTCCGACCAGAAGGACGCCACCGCGCGGCGCAACTACGTGCTCGACAACATGGCGCGGTTGGGCTACCTGTCGCCGAAGGCCGCCGAGGCGGCCAGGGGCGAACCGATCCAGCTACGGCTGACCTATCCGCCCCACGACTGCGCCGCCGTACCCGAGAAGTGGAACAGCTGGGGCTTCCTCTGCGACTACCTGAAGAACTGGTGGAGCGCCCAACCCGCGTTCGGGAAGAACCGCCTCGAACGGTTGGACAAGCTGCGGCGGGGCGGCTACCGCATCGTGCTCAGCATGGATCCGAAGGTCCAGGCGGCGGCGGAGAAGAACGTCGGCACCGAGGGCAACACCGGCAGCCCGTTCGCCAACGGCATCGTGGTCTCCGAGCCCGGCACCGGCCGGGTGAAGGCGATGGCGGTGAACCGCACCTACTCGCTGGAGGTGAACGAGAACCCGCTCAGCTCCAATCCCGAGGCGGGCCCGAACGTGCGGGCCAACTACCCGAACACGGTGGCGCCGCTGATGGGCGGCGGCGACCTGCCGGGCTACCAGGCCGGCTCGACGTTCAAGATGTTCCCCATGCTGGCCGCGCTGGACGCCGGCATGACGCTGAACACCACCTTCAACGCGCCGCACAGCTACCGCTCCGAGATCTACGACGGCTGGCAGCCGTCGAACGCCAGCGGCGCGATGAGCGGTACGCAGACCATGTGGTCCGGCTTCGGCAAGTCGGTGAACACCTACTTCGTCTGGCTGGAGGAGCAGGTCGGTGCGGAGCGGGCCGTCCGGCTCGCCGAGCAGTTGGGGCTGCGCTGGCGTACCGACGTGGACCGGGACCACGCCTCACCGGCGAAGGCGAACAAGTGGGGCGCGTTCACGCTCGGTGTCTCCGACGCCACCCCGCTGGAGATGGCCAACGCGTACGCCGCGATCGCCGCCGACGGGCGCTACTGCGAGGCGATCCCGGTGAACGCCATCTACAACCGGGACGGCACGCCCGCGACGTTCACCACCCCGGGCGGCATCGAACGCGAGATCGCCAAGCCGCGCTGCCGCCAGGTGGTCAGCGCCGACGCCGCGCGGGCCGCGACCGACGCCGCCCGCTGCCCCACCGGCGACACCCCGGCCAAGGGCAGCTGTGGTGGCTGGTCGACCGCGGACAGCGTGCGCGGCACGGTGGGCCGTCCGGTGGCCGGCAAGACGGGTACCACGGACAGCACCCGATCGGCCTGGTTCGTCGGCTACACCCCGGAACTGGCGGCGGCCAGCTTCATCTCCGACCCGGACAACCCGTTCAACGCGGTCGGCGACGGCCAGTCGCAGATCCCGATCGCGGCGGTCTCGAACACCCTCCGCGACGCGCTCAAGAGCACACCCACGCGGGACTTCGTACCACCGTCGGACCGCATAGTCGGCTGACTCCCGGTGCGGCCGGAGCGCGGCTCAGGCCGGCGCTCCGGCGGCCGGTTCGGCCGCCACCACGCCGGCGGGCGCGACCGGTACGCCCAGGTCGGGACCGGCCGGGATCGCGGCCGGTTCGGCCGCCGCGGCGGCCACCAGGCGCGCGGCGATCCGCGGGTACGCGGCCCAGTGCGGGACGAGCTGGGAGGCGTGCACACCGCGCCAGACGAAGCCCTCCGCCGCGCCGCCCGGCCAGCTCCACGCCGGACGCGGCCCACCCCGGGGGTTGAGCACCGCACGGTGGTCCTTGTGCCCGGTCACCACCTCGCCCCGGGTCGCCACCACACTGTCGCTCTGGGCGGTTGCCTCGCGGTAGCCCACGACCAGGCCGTCCCGGATGCTGCCGATCGCGTCGAGCACCCCGCACATCGGCAACCCGTCGAGTTCCCGGGCCAGCCAGAGCAGCCCGGCGCCCTCGGTGACCACCGGCCGGCCGATACGGGCCAGTTCGGCCACCGCGATGCAGAGCCGCCGGTTGGCCGAGAGCTGCTCAGCGTACGACTCGGGCAGCGCGCCGCCGACCACCAGCGCCCGGGTGCCGACCGGCAGCACCTCGTCGACGAACGGGTCGAGCGTCACCACGTCGGCGCCGGCGGCGCGCAGCAGCTCGACGGCCTCGGCGTGGCTGAAGCTGCCGCCCGGTCCACCGGCCACCGCGACCAACGGCCGTCCGGCACCGGCCGGCACCGGCGGGGCGGCCGCCTCCGGGTGCGGCGACCACGGCGGCACCGCGAGTTCGGGGGCGGACCGGGCCAGCCCGAGCAGCCGTTCCAGGTCGACGGTGGCGGCCACCGCCTCACCGAGTCGGCGGACCGCCCGGGCGGCCTCGCCGCCGTTCTCCAGCACCGGCATCACCCCGTGTCGGCGGCTCGGCAGTACGGCGGGCAGGTCCTGGCGGCGCAGCGCGCCGTAGACGGGTACGCCGATGTCGTCGAGCGCCTCGCGCAGCAGCGTCTCGTGCCGGGCGGAGGCGACCCGGTTGAGGATCACGCCGCCGATCCAGAGCTGCTCGTCGTACGCCCGGAAGCCGTGCACCAGAGCGGCCACCGACTGGCCCATCGCGGCGACGTCGACCACCAGCACGACCGGGCTGCGCAGGGCGGTGGCGACCGCTGCGGTGGACTCGGTCTCGCAGCGCCCGGTGAGGCTGTCGTACAGGCCCATGCTGCCCTGCACCACGGCGAGCCCGGTGTCGGCCGCACCGTGCAGCAGCAGCGGCGCGAGCCGGCCGGTGCCCATCAGCCGAGGGTCCAGGGAGCGCCCGGGTCGGCCGGCGGCGAGCCCGAGGTAGGCGGCGTCGACCGGATCCGGGCCGATCTTGAACCCGGCCACGTCGAGGCCACGGTCGGCGAGCGCGGCGAGGATGCCGATCGCCAGCGCGTTCTTGCCGTGCCCCGACGAGGGGGCACTGAGCACCAGACGCGGCACGACGGTCATCATCGACTCCTCGCGGGCGGCGAGCGTGCCGACCGTCGGCGCGCCCCGTGCGCGTGACGATAGCCCACGTCGGTCGCCCGTAGGCGCCGCCCGCCGCCCCGATCCGCTTCGATCCGCCCGACCGGAGCGGACCGCCCCGACACCGACACGCTCCGTCGTCGATCGGCCCTTCCCGGCCGTCACGTCGACGGGCGGGGCGACGCAGTGGTGACGGTCATACGGGTAGCCTCGTGGCGTGTACCGGTTCCTGCTGACGCCACGCTGGCTGGGCATCCTCGCGCTGGCCCTGGTCCTCGCCACGGTCATGGTGATGCTCGGCAACTGGCAACTGGACCGCTATCACGGCCGGACGGCGGTCAACGAACGCATCGACGCCGGGCTGCGGATGGACCCGGTGCCGCTGCGCGAGGCGGTGCCCGCGCCGACCGGTGGCCCCGGCAGCGCCGGCCCGGCACCGGCCGACGACCGCACCTTCATCCGGGTGATCGCGACCGGCCGGTACGACGCCGACAACGTGGTCCTCGTCCGGGGCCGGACGGTGGAGAGCAGGGTCGGCTTCGAGGTGCTCACCCCGCTGGTGCTGGCCGACGGCACCGCCGTCCTGGTCAACCGGGGCTGGATCCCACCGGCGCCGGGCGGGGCGATGGCCCAGCCCGAGGTGCCGGCGGCGCCGCCCGGCGAGGTGACCGTCGAGGGCCGGGTGCACGCCAGCGAGAGCGGTGCCGGCAACGTGGCCCGGCGGGAGGGCCGGCTGGAGACCCGCCGCGTCGCCGTGCCGCAGCTCGCCGAGCAGATGCCGTACCCGGTGCACGGGGCGTACGTGCTGCTCGACGAGCAGAACCCGGCCGCCGACCCGGCCTTCCGGGCGGTGCCGGTGGGGCACGCCAACAACTGGCAGAACCTCGGGTACGTCGTGCAGTGGTGGATCTTCGCGGCGATGACGCTGTTCGGCTACGGCTGGATCGCCCGCCGGGAGGCCCGTCGGCTGGCCGGCGTGACCGACGAGGACCGTCCCCGCGACCGGGCCGCCGACCCCGCCCCGAGCACCTCCGCCTGAGCGGTCAGCCGCCCGCGCGGCCGGCAGCGGTCAGCCGCCCGGACGACCGGCGTGGACGGCGCGTACCGCGTCGATGGTGTCGGCCTCGGCGGCGGTCTTGTCATCGCGGTAGCGGACCACCCGGGCGAACCGGAGCGCCACCCCGCGACTTCACCACGACGCCCTCCTGACCGGCGTCGAGCGCGGCGGCGAACGCCGCGCCGGCCTGCTCCGGCCCGTCCACCTCGATCCGCCCGACCAGCACCGACGCGTCGACCGTGGCGGCGAGCGTGGCCCACCGTTCGCGGCCGGGCAGGTCGATCAGATCCGCGCCGTCGAGGTGCAGCAGATCGAAGAAGTACGGCGTGAGCACGGTCTCGCCGGTCCGCGCGGCGGCGGCGCGTACCGCCGGGGCGACCGGTGCCCCGGTTGCCCGGCGGGCGGCGGCGCTCGACGTCTGCTGGAACGGCAACGGGCGGCCGGTGGCGTCCAGCCCGATCGCCTCCCCGTCGAGCACCAGTTCCCGGGCGGGCAGGGCGCGGACGGCGGCGACCACCTCGGGCACCCGGCCGGTGATCTCGTCGAGGCTGCGGGTGAACACGGCGATGTCGTCGCCGCTGCGGTGCGCCTGGATGCGGATGCCGTCCAGCTTCACGTCGACCACGGCGGGGGTGCCGGTGGCGGTGAGCGCCTCGTCGACCGTGGCGGCGCTCTGCGCCAGCATCGGGGCCAGCGGTCGCCCGACCCGTAACCCGAACTCGGCCAGCGCCGGGGCACCGCCGTCGAGCGCGGCCACCGCGACCGCCCGCAGGTCACCGGCGAGCAGCAGGGCCCGGCGTACCGCGCCGACCGGCACCTCGGCGGCCCGGGCGATGGCGTCGGCCAGCAGCCCGGCCTGCGCGCCCTGACGCAGCTCGCCGAGAAACAGGCCGGTCAACACGCGCTGTTCCTCGGCGGTGGCGGCGGTGTAGAGCGCGGCGACCAGATCACGACGGCGGGCCTGCGATCCCGCGCCGCGCACCGCCGCGATCCCGTCGATCGCCGCGTCGACCCCGGCCACGGTCAGCGTCGGCTCGGCCGCCGGTGGCGGCAGATCGCGCAACGCGGCCCAGCCGACCCCGGTCTGTCGCTGGCGCAGCTCGCCCGCGAGCCAGCCGGCCCCCGCCGCCACCTCCTCCGGATCGAGCCGGCGCAGGGCGTCGGCGAGCAGCTCGACCTTGGCCCGTCGGCCACTGACGGCACCGACGGCCGCGGAGGTGGCAGCCAGGTCGAGGAAACGCACCACCTCATCCTGCCAGCCACCCCCGACAGCGGGCGTCGCCTGCGACTGAGCTGCTCCGGCCGGGTCAGGCCGGGACCGGCTCCTCGACCCGCAGGCCGCGCGCGCGGACCTCCTCGGCGATGCGGGACAACGACGCGTCCACGGCGACCAGAGCGGCGGACAGCTCGGCGAGCTGTTCCTTGAGCGTGGCCTCGGGCCACGCGGAGACGTCGACGTCCCCCAGAGCGCTGACGGCGGCCTCCAGACGGGCCATCACCTCGTTCGTACGCATGTTCGAGAGGCTACAACAGCGACGCGTCCGACACGCCGGAAACGGCCACCATTCGCGCGAAGTCACCGAGTTGGGGCCGTACCCACCTCGGCCACCTTGGCCAGCAACAACGCCTCGGCGAGGCAGACCCGGGCGAACTCACCCAGGTGCAGGCTCTCGTTCGGCCCGTGCGCCCGCGAGTGCGGATCCTCCACCCCGGTCACCAGGATCGCAGCCTGCGGGAACATCTCCTGGAAGGTGGCGATGAACGGGATCGACCCGCCGACGCCGATGTCGACAGGGTCGGCGCCGTCCCAGGCGGCGCGGAAGGCCGACCGGGCCGCGTCGAAGACCGGGCCGGAGGCGTCGATGACGCACGGCGCGCCGTCGTGCTCGAAGGTGACGTCGACCTGGGCGCCCCACGGCACGTGCCGCTCCAGGTGGTCGCGCAGCGCCTGGTACGCCTGCTTCGGCTCGTCGCCCGCCGCCAGCCGGACGCTCAGCTTCGCCTTGGCGGCCGGGACCAGCGCGTTCGGCGCCACGGCGGTGGCCGGGGCGTCGATGCCGAGCACGGCCAGCGCGGGCCGGGTCCAGAGTCGGTCGGTGATCCGGCCGGACCCGATCAGGTGCACGCCCTCGACGAGCCCCGCCTCGGCCCGGAACCGGTCCTCGGGGTAGTCGACGCGGGCCGCGTCCCGGCCGACCAGCCCGTCCACCACCACGTTCCCGGCGTCGTCGTGCAGGGTGGCCAGCAACCGGACCAGCGTGGTGAGCGCGTCCGGCACGGCACCGCCGAACATCCCGCTGTGTACGGCGTGGTCGAGGGTGCGTACCTCGACGAAGCAGTTGACGATGCCGCGCAGCGAGGTGGTCAGCGCCGGTACGCCGATGTCCCAGTTGGTCGAGTCGGCGATCACGATGACGTCCGAGGCGATCGTGTCGCGGTGCTCGGCGAGCAGCTGCTCCAGCGAGTCGGAGCCGTACTCCTCCTCCCCCTCGACGAACAGCACGACGCCGACGGGAAGGCGGTCGCCGAAGGCCCGCAACGCGGCGACGTGCGCCATGATGCCCGCCTTGTCGTCGGCGGCGCCCCGGCCGTAGAGCCGGCCGTCCCGCTCGACCGGCTCGAACGGGTCGGACTCCCACAGCGTCACGTCGCCGACCGGCTGCACGTCGTGGTGGGCGTAGAGCATGACGGTGGGCGCGCCGGGCGGAGCGACCCTGCGGCCGATCACCGCGGGCTGGCCGTCCGCGCGCACGATCTCGACGTCGAGACCACAGCCGCGCAGCAGCTCGGCCACCGCCTCGGCGGAGCGTTCCACGTGCGAGTGGTCGAATCCCTCGAAGGCGATGCCCGGGATACGGACGAGGCGTTCCAGGTCGGCCCGGACGCCGGGCAGCTCGCGCGCCACGGCCTCCCGCAACTCGGACTCGAACATGATCGGTGTGGTCATGACCGGCATGGTATTCCGCCCTTACCTACCGACCTCGGCCGAGCCAGGTAGTAGTGGCGGTCGTCGTGCGGCAGCCCGGGATCACCGTCGACCACCACGTCGGCCCGCGCCTCGGTGTCGTCGGCGGCGAAGTGCGCCGACTCGGTGTCGTGCCACCGGCGCAGCTCCGGCAGGATCGCCGGGCCGTCGCGCGCCACCGCCCGGGCCAGCCGCAACGGCTGCGGGGCGGTGACGAAGACGGCCAGCGTCAGGTCCGGACCGGCGGCGGCCCGGGACGTGCTGACCCCCTCGACGATCAGCACCGGCGTCACCGGCACCGACACCGGCGTGGGCCGGAAACACCGGCGTACCCAGTCGTAGCGCCGGTACGACCCGGCCCGGCCGGACCGCACCGGCCGCAACACGTCCCGCTCCCACCGCGTCCAGAAGGTGAGCTGGTCGCCCCACCCGTCGAGCAGGTCGTCGGTGTGCACCACCGGCGGCCGGACCGCCCCCGGCCCGGCACCCAGGGCGTCGGCCAGGCGCGCGGCGAACAGCGTCTTGCCCGCCCCGCTCGGCCCGTCCACGGCCACCAGGCGGGTACGCCCCAACCGGGCAGGCGCCGCCAGCACCCGCCCCGCCAGTCCGGCGTACGACTCGAAGACCGCCACCACGGACACCGACGTTACCGATCGGGTTGTCCCGCACCGCTTCGGACCGCGCGTCGGCAAGCCGCACGGCATGATCGTGCCGTGTCCCATTCCGTGATGAGTCCCGGCATCGAGGCGTTGCTGGAGCAGGCCCGCTCGGGCATGATCCGGCTGACCCCACAGGAGACCGTGCAGGCCGCCGCCCGGGGTGCGCTCGTGATCGACACCCGCACCGACGGGCAGCGGCGGGAACAGGGCGACCTGCCCGGTGTCATCGTGATCGACCGGACCGTTCTGGAATGGCGGCTCGACCCGGCCAGTGACTGGCGCATCCCCGAGGCCACCAGCTACGACATGGAGATCGTCGTGGTGTGCCGCCAGGGCTACAGCTCCAGCCTCGCGGCGGCCAGCCTGCGCGCGCTCGGGCTGCACAAGGCGACCGACATGATCGGCGGGGTGGAGGCGTGGCGGTCGGCCGGACTCGCCTTCTCCGACCACCCCGCCGACGTCCGCTACTGATCCACCGAGCCGTTCGCCGCCGCAGCCAGTGGCTAGCCGGGGACGCCGGGCGGGACGAAGGGCAGGTCGGCGGCGGGCCCGGACTCGACGAGCCGACGCAGGGCGGCGGTGTCGAGGTGTTCCTCCACCAGGTCGCCGAGCAGGTCCAGGGTGCGCTCGCGGGCGGCGGCGAAGGACGTGTCCGGGGCGACCCGAAAGCCGGTTCGACCGGCCAGGCAGGCGGCCCGGTCGAGGAACCAGCGGCGGAACTCGTCGGATTCGAACGTGCCGTGCCAGTGCGTACCGTGCACGACTCCCCGCATCACGCCCTCACCGGTGCCGACGGCGTCCCGCAGCAGCGGGGTCGCCTCCGGGTCGGCGGCTGAGACGTACCCGTGGTGGATCTCGTAGCCTCGGACCGGAAGCTCCCCGGCGGCGGCGGCGGTGCCGGCCGGCTGGCGGACGGTCTTGCGCGCGTCGAAGGTGATCTCGATGGGCAGCAGTCCGAGGCCGTCGACGCTGCCCCGGCGGCTCTCCACCGGGTCGTGGATGGCCCGGGCCAGCATCTGGAAGCCGCCGCAGATGCCGAGCAGCGGCCGACCGGCCGCGACGTGCGCGGTGACCGCGTCGGCGAGGCCGGTCTCGCGCAGCCAGGCCAGGTCGGCCACGGTGGACTTGGAGCCGGGCAGCACGACCAGGTCGGCGGCGGCCAGCTCGGCCGGCTCGACGGTCAGCCGCACCCGCACCCCGGGCTCGGTGGCGAGCGCTTCCACATCGGTGGCGTTGCTGATCCGGGGCAGCCGCACCACGGCCACGTCGAGCCACTCGGTGCCGTGCGGGGCGGCCGGGCGGCCGAGCACCCGGCCGTAGGCGAGCGAGTCCTCGGCGTCCAGCCACAGGTCCAGCGCCCAGGGCAGTACGCCGTAGGTCGGGCGGCCGGTGAGCTGACGCAACGTGTCCAGCCCCGGGGCCAGCAGACCGAGGTCGCCACGGAACTTGTTGACCACGAAACCCGCGATCAGGGCCTGGTCGGCGGGTTCGAGCAGGGCCAGGGTGCCGAACATGGCGGCGAACACGCCACCCCGGTCGATGTCGCCGACCACGATCGTCGGGAACCCGGCGTGCCGGGCCAGCCCCATGTTGACGTAGTCGCCGTCGCGCAGGTTGATCTCCGCCGGGCTGCCCGCCCCCTCGCAGATCACCACGTCGTACGCCGACCGCAACTCGGCCAGCGCCGCGTACGCGGTCTCGGCCAACCGGGGACGCAGGGTCCGGAACGAACCGGCGGTCATCGTGTCGACCGCCTCGCCCAGCAGCACCACCTGACTGCTCAGGTCGCTGCCCGGCTTGAGCAGCACCGGATTGAACCGCAGGTCCGGGGCGAGCCCGCAGGCCGCCGCCTGCATCGCCTGCGCCCGACCGATCTCGCCGCCCCGGCCGTCCGGCCCGACGACCACGGCGGAGTTGTTCGACATGTTCTGCGCCTTGAACGGCGCCACCCGTACGCCCTCGCGGTGCAGCCAGCGGCAGATGCCGGCGGTGAGCACGCTCTTGCCGGCGTCGGAGGTGGTCCCGGCGACCAGCAGGCCACCGCTCACCGCACGCCCGTCAGACCGGCCACACCCGTCCGGCCCCGGACAGCGGCTCTGATCCGGGCGGCACCGGCCTGCCGCACCCTGGCCGATGCGGCGTGCAGCCCGGCGCCACCGGCCCGGGTGAGGCGTCGGGCCACCGCACCGACCAGGAGACCGGCGGTCAGCGGGTACGCCGCCGCGAGACCGAGCGCGGCCAGGCCGACCGCGCCGGAGATCCGGGCGGCCCGGGGCAGGTGCCGTGCCTCGGGACGAGGACCGTCGCCGAGGAACGGCCGCACCTCGGACCGGCCGAAGTAGACGTTGCGCCCGCCCAGCCGGACGCCCAACGCACCGGCCATCGCCGCCTCGCACTGCCCGGCGTTGGGGCTCGGGTGGTCGTCGCGGTCCCGACGCCACACCCGCCAGGCCCGCTCCCGGTCGCCCTTGCCGGCCGGTGCCAGCGCGACGGTCAGCAGGCCGGTCAGCCGGGCCGGCACCAGGTTCAGCAGGTCGTCCAGCCGGGCGGCCGGGGTGCCGAACCGGGCGTAGCGCGCGTTGCGGTGGCCGACCATGGCGTCGAGGGTGTTCACCGCCCGGTAGCCGAGCAGGCCAGGCAGCCCAGCCACCGCACCCCAGAACAGCGGGGCCACCACGGCGTCCGCGGTGTTCTCGGCCACCGACTCGACCGTGGCCCGGGCCAACTCCGACTCGTCGAGGATCGACGGGTCCCGGCCGCACAGGTGCCCGAGCCGCTGCCGGGCGGCCGGCAGGTCGCCGCCACGTAGCGCACGTCCCATGGTCTTCGCCTCGTGCCGCAGGCTGTGCCCGCCGAGCACCGCGAACGTGCCGGCGGCGACCACTGCCGCACGGGCCAGTGGCTGCCGCCGGGTCGCGTACGCGACGGCGGCCCCCGCCAGCACCGGCCCGCCGACACAGAGCGCGGTGTAGGTGCCGCCGGCCAACCGGTCCGGCCGATAGAGGCGACGTTCCAGGGCGGCGGCGGCCCTGCCGAAGCCGGCGACAGGATGGCCACGACGCGGGTCACCGAAGTACGCATCCAGCGCGTACCCGGCGACGAGTCCCGCCGCGTCCGCTACCGCACCCGCATGCCGCACCCGCACCACCTCCGGCCGGCCAGCCTAGCCGAGCCCGGCCAACCGAGCCGCCGCTCGACCGAGCCGCCCAGGGTCAGGCGGGCTGCGGCGCGCGCCCCCGACCGCGCCGGCCACGCCCGCTCACCGTCACGCCGGTGGCGGGCTCCGCCAACTGGTCCGTCGGGTCGGGTTCCTCGACGTCGCCGCCCACCTCGGCCGACCCGGACAAGCCCGGAGTGCCGGCGAGGTCACCCGTGCCCGAAAGATCGCCGGTACCGGAGAAGCCGCCCGCGCCGCGAGTACCACCCGCACCGGGGAGGTCGCCCGGGCCGGGCAGGTCGTCGAAGGGGTCGGTCTCGCTGAGGCGCTGCGGGTAGCCGGTGCCCGCCGGGACGTACTCGGACAGCTCGAAGTCGTCGAGCGGCCCGTCCTCGGGCAGAGCGGGCGCATCGTCGTCCGACACGGCCTCGGTCGGCTCGCCCTGCACCCGCTGCTCGGCCTCGGCGTCGGAAACGGTGCTGGTCGCCAGGCTCGGCTTGTTACGCAGGAAGCGCCCGCGCCCCCGGGACAGATCGTGCCCCACCGCCACGGCCTCCAACTCGTAGAGCGTGCGGTGGTTGCCGGAGTCGTCGGTCCAGTCCCGGGTGTAGAGGCGTCCGCACACCACCACCGGGTCACCGACCATCACCGAGGAGGCCACCCCCTCGGCGAGCCTCCGCCAGCAGTTGACGCGGACGCGCAGGCTGTTCCCGTCCACCCAGCGCCCGCTGTCCCGGTCGAGGCGGCGGGCGGTGGAGGCGACCTTGAAGTTGGCCACCAGCGTGTTGCTCTGCGTGGTACGACGCCACTCGGGGGCAGTGAGCACGTTCCCTACGACGGTTACGTAGGTGTCAAACATCTTTCCTCCAGCGGAGATCCGGGTCGGCTGGTGCCGACTCGCCGCCCAGCCTCCGGCCCGGCGCCCGCTTGGGCAGCCCCGCCGGCCGTACCTGTGGACAACCTGGCGGCCTGTGGACGAACGCCTGATCAAGGTCCCGGTGTGCTAGGCCGACCGGCCCTGCCCGGCCCACGCCCGGCGGCGGACGATCGGGGTGCACAGGAAACCGCCAGGTTCCGGACCGGTCCGCCTGGGTAGGAGATCGCCAACCGCACCTGCGACGTCGAACGAAAGGTCAGCGATCATGATGATGACCATCGCTTGTTCCACCCGCGTCCCTGGTCAGGTGCAGCGATGAGCGAGAACCCGGCCACCGTGGAAAAGTGTCTGCGAATGGGCGCCGGCTTCTCGCAGGCCGACCGGGACTGGATCGTGACCCAGTTCGCCACGCTCGACGCCCGACTGGCCGGTTTCCACGCCGACTCCACCGAACTCGAACTCTCGGTCAAGGACCGGGAGGCCAAGGGCCAGCGGGTCACGCTGGAGTGCTGGATCGCCGGTCGGCAGAAGATCGTCACGACCTCCGCCGAGGAGGACCTGCGCGCAGCGCTCAACGACGCCCGTGACGACCTGCGCCGCAAGCTCAACGACTCCAAGACCCGCCAGGAGCCGCGCAACAACAAGCACCTGCGGGTCACCACCCCGCCCGGCGAGCCGGCCTCGATCGACGAATTGGCCGAGGAACTGGCCGCCGCCGGGACGAAGACCGACGAGAGGTGACCGTGTCGCCGGCCGGACACCCGTCCGGCCGGCGGCGCTGAACAGAGAGAGGTGAACGGCATGCCCAACGTGCAGCAACCGGAGATGCGCCGCAGCGGCGAGACCCGGCTGGTCCAGGACAGCGACGGACCGGTCCCGGGGGGTGGCTCCGCGACCAAGCAGGAGCACCGGACGGTCCCGGTGGACCAGATCTCACCGTACGGTCCGGATCGTGGGCGGGCCGCGACCTCGCACGAACCGACCGACCGCGACGCCCACGGCGACTGACCTGCCGCACCGAGTGGCCCCCGTCCCACGCTGGGCGGGGGCTACTACCGTGCGGTAGCTTCCCGGCGTACCGTCGGTCCGGTGGAACCCGACGTGCTGGGCCCGCCCTACGAGCGGCACACCATCGACCTGGGCCGCGACGACGAGGGACCGGTGGTCGCCACCCTGGTCCGCCGCCGGGCCGAGCGACCCACCGGGCGCGCGGTGCTCTACGTGCACGGCTTCGTCGACTACTTCTTCCAGACCCACGTGGCCGACTACTTCGCCGCCCGGGGCTGGGACTTCTACGCGCTCGACCTGCGTAAATACGGCCGCAGCCTGCTCCCCCACCAGACCGCCAACTTCTGCTGCGACCTCGCCGACTACTTCCCGGAACTGGACGCCGCCGCCCAGATCATCCGCACCGAGGACGAACACGACACGCTGCTGGCCATGGGCCACTCCACCGGCGGGCTGATCGTCTCGCTCTGGGCACACGCCCGCCGCGACACCGGGCTGGTCGACGGCATCTTCCTCAACAGCCCCTTCTTCGACCTCAACGCCCCCTGGTTCGTGCGTCGACCCCTCGCAGCCGCCGTCGCGCGCCTGGGCCGCCGGGCGCCCCACCGCGTCCTCCCCTTCGGCCTCGGCACCGTGTACGGCGAGAGCCTGCACGCCGACCATCGCGGCGAATGGAGCTACGACCTGGCCTGGAAACCGCTCGCCGGATTCCCCGTCCGGGCCGGCTGGCTGAACGCCGTCCGCACCGGCCAACGACGCCTGCGCGCCGGACTGGACATCCCGGTCCCGGTGCTGCTGGCCTGCTCCACCCGCTCGTTCCGGGGCGTCAAGTGGCACGAATCGGCGACCCTCGCCGACGCGGTCCTCGACGTCGAACACATGGTCCGCTGGGCGCCCCGCCTCGGTCAGCACGTCACGCTCGCCCGCTTCGACGGCGGCCTGCACGACCTCACGCTGTCCGGCCCCGCCGTCCGCGACAAGGTCCTCACCGAGGTAGGCCGCTGGGCAGACGCCTTCCTCGACGCCGGACCGACGCCCCCTGCGCCACCGGCCCCACGGCGCCCGGCCGACAGCGAGTCCTCCTCGCCCGCCGCCCCCTGAGCCACGGGCCGCCTGGGCCGCTGCCGCGTCCGGGCCCGCTGGCCCGCCGCCTCGCCTGGGTCTGCCACCGGCCCCTGGGCCACCGGTCCGCACGGGTCTGCCGATGCCGTGGATTCGCAGGTGCGCGGCGTCCATGGCGCGTGCGACGCTGACCGGGCACCCGTTCCGTCGCGCCGGGCCGGTGCGGCGGTACCCTTCTCGCGCGATACCACAGCGCGCCCGTAGCTCAGCGGATAGAGCAGGGGACTTCTAATCCCAAGGCCGCAGGTTCGAATCCTGCCGGGCGCACCTATATCTGCCAGGAGAAACGCCCCTATCCGCTGATCTTCGACCTGTCCCGGACCCACCTCGGCCCCACCGCGTCACCCGTGGCCAGCCGTACGCCGAGCCTGCGTCGCCCGGCGCTGCGGGGTGGCCGGCACCCCGGCGGGGCGGCGATCTTGGCGCACGTTCGGGATGGCAGCCGACCGCGTCGGCTTGCGGGGCGTGGGGGCGGGGCGCTGTACCTGTAGCCCGGCCGGCTGCACGAAGATCGATCGTCGGGCGACCGCGTCGCCCTTGGCGTCCAGTTGGTACACGTCGAGCCAGCACCACCCGTCATAAGTGATCCAGTCGAGAACCCGGATGACTCGGCACATGATCGGGTTGACGAACTGCACGCTGGCCGCGCGGGTCACGTGCACCAGGTCGCCGGCCTTCGGTAGCTGCGGGCTCATCGCGGATCACCGGCCAGCCGCCAAGCCAGCAGCCGGCAACGCGCTGCGGCGTAGCGCGGGCACCAGCCGTCCGGGCAACAGCGGTGACAGGGCTTTACTCGGTGGTCAGCGATCACGAACCAAGCCACCTTGATCAGGAACGGCACCTGGCGTACGTCGATCACGACTCACCGCCGGGCCAGTGCCCTCGGTTGATCGGGATGCGGTGGCGGGCTCGGCAGGGCAGTTCCCCGCCGCAGCGGCACACCCTGCGCCAGCGCTTCCAACTCCAGACCGGTCGGTGCCGGCGGGCCAGCGTCAGCGCGGTGGCTATCAGGTAGTCGTCATAGCGGATCCGGTTCATCAGCACTCCCGGCGGTCAGGCCACGGTGGACCGTCAGGGCGACGGGATCCACGCCGCCCTGACGGGGCTGACCTTCGTTTGCCGAACCAAGGGCAGCCACGAAGCAAACTACGTCACTATCTGACGTAGGTAAAGCCACAGCGCGTGATTGTCTTGCATCACTTGCTGACGATGGTTGGGTCATGGTCAGATGGCAGGGCCGAACCAAGGGAACGAAGCCATGCCCTCTGCACCTGCTGAATACCGACGCATTGCCGACGAACTGACCACGAAGATCAAGAGCGGTGAGCTCACGCCTGGGACGAAGCTGCCCAGCACGAGCGAGCTTGCCGACCAGTTCGGCGTCAGCGTGGCCACCGCCTACCGTGCCGTCTCGCTCCTTCATGACAGAGACCTTGTCGTGGGGCAGCCGGGAAGAGGCGTCTACGTGGCCGGCAAGGAGTAGCCGGGCAGCGGTCGGGGCCGCCCGCCACCAGGCAGACGGCCCCAATACCTCCGGTTCGCGGTCAGCCAGTATGGACACCACTGCTGTCGGGTTTTAGTCTCGACCTTTCGGTGGGTAGATCTACATGCGACGGAGCGTCACAATGATCGCTCCGGACTGCAGGGGGAACCATGTCTGTCGCTGTCGATGACCCAACTCCACTGCGTGGGGACCTGGATCAGAAGCAGTGCATGGAGACCCTTCAAGAGGCATATCTACACGCCGTAGCTGCGGCGGCCCGCTGCCCTCCCTGTCACGCTGATGTGAGACAGCCCGTCTACCAGGGGATACTCTTCCTGGACGGCCCTGAGGAGAGCACATCAGCATGACGTCGAGGCCCCATGAGAGTCTGGATCCGGACGCCCGGCCCCAGCGGCGGACATTCACCGCGGAGTTCAAGGCGAGGATTCTGGACGAGTACGAGTCGGCGCCGGATGCGGCGGCTCGCGGGGCGATTCTGCGCCGGGAACGGCTGTACGGTTCACACCTTCTCGACTGGCGCAAGGCGCGGGATGCCGGAGCCGCGGCCGGCCTGACGGACCGGCGGCAATCGGCTGCGCGGGCGGCGAAGAAGGCCGAGAACGCTGAACTTTCCCGTCTTCAGCGGGAGAACGCCCGCCTGCAGGCCGAGTTGAACAAGACCCAGACCGCGTTGTCGATCATGGGAAAAGCTCACGCGCTCTTGGAACTGCTCTCCGAGAGCGCGGATGCCGTGGCGATGCCGAACTCGTCCTCGCCGAGGCGCAGGCGGCGCTGACGCCGTTGTGGGGCATCGCGCCCGCGTGCCGGCTGACCGGCCTGTCGAGGGCGACGCTGTATCGCCGTAGTGCCCCGCCGCTGGTCTCCCGGCCACGGGCGCCGCGTAAGCCGCCGCCGTCCGCGCTGACCGAGCCTGAACGCCGGCAGGTCCTGGACCTGCTCAACAGCCCGCCATACGTGGATCTGGCCCCGGCGCAGGTGTGGGCCCGCGAACTCGACGAGGGCCGCTGGTGGTGCTCGGAGTCCACGATGTACCGGATCCTGCGGGCCGCCGGGCAGACCGGCGAACGCCGCAGCCAGGCCACCCATCCGGCCCGGACCAAACCCGAACTGGTCGCCGACGCCGCGAATCAGGTGTGGTCGTGGGACATCACGAAGCTGCGCGGCCCGGTCAAGGGCGTCTGGTTCCACCTTTACACGGTGATCGACATCTGGTCCCGCTACGTCGTCGGGCACATGGTCGCCGCCCACGAGGACGGCCAACTCGCCGAAGCGCTGATCGCCGACGCCGCCGCCCGCGAACGCGTGAACCCCGATCAGCTGACCGTGCACGCCGACCGCGGCGCCGCGATGACCAGCAAGACCGTCACCCAGCTGCTGACCGATCTCAAAATCGGCCGCAGCCACAGCCGGCCCAAGACCTCCAACGACAACCCGTACATCGAGGCCAGCTTCAAGACACTCAAGTACGACCCCACGTTCCCAGAGCGGTTCGGATCGATCCAGCACGCCCGACAGCACTGCGAAGCGTTCTACAGCTACTACAACCACGAACACCGGCACTCCGGGATCGGCCTGCACACCCCGGCATCGGTCCACCACGGCACCGCCGGACAGATCCGTGAACAGCGGCAACGCACCCTCGACGCCGCCTGGGCCGCACATCCCGAACGGTTCGGACGCCGCCGTCCCCAACCACCCCGGCTACCGGACCGGGCATGGATCAACAAACCCGACAACAGCCACCCGGAACAGGCCGTGACCTCGGCCGGAGCCCCTCTTCCACCAGCACAAAGCTAAACAAAATCAAGAAATTGTCTCAGTGCCGGGTAGACGGCGGGAGTCTCACCCGCCGTCCCCCACAGATCCGGACGTGAACCTCTCGACTCATCCGGCTCGTGCCGTTCGGTTGTCAGGTCGTGTACCGCAGCGTCCAGTGCGCGAACAGGCCGGGTTTTCGTTTTCGGACCTCTTGTAACCATGCACGCGTACGGGCTTGGCTGGGTTTGAGTCGCTTGTACTTCCACCTTGCCCAGCGCATCAGATGACGGTCGACGCGCTTGCCGATCGGGATGACCGCGCTCGGATAGAACGCGGTGAAGTAGTTCAGCCAACCACGTAGGGCTGGGTTCACTTCTTCCGCGAGATCGTTCAGGTTCCAGGTCGTGTGTCGATGTAACCGCCAGGACGCTACCTTGCGGCTCATATCGGTCAGCTTCCCCGGGGCCACCGCCGGCAGGAACCCTGTTCGCCGACGTTGCCGTATCTTGTCCCAGGCCTTACGGGGACGAAACGCGTACCCGCAGAACGCGAACGTCACCAGCTCATAGTTCAGCCGGCGGCGGTCGTCCTTGCAGTACACAATGCGCGTCTTATCAGGATGCAACTGCAACCCGATATCCGCAAACCGACGACCGATCGCCCGGCGCACATACTGTGCCTGACTTTCGGTCACGCAATGGACCACCACATCGTCCGCGAACCGCTCGAACCCGATCCGGGGAAACTCCCGGACCATCCAGGTATCGAAGCCGTAGTGCAGGAAGACGTTAGCGATCAACGGAGAGATCGGCCCGCCCTGCGGGGTTCCCTTTTCCCGATGAGCCAAAGTTCCGTCGGGCATCAGCATCGGCGCCTTGAGCCAGCGCTCCACATACAACATGACCCACGACTGGGTCGTATGCCGCGCCACCGCCTTAAGCATCAAATCCCACGGCACCGAGTCGAAGAAGGCCTTGACGTCCAGATCGACGACCCAGTCCCTCTCGAAGCACCGCTGCCGGCACGCCCGCACCGCGTCCACCGGTGACCGGCCGGGACGGTAGCCGTAGGAGTCGTCGTGGAACACTTTCTCCACCTCCGGCTCCAGCACCAGCACCGCCGCGGTCTGCGCCACCCGGTCAACCACGCTGGGAATGCCCAGAATCCTGACCCCACCCTTCTTCGGGATCTCCACCGCCCGGACCGGGCCGGGGAAATAGCTGCCCGACGACATACGGTTCCACAGCCGGTAGAGGTTGTCAGCCAACCTCGTTTCGAACTGTTCGATCGTCACTCCGTCGGCCCCGGCCGCTCCGCCATTACCTTTCACCTTCAACCACGCGGCCCAGATCAGCCGCTTTGGGATATCGTGCGACTTGCCTGTCAACCCTGGCTGACTCACGCGGTTCCTCCCTCACGGTTGACCGCACAAACCAGCCTGAACGACCCCGCCCCTTCGCTCCCCGACCCACTGCGATACGCAGGCGGTTCACAGCTACTACGGGCGAGTCCGCCAGCGGCCCCGCATCGGTACTCTGCTCCTCGCGGTCTCCTCCGCTTGGAGTCCTCCCTCTCGCCGCCGGTCAACCGACGGACAGTATCGGGGTCCGCCTTCACACGTTCCGTATGAGAGCCTGGACCGGGCTCATGCTGCCTATATGCCGGACACCACCTGGGCAGTAAGCGGATATCCCCCAGGCTCATCCCGAGACTCACCTCCGGCCTCGGTTCTGATGTCGTCTGACTGAGTTTCGACACGTCAACGGCAGAGAACTCGACGTTCATCGCTCATCTTCCCGGTCCATACCTGACGCGATCACAGTCACGCCTTCTCCAACGACGCTCAGGACGACGGTCTTCAGCCAACGCCCCTCGTGGTGGTTTGAAGCCTGCTTCCGCAAGCCGGCTCCGGAGGGCCAAACAACCTCCATCTCCCATACAGCACCGCAGTCCACGAGACCGTCATCAATCTTTGCCTCGCTTTCCACGTTCGTGTTCACAAGAGCTGATCTCAGCGACGCGAATGTGTTGATTGGTGCGACACGGGCGAAACTGTTGAGATCGGACGGTGCTGGAAGAGGACGCGGAGTCCTCGGTAGGTAGTTCTCACCACAAGATCACCTACACCATGAGGACTCCGCGTGATCGCCTATCGTGCCATGATCGATGTCCCCAGGGAACTCGTGCAGTACCTCGGCCGGCTGCTGGCCGCCGAACGCCGAGCCCGCGGAACCCGGCGTGACACCCGCGCCCTGACCTGCTTCCACCAGGCACTTCTCGTGCTCATCTGGTTCCGCAAAGCCGAGGACCTGACCCTGCTGGCCGCCGGATTCGGGATCTCCCGGGCCACCGCCTACCGCTACCGCGACGAGGGCGTAGCCGTACTCGCCGCCCAGGCGACCGACCTGCACACCGCTCTGCGTCGGGCCGCCGCCGACGGCTGGTCCCACGTGATCCTCGACGGCAAACTGTTCGACTGCGACCGGCTCACCGAGACCACCCTGTCCGTCAAGGGCGAGACCATCGACGCCTGGTATTCGGGAAAGCACCGCGACTTCGGCGCGAACATCCAAGCCGTCATGCGCCCGGACGGGCTACCGATCTGGACATCGGCGGCGATGCCCGGGCATCTGCATGACACCAGCTGCGCCCGCGAACTCGGCGTCACCGCCGCCCTGAACTGGTCCGCCGCCGAACTCGACCTGCCCGCCCTGGCCGACTCCGGCTACGAAAGCACAGGCCACGGCATCAAGACCCCGATCAAGCAGCCCACCGACGGCAGCCGCCTCGCGCCCGACAACCGCGCCTACAACCGACTGCTCCGCGGCCTGCGATGGCAAGGCGAACGCGGCTTCGCCATCCTGATCGGACGCTGGAAGACGCTCCGCCACACGAACATCAGCCCACGCCGAATCGGCGACATCGTCGCCGCCGCATTACACCTGACCCACTTCGAATACAAATACCTATCCGAATCTTGTTGAGATAACTTCAGTTGACTTGACAGGTTCCGCTGCTCCCTCTCGAAGCCCAATCGGGATCGAGGGATTGACTGGAAGATCAGCCATCAATCGACCGAGCATCTTCACGACTTCGAGGTGGATCTCCGGGTCCAACTGAAGAGCACATATCAGGTCGCGCCGGCAAGCGATCTGGATTCGATTCCGATCTCGTTGCCGAACAGTCAGCTAGCTCGCCTGGCGCACTCGCCCGTCATCACTTCAACAATCTTGATAGCCATGCTGGTGCCTCGCGACATCGGACAGTGGATCGAGGTAGGTTCCAACCACATGATGCTCCGCCACTGTTGCTATTGGCGGAACCTCGAAGGACACCCGATTACCGGCAGGGACGAGACGGTAGTTAGGGTTCCCACATCTCAGGTCTTTGACGAGTTCGCTCTCTGCGACATCATGCGGCGCATCGGAGCCGGTGGTCGAGCATGACCATCCCGACGGACGCCGTGGCGCTGGATGGCTCGTGGATCAGCCCGAGCCAGACCGTAGCGTATCTACAGCGCCAGGGCTGGACGATCCGTGGCGGGCGCGAAGGGTTGTACCTGCGACTAGCTCCACCGACCGTCGGTCAGAGTGTTGTGGTTCCGTTGGACGTGGGGCATGCCGACTTTCGGAATCTGCTGACCGACGCAGTCGCGACCGTCGGGGACATCTCCGGTCTAGATTATGAGCGGATGCTCACCAGGCTTGACGTGGGCATAGGCGATCTGGTCCGATTCCGCAAGGAGATGCCTACGCCACACGGAACGATTCCCTGGTCATCCGGTCAATCATTGATCGCCTCGTCTACTCGATTGCTTGAAGCGGCTGCCAAGGCTCAACGGGAGAAGACCCAGTATTTCGGAAACAAGCATTGGACCTCCGCCAAGGCGTACATGAACAGTGTCCGCATGGGACAGACGGAGATAGGCAGCTATGTCGTTACGGCGCTAACTCCCGTAGGCGACATTGCTGGTATAGACGTACCGCTGCCGGGCTTCGGCGAGGCCCTGACGGGCCGTCAGGTTACGCGCACGTTGGTATCGAGCTTGGAAGCCACCCGGGAGGCAACAGACCAGTTCAACCGCACATCATCCAGTGCCGCCTTTGATGAAGCAGTCCAGTACGGGGTCTCATATGAGCTGACGCAGGCCCTAGCTCGGCTTGTCGCCAACTCAGACGGGGCCGAGGTCGGCGTGGAGTGGCGGGACTGGCGGGAAGATGCACCCGGTCCGACCTACGTCCAGTTCGAGCCATCGGATGTCGTTGCTCTTGAGAGCGCCAGTACCCGGTTCGCCCGGACTGAGCCTTCAGTCGGCGTCACAGCACTCGGGACGGTGACCCTGCTCGACCGGCCTAGGCCAGGCACTGCGGGCGTGATCCGCTTGAACGTCATCGAGGGTTCGCAAGCCAAGAAGCTCCGGGTCCGGCTACCTGAAGAGCTGTACGACCAAGCGATCCAGGCTTTCCGAGAGGGGCTTGCGATGCGCCTGTCTGGCCGGCAGGAAAAGGAGGGGCGGCTGTACTGGCTGTACGACCCACGAGGGATCGACCTCGTTGAGGTCCCCTCGGCGGTGGAGCCCGACCCTGCCGAGCAAGACAGCGATGACGACCTCGATCAGCCTCTGTTCTAGGCGTCCCTGTTCAAGCCCTCGGGGCCGCCCACCAGCGGCGGGCGGCCCCGAGTCACCTGCTCATCACGCGAGGCGGATGAGCTCCCACGTCACGGCCTGACCGTTGTACGGCGGCATGACGTTGCCCTTCGCGATGGGGGCCGTCGTGGACGGAGTGCCCACGACCTTCCAGACACCGCTCTCCGGGCAACGCTCACCCGTCCGCGCCCGCGTTCCGACTGCTGCCGTCACGGCAACACCTCCTCATAACGTTTGCGCCAAACGCCGAGAAGGACCAATCGCCCACACGGGACGACTGAAGCCTGTTACCGTAGCCGCCTCACGCCAATGAGAACGGACCCCGGCTCGACGTCCAGACCTACGGTCACGGAACGTCCGCGCTCGGGGTCTGTCTTTTGCGCAGGCACCTCACGTTGACGTGCCGAGATCAGAGTCTAGGCGACCGTACGACGCTGATCTTGAGGTCACGTAGAGCAATGTGGACCGACCCCCTCGCTGCCCACATCTTAGGATTTCCCTGAATCGATCATCCAGCTTTTGGACACATGTTCTAACTATGCCCATGGATGCATTTCGCGGGCCGCACTCTTTTGCCAGCGCCATGACCAGCACTAATGCCCACTGTGGAGGCGACTCCGACGCAGCCTCGCACGATGGAGTCGCCCCGTACCCCTGAGTAACTTTGCAAGACTGGAGCCGATCAAGAAAAGTTTTTCAAATTTACTCCCCGTTCACCCGACTGGACTGGGATCGCTCCCACGACTATAGCAGTGATGATCTTGCGGGTTCACCCGAGAAGTCGAACTCCTCCGCCAGCGGACCTCAGCCGCCGCTCGACCCATAAACCGGCGGTTCGGGTTCACCGATCGCCCGTGCGGCTTCGTATTCGGCCCTGGCTTGCCGCTCGTAGGGCGTGGGGCGGCAGGGATCGTGCTCGCTGCTGTACAGCGGGTCGCCCCGCCGCGCGGCGGCTGCCGCCAACTGCCGGTCACGCTCCGGCCCGGTCAGCGCCTCGTACCGCTCGGGGTCGCTGGTCCTGATGGCTTCCAGTTCGGCGGGTGTCACAGCTCCTCCGTCCACGGGCGCGGGACGGTGGTGAGCTCAGTGCCGTCGGCCAGGCGCAGGTCGACGTACTCGCGAACAGCTCTGTCCGAGTCGGCGCCGATCTTCATTCCGGAGATCTGGGCCGTCACGACCTGGCCTGCCGAGTAGCTGCGGCCGGGCCAGCGGTTGAGCCGCTCCGCCTGCGCTGCGGTCAGCGTGTGCTGTACCTGCTTCCCGAGCTGCGCCCGGACGTGCTCCCCGACGATCTGCGGGAAGGCGGCGATGAACTCCTGGATCATCTCGTTGGTGTCCATTAGGCAGCCACCGCCCAACGGCCCTGCTGACCGGCCGTGCCCTGCGGCACGTTCTGGACGAAGTGGATGCCGGGACCGCGCAGGCTCACCCGCAGGTCCACGGTCCCGTCGCCGTACTCGTGGACGATTTCGGCCGGGAGGGTCGTGCCGGCAGCCGGGTCGGGGACGCCGGGGAACTGGGTCACTCCGGTCGACGCCCCGCGCATCCGGACGTACTGCGCCTGCGTGGCGTCGAAGGTGTAGTGGACGACATCACCGAGCATTGCCTATCTCCTGTCTCGTTGGACGTGCCCTCATCGGGGCGTGGAGGCCGCAGGTAGCGGCATGCATTGAAAGCGATGGATGAACTAGGGTCGTCCAACGATCTTTTCCGCGCAGCAAGAAGGCCGCCCACCAGCGGCGGACGGCCTCGATGCCAACCCTTCGGGCGCTAGCCCGCCCTGCGCCTGCGGTACGCGGCCAGGTCAACGACTCCGCCCGCTGTAGTCGACGATGCGGGCTGAAGGGGTGCCGGGGTGGCTGCGGCTACCTGCTGGCGAGCCGTGGCCCTCAGCTCGGCGAACGCGGCCGACACGTCGCTGCCCTGGTGGTCGAGGACGTGCCCGTACACCTTCAGCGTGACGGACGGGTCGGCGTGCCCGAGCCGCTTGGCCGTACGGACCGCGTCCCCGGTCAGCAGGAGGTACGCGCTGGCGTGGTAGTGCCGCAGGTCGTGGAACCGCACGCCGAGGAGCCCGAGCCCGTCCACGGTCGGTCGCCATACCCGGTTATTCCATGCGTTGTGCCGGTACGGCGTATCCCCGTCACCGAACACGTAGTCATCCGGCCTCATGCCTTCGACGTGGGCGGCGAGGCGGCGGCACAGGTCGGCGTTCAGTCCGTCCACGGTGCGGAGCCCGGCCTTGCTCTTGGGCGTACCGATCCGCATCTCCCCGTTGACCTCCTGCGCGGTGGCCTCCACCTTCAGCCGGCGACCGGTCGTGTCCAGGTACCGCACCCGCAGCCCCGCGAGCTCGCCCGCCCGGCAGCCGCTCTCCACGGCAAGTTCGACCAGCAACCGCCAGCGGTCCGGCCGACTCCCCCGCGCGTCCGGCATCGCGGCGATGATGCGCTCCACGTCCGGCGGCTGTAGAACGACCGTCCCCCGCTTGGCGCGGAGCTTCGGCTTGGTCACCTCGCGCGCCGGGTTGGCCCGCAGGTAGCCACTCTTGATACCTACGGCATCGACAACCCGGCGGACGTACGCGCCGAAGACGTGACCGTGGCTGGGCCGCGCCGGGTTCCGGCTGGCGCACGACGGCCAGGCCGCCGAGGTGCGGTTGCGTCTCTACGGGCTGCACCAGGCGTCCAACGCGCTGGCCGCCGCCACCGTCGCCCTCGGGTTGGTCACCCGATCGAGGCGGTAGCCGAGGCGGTGTCACAGGCCGAGGCAGTGTCGCCGGGACGGATGCAGGTCCGCACCCGCGCCGACGGGGTGACCGTCATCAACGACGCCTACAACGCCGCGCCCGACGCGATGCGGGCCGCGCTGCGCGCCTTGAAGGCGATGGCCGGAAACGGCCGGCGGGCGGTCGCGGTGCTCGGGGAGATGGCCGACCTGGGCGAGCACGCCGCCCAGGTACACCGCGAGATCGGGCAGCAGGTGGCCGAACTCGGGGCCGGGTGGCTCGTAGCCATCGGCGGAGCCGACGCCGGGCAATACGCGGACGCCGCCGCCGGCACCGGCACGACGGTGGACCGGGCGGCAAACGTAGCCGAGGCGTGGGAGCTGCTACGCGACGGCTTGCGGCCGGGCGACGTGGTGTTGGTCAAAGCAGCCGACAGCGCCGGGCTCCTCGCGCTCGCGGACAAGCTGAACGAGGAACCCGGCGCTGTCACCGCCCAGGCGTAGAGGTCACGCGGACAACGCGACCTCGGACCGGCTGCTCAGGGCGTCCAGGATCGCCGGGCCGTAGCCGGTGACGTCACCGGTTCCCATGGTCAGCACCACATCACCGCGGCCGGCCATCCGACCGAGGATCCGGGCGGCGTGGTCGGGACCGAGCGGCAGGCAGTAGTCACCGTCACGCAACCGCCCCAGGATGGCCGTGCCGTCCGCGACCGGTCGACCCTCCGGCACGGTGCCGTGCACGTCGAGCAGCAGCACGTAGTCGGCCTTCTCCGCCAGGACCCCACCGATTCGGTTCCCGAAGGCCAGGACCCGGGCGTGTCCGGAGGGCTGGAACACCACGAACACCCGACCCCGCGCCAGGGTCCGCGCGGCGTCCAGGTCGGCGGCGATCTCGTTCGGGTGGTCGGCGTACGAGTCGATCAGCGTCACCCCGGAGCGGGTGTCGATGTGCTCGAACCGGCGGCGCACCCCGCCGAACGTGCACGCCGCGCCGGCCACTTCGGCGGGGTCGAGCCCGAGCGCCACCGCGCACGCCACGGCCGCCACCGCGTTGTCCAGGTGGTGCGTGGCCGGTCGCGGCAGGGTCACCCCGACCTCGACGCCGTTGGGCATCCGCACCGACCCCGACACGCTCCACCCCTCGGCGTGCACGTCCAGCAGCCGCACGTCCGCCGCCCGGTCGCGGCCGTAGCGCAGCACCGTCAGATCGGGCCGCTCGGCGGCGATGACATCGGCGGCCACGATCGCGCCCACGCAATCGGCATTGACGATCAGGAACCCGTGCGGTGCGATCCGCGCCCCGAACCCGACGTAGGCGCGCAGCACGTCGGCGTGGTCGGTGAAGTTCTCCGGGTGGTCGTCGGTCACGTTGGTGATGACCGCGATCGACGGGGCCAGGAAGTGGAACGACCGGTCCGACTCGTCCGCCTCCACGACCAGCAGCCGGGACGCGCCGAGGTGGGCGCCCGAGCTTGGCCCGTTCAGATCGGCCCCGATGAGGTACGTCGGGTCCTGCCCGAGGGTGCGCAGGATGTGCGCGAGCATGCCGGCCGTCGTGGACTTGCCGTGCGACCCGGACACCGCCACCAGCCGCCGCCCGGCGGCCAGCTTGTCCAGAACCTGCGCCCGGTGCACCACCGGGATGCCGGCGGAACGCGCCGCGTCGACCTCCGGCGCGTTCTGCGCAACGGTCGTGTAGACGACGCACGACGCGCCCTCGATGTGCGCCGCGTCGTGGCCCACCTGCACCCGGACGCCGGCCGCGCGCAGAGTCGCCAGGGTGGCCGAGTCGTGGATGTCGCTGCCGCTGACCTGGTGGCCCAGCTCGGCCAGCAGTCGAGCCAGGCCGGACATCGCGCAGCCGCCAACGCCGGGCGGGACAGGTCCAGCGGGCCGGTGTACGCCTCGATGGTCGGGTTACCAGTGATCGTGTCGGTCATGGTGCCGTGTCTCCTTCGGTGTAACAGATGACGAGTTGGTGCCATGAGCGGACGTGCTGGAGGAGTTGGCTCCTTTCACTCGTGCGATTCCTTACGCGCGGCCGAGCTGGCCTCGGGTCACCACCTCGGCCGCGCGGGTCCAATCGATCTGCGCCGGCCCGCTCGCTGGCTCGGCCTCGGAAGGCGGGAGAACGAAGCCAGAAGCCGAGTAGGTAGGCCACATTGGCGCAGGAGAAGGCCGGCGCCCCTTGCGCGCGGTGCGGCAGGTTGGGCAGGCACATGGCCGACCGCCAGGGAAGCGGCGCGACCGGTGCGGGCGGTGCCTGGGACGGACCAGGTCATCGTCGTCATCCATGAGAAGGGGCCGGCTCGGCAGCGGTCCGTGGCGCAGCGCCGAAGTAGTGCGGTCCGCCCACCCGTCGTGCGCCGATCAACTCCGGACGCGTCGCCCCGGGACCCGGCGCGGTAGACGCAGCGCGATGCGGAACACCCGCACGGCGCTGTCACGGACAGAGCACGACCCGAGCGACCCGCAGCCGATGCACCGCCCATCTGCACTCGATACCGCGTGCCGGTTCAGCTCGGCTTGCGCGATGTCGACCTGACCACCACCGAGGTAAGTCGTCACGTGATCTGCCTCCAAGGGGGTGGGGCACGCCGCGTGGATCCATCCACGCTGATCACACGGCGTGCCCCGCCCATCGCCCACCACCACGGCGCGCACCGCTCGTAGCAATGGGGAGCCCGTTGCGGTCTCCGGTTATGCAAGACGGAGGCGATATGGCCTAATGTGCACCAGGTTGGCCGCTGTCTTACGTACCTATAGCGAATCGCAAACCACAGCCCGTAGGTACGCTGTGACGCACGTCGAAGCGGTGAACGTGGTGAAAGATCGACTAAGGCGGGGGGCGCTGTGCCGCAACCAGGACCCGGCAACGCCAAGCTCGCAGCCGTCATCGCGGAAGCAGGCATGTCCCATGCTGAGGTTGCACGAGCGCTGGTCCGCGTCGCCCAAGAGAGCAACGCCAACGAGTTCGTCGGAGTGGGCCGCTCCCACGTCTCACACTGGATCGCTGGCTCCAAGCCCTCAGGCCGCGCACCTGTGCTGCTCTGTGAAGCGCTGTCTCGAAAGCTCGGTCGGGTTGTCACTCTTGACGAGATCGGGTTGCCCGGCCAACCGCTGTCCTCAGCGGACATGCTCGGTTGGCAGGTCGATACGCTGTCAGCGCTAACCGAACTCGGGAGAGTCGACGTGGACGCTGAACGCAGACGCGTTCTCAGCACTGCCGCCTACTCGCTCGCCGCGCTGGCGCTGCCGTCCGATCGCTGGTGGACGCACATGGCCGAGCGCGGCCAGACACGCGGCGCAGCAGCTGGCCGGCACGTCAGCAAGGGCGACGTCGAGGCAGTGATCGACATGGTCTCGCTGTTCTCACGCGTCGACCAACGGCGAGGTGGCGGACACGCCCGCTCGGCAGTCGTCCAGTACCTCACCTCCGACGTGGCGACCTACCTACGCGGACGGTACGCCGACGAAAATCTCAGACGTGACATGTTCACCGCTGCCAGCGAACTGGCCTACCTGGCGGGTTGGATGGCATTCGACAACGGCGAACACAACGTCGGCCAGCACTATTTCAACGTGGCAGTGAAGCTGGCCGCCGAAGCCGATAACCCGGCGATGGCAGGCCACGTCCTACGTGCCATGGCGCACCAGGCCGTCGACCTCGGGCACCACAAGCACGCTCTCGACCTGGCGGCGGCTTCCGTCGACGGTAAGCGCTACGAGTCCGCGTCCCCAAGAGAGCGCGCACTACTCGGCGTTGTCTACGCTCGCGCGCTCGCGGTGAACGGCGAGAAACAACGCTCCGCCCGCGCGCTACTCCGTGCTGAGGATGACCTCTCCTCCGCCAGCCAAGGCGACGACGAACCCGGGAGGGTCTTCTTCTTCGCGGAAGCCAGCCTGGCTCACGAGACCGCCTGCGCACTTCGCGATACGGGCGACTTGGCGGGCGCGGCGAGACACTTCCGCCGCAGCGTGAGGACCCGGAAAGCCTCGGCCTTCACGCGCACCCATGCAGTCACCCTCGGATACATGGGAGCAGTGCAGGCACGACAGGGCGAGATCGAGGAAGCCTGCGGGACGTGGTCCCGCGCGCTGGACGCGATGGACGGCGTCCGCTCGGGCCGTACACGCCAAGTTGCCGTCGACATGCGCGCCATCCTTGCCCCCTACACGCGCCGCAACATCCGAGCAGTCCGAGACATCGACACGCGAGCGAAGAGCTACCTGGCAACGTTCGCCTAAACAGCAACCCCGAAGACCGGAGGCCGCGATGACAGCCGAAAGATTCACCGTCGAACCCATTGCGCACGTCGTAGGCGGGCGAACCGAGCCGACCGACGACTACTGGGGCGGCAGCCGAGCGATCGTCCGAATCGATGGCGAACGCTTCTCGCCGGCTGCCACCAAAGGGCTTGATGAGTTCTCTCACCTAGAAATCGTCTTCCGCTTCCACCTCACAGATCCTACCGATCTGCATCTTGGTGCTCGCCGCCCGAGAGACAACCCCGAGTGGCCCGAGGTAGGCATCTTCGGCCACCGCAACATGCGCCGCATCAACTGGCTAGGCGTATCCCGGTGCCGCCTCATCAAAGTTGACGGTCTTGACCTTCACGTTGAGGATCTGGATGCGGTAAGCGGCACCCCCGTCTTTGACATCAAGCCTTGGTTCTCGGAATTCGGCCCGCGAGGGGAAGTTCGCCAAGCCGACTGGACAACTCAGATGTTGGGACTCTACTTTTCGCCGCCGATCGAGAATCAGAAATAGCGAACATCTGAAGGACGACATATTCGGGTGGGCAGACCACTTCGATCTGCCACTTCACCCGAAAGCTAATCGCTAGGGCCAGCACTCGACTGGCTGTCGACATGACTCGCAGCCGTCGAATTGAAATGGAAACGCAACCTACCTGCCGAGCATTTGTAAGTCCCAGGGCGGGTTAACGAACGGCCAGGGAGGTCTCGTACCGGAGTTCAAGGTCGAGGCCGAAGCTGAGGATCCTACACTTGCTGATCTCTGCTCGATGTATTGGGCTACTGCCGGGTAGACGGCGGGAGTCTCACCCGCCGTCCCCCACAGATCCGGACGTGAACCTCTCGACTCATCCGGCTCGTGCCGTTCGGTTGTCAGGTCGTGTACCGCAGCGTCCAGTGCGCGAACAGGCCGGGTTTTCGTTTTCGGACCTCTTGTAACCATGCACGCGTACGGGCTTGGCTGGGTTTGAGTCGCTTGTACTTCCACCTTGCCCAGCGCATCAGATGACGGTCGACGCGCTTGCCGATCGGGATGACCGCGCTCGGATAGAACGCGGTGAAGTAGTTCAGCCAACCACGTAGGGCTGGGTTCACTTCTTCCGCGAGATCGTTCAGGTTCCAGGTCGTGTGTCGATGTAACCGCCAGGACGCTACCTTGCGGCTCATATCGGTCAGCTTCCCCGGGGCCACCGCCGGCAGGAACCCTGTTCGCCGACGTTGCCGTATCTTGTCCCAGGCCTTACGGGGACGAAACGCGTACCCGCAGAACGCGAACGTCACCAGCTCATAGTTCAGCCGGCGGCGGTCGTCCTTGCAGTACACAATGCGCGTCTTATCAGGATGCAACTGCAACCCGATATCCGCAAACCGACGACCGATCGCCCGGCGCACATACTGTGCCTGACTTTCGGTCACGCAATGGACCACCACATCGTCCGCGAACCGCTCGAACCCGATCCGGGGAAACTCCCGGACCATCCAGGTATCGAAGCCGTAGTGCAGGAAGACGTTAGCGATCAACGGAGAGATCGGCCCGCCCTGCGGGGTTCCCTTTTCCCGATGAGCCAAAGTTCCGTCGGGCATCAGCATCGGCGCCTTGAGCCAGCGCTCCACATACAACATGACCCACGACTGGGTCGTATGCCGCGCCACCGCCTTAAGCATCAAATCCCACGGCACCGAGTCGAAGAAGGCCTTGACGTCCAGATCGACGACCCAGTCCCTCTCGAAGCACCGCTGCCGGCACGCCCGCACCGCGTCCACCGGTGACCGGCCGGGACGGTAGCCGTAGGAGTCGTCGTGGAACACTTTCTCCACCTCCGGCTCCAGCACCAGCACCGCCGCGGTCTGCGCCACCCGGTCAACCACGCTGGGAATGCCCAGAATCCTGACCCCACCCTTCTTCGGGATCTCCACCGCCCGGACCGGGCCGGGGAAATAGCTGCCCGACGACATACGGTTCCACAGCCGGTAGAGGTTGTCAGCCAACCTCGTTTCGAACTGTTCGATCGTCACTCCGTCGGCCCCGGCCGCTCCGCCATTACCTTTCACCTTCAACCACGCGGCCCAGATCAGCCGCTTTGGGATATCGTGCGACTTGCCTGTCAACCCTGGCTGACTCACGCGGTTCCTCCCTCACGGTTGACCGCACAAACCAGCCTGAACGACCCCGCCCCTTCGCTCCCCGACCCACTGCGATACGCAGGCGGTTCACAGCTACTACGGGCGAGTCCGCCAGCGGCCCCGCATCGGTACTCTGCTCCTCGCGGTCTCCTCCGCTTGGAGTCCTCCCTCTCGCCGCCGGTCAACCGACGGACAGTATCGGGGTCCGCCTTCACACGTTCCGTATGAGAGCCTGGACCGGGCTCATGCTGCCTATATGCCGGACACCACCTGGGCAGTAAGCGGATATCCCCCAGGCTCATCCCGAGACTCACCTCCGGCCTCGGTTCTGATGTCGTCTGACTGAGTTTCGACACGTCAACGGCAGAGAACTCGACGTTCATCGCTCATCTTCCCGGTCCATACCTGACGCGATCACAGTCACGCCTTCTCCAACGACGCTCAGGACGACGGTCTTCAGCCAACGCCCCTCGTGGTGGTTTGAAGCCTGCTTCCGCAAGCCGGCTCCGGAGGGCCAAACAACCTCCATCTCCCATACAGCACCGCAGTCCACGAGACCGTCATCAATCTTTGCCTCGCTTTCCACGTTCGTGTTCACAAGAGCTGATCTCAGCGACGCGAATGTGTTGATTGGTGCGACACGGGCGAAACTGTTGAGATCGGACGGTGCTGGAAGAGGACGCGGAGTCCTCGGTAGGTAGTTCTCACCACAAGATCACCTACACCATGAGGACTCCGCGTGATCGCCTATCGTGCCATGATCGATGTCCCCAGGGAACTCGTGCAGTACCTCGGCCGGCTGCTGGCCGCCGAACGCCGAGCCCGCGGAACCCGGCGTGACACCCGCGCCCTGACCTGCTTCCACCAGGCACTTCTCGTGCTCATCTGGTTCCGCAAAGCCGAGGACCTGACCCTGCTGGCCGCCGGATTCGGGATCTCCCGGGCCACCGCCTACCGCTACCGCGACGAGGGCGTAGCCGTACTCGCCGCCCAGGCGACCGACCTGCACACCGCTCTGCGTCGGGCCGCCGCCGACGGCTGGTCCCACGTGATCCTCGACGGCAAACTGTTCGACTGCGACCGGCTCACCGAGACCACCCTGTCCGTCAAGGGCGAGACCATCGACGCCTGGTATTCGGGAAAGCACCGCGACTTCGGCGCGAACATCCAAGCCGTCATGCGCCCGGATGGGCTACCGATCTGGACATCGGCGGCGATGCCCGGGCATCTGCATGACACCAGCTGCGCCCGCGAACTCGGCGTCACCGCCGCCCTGAACTGGTCCGCCGCCGAACTCGACCTGCCCGCCCTGGCCGAGTAAGCATTCAGGGCCACTCCATGACGTAGCCGTTGGTGGCAGTGTGTGATGGGTGGTGGCGGTCGTTGCTCGTGGTGGGTTAGCCGGGTGCCCAGGCGGGTGGTGTCCAGGGTCGGCCGAGGATGGCGTCGCGGATGGCGGTCATGACATCCGCGCCGTGTTTGGTCACTGTGGAGACGTAACCGCGGATGGCGTAGCGGTGTTCGGTGACCTTCTCGCTGGTGAGCCGTCCGGAGATCTTCTGCTGGGTCTTCGCGGGCCGTAGGTCGCGTTCGGCCTGGTTCGACGTGGGTGGGATGCGCAGGTCGGTGGTGAATCGCAGGATGTCGGCTTCTCGGTCGTGGAGGTCTTCCAGCAGTGCCCGGTGTTTCGGCTGTTTACGGCCGTCCACCCGGGCGACCTCCTTGAGCCCGATCCGCACGCCGTGCCGGTAGGCGTCGATCAGCGGGCCGGCGATGTGTTCGCCGATCGCGGGCAGGTTCTGTGCGCGGGCGAGGTTCGCGGCGTGGACGAGTCCCTGTAGCGCCTGGCGGATCTGGATCGGCCAGTGCGCGTCGGGGTAGGTCTCGGCGGCGTCCTGACAGTCGCGGATCAGGTGGGCTACGCAGAGTTGGTGGACCAGGTGGGCGAAGATCTTCGCGTCGTAGTTCTGGTAACGGTCGTGCACGACCACCCCGGTCAGGTCCGGCAGGACGAACACCTTGAACGTGTCGAGGCTGCGGTCACCGAGCAGGTACCAGGTGTAGAGGCGGGTGCAGGCGACCAGAAGGTACTTCTTGACCTTGCGGGCACCGACCCGGATCGGGGTCTCGTCGCAGGAGACCACATGCGCGAGGGCGATCAGCGTGCGGATGATCCGGTTCGACTCGGCCACCCCCGCCGCGGCCCGGCCGATCAACGCGTGGACGAACCCGTCCGACGGACGCGAGCCGGTCAACGCGGCGACCAGGTCAGCGCACCGGGCCACCGGAATCGCGTGCACCACCATCAGATAGACGCACCACGCCTGAAGATTCGGCCCGTACGAGACGCCTGCGTCCGGCACCCCCTCGGGGCGGGCCGCCACGTGCATCGCCCCGCACCCGCAGCGCACCGCGTGCCGATCATGCTGGGTGACCGTCGCCGTCATCGCCGGCACATCGACCTGCTGATGCGAGGCGTAAACCCCCAGATCAGCCGCCGATGCCAGATCCGATCCGCATCCACACGGCCCGCCCGGAAAATGATCCACAATGCCGTCCGGAAACGGTGACCAGGACAGCTGCGCACCCGGCGCACCCCGCTGCTTACCCCGCGACCGCTTACCAGCACCGGCTGCCGGCACCGGCGTGGACACCTCCGCCGGCGGCGTCCGTCCCGGATCATCATCCTTCGACGGCGGCATCCCCGAGTTCCCACTGTTACGCGACACCAGGCGTTCCAACCGCGCGACCCGATCAGTCAACTCCCGGTTCGCCTGGGTCAACTGTTCCACCTGAACGATCAGCCGTCGCGTGAGTCCGATCAACTCCTCGCGCGACAACTCCTCCAAGCCCGGCACCCACCGATCACAACACATCGATCGCACCCGGCCGCGCATCGACACACCGTCAAGATCGACCCAGCCCGTCAATCACAGACAGCCACTCACGGCCACCACCCGGAGTGGCCCTGAATGTTTACTGGAAGACGCTCCGCCACACGAACATCAGCCCACGCCGAATCGGCGACATCGTCGCCGCCGCATTACACCTGACCCACTTCGAATACAAATACCTATCCGAATCTTGTTGAGATAACTTCACTGAAGACGACGGCTCCCTCTCATTCACAGTGAAAGAATTATCAGAGCGCTTTGAACAGCCCGCACATAAGATCAGCAAGACCGTCTCAGAATCTTGCTATGCCCGCTCGTCCAGCAAGGCTTGCGTCGTCCTCGACGTAGGCGAACCCGACGTCATGAAAACGGGTCAAGGCATCGACGACTTCGGAGCGGTGGGCGCGGTCCAGCGCAATGACCAGGCATTTTGATCTCGAATCGCGGATTAGAAACTGTGTGTATAGCCTGTGTGTATAGCGGCCCGGACGCCACTGGACTCCGGCGGGCACGGGAGGACCGCGAGAGACGGAGGCTGTGACGTGAGACGACAGACGCTGACCGGTACGGCGGTCGCCGCGCTGGCGACCGTGGTGGCGCTCGGCATCACACCCGCCCAGGCAAACCCACGGACCGAGGCACCCGCCGCCGGTACGGGCATCGCGTGGGAGCCGTGTGCCGACGAGCCGGAGGCGGAGTGCGGCAGCGTGACCGTACCCGTCGACTGGTCCGAACCGGACGGGCCGACGATCGACATCGCGCTGGCCCGGCGTGCCGCCACGGACCCGACCGCGCGGATCGGCACGATCCTCACCAACCCCGGCGGACCGGGTGCCTCGGGGTTGCAGGACGCCATCCTCGGCGGCATCGGCGGCAGCTTCAGTGACGAGGTACGCCGCCGCTTCGACGTGGTGGGCTTCGATCCTCGGGGCGTGGGCGGCAGCGACCCGATCCGGTGTCAGGTGCCGGAGGGCCCGGAGCCGGAGCTGTTCCCCACCACCGCCGAGGAGTTCGACGGCCTGCGCGCCTGGACCCGGGCGTACGGCGAGAGTTGCCGGGAGCACAGCGGCCCGCACGTGGACTTCCTCGACAGCCGGACCGTCGCCCGCGACATGGACGCGATCCGGGCCGCGCTCGGCGAGAAGAAGTTGACCTTCTACGGCAACTCGTACGCCACGATGATGGGCCAGCAGTACGCCACGCTGTTCCCGCAGCGGGTGCGGGCGATGGTGCTCGACAGCACGATGGACCACAGCGCGGCCACCACCTGGGAGTTCCTGCGCAGCGAGACGAAGGCGACGCAGGACAGCTTCGACCGGTACGTCGAGTGGTGCCGCAGCTCGACCGAGTGTGCGCTGCACGGCCAGGATGCCCGCACGGTCTTCCGGGACCTGTACGCCAAGGCCGAACGCGGTGAGCTGGTCGACCCGGGCAGCTCGCGGACGATGAGCCCGACCGATCTGCTGGACGACATCCAGTGGACGTTCCTCGGCCCGTACTGGACGCAGTTGTCGGAGCGGCTGGTGAGCCTGTCGGCGGGCGAGCCCGGCCCCACGACGGACGCCGCCCGCCCGACGACGGCGCGGACGGCGATCACAGAGCAAGAGCCGGAGCAAGAGCCGGGGCAGGAGCCGGTCGAGGATCCGAGCCTCGCCATCTTCTGCCAGGACTGGCGGTTGCCGGTGCGGGACGTCGAGCAACTGCGGGCGTACCAGGACCGGCTGGCCGAGGTGGCACCGGAGATGAAGGTCAACCTCCAGGCGTGGGGCTCGACGATGGCCTGCCTGGGCTGGCCGACCGAGGTCCGCAACCCGCAGGCGCCGCTGCGGTGGAAGGGCGTGCCGCCGGTGCTGGTGCTCAACAGCCGGTACGACCCGGTCACGCCGCACGAGTGGGCTCGGAACGTGGCCCGTCAGTCGGGTGCGACCCTGCTGACCTACGACGGCGCGGGGCACGGGGTCTACTCGTTCGGCAGCGACTGCGTCGGTGACGCCACCACGCGGTACCTGATCCACGTCAAGACGCCGCCACCGGGCACCCGGTGCCCGGCCGTGGAGCAGTGACCGGCGTCTTGACCTGAATCAGACGTGAGGTTTTATGTTCCTCCTCCATCCGTTCTGCACTCGGAGGAAGACCCAGGGCGTTCGCAAGGTCGAGGTATGTCCGTTCTAGGTGAGTCCGAGTATTTGTAGGGATCGGTATGGATCTCGGCTGTTTCGGCGCAGGGTTGCTGCGATCGAGGTGGCGCCGTTGAGGCGGAGGAGGCTGATCGCGGTGTTGCGAAGGGTGGCCAGGGCGCGAGGCGCGTTGCCTGTGCGTAGCCGGCTGGCGTCCTCGCGGTAGGTGGTGTCGCGAATATGGTGAAGGACCTCGATGGCCCAGTGTCCGCGTAGCCAGTCGGCCAGGTCAGCGGGACCGGCCGCGGCTGCGGTCAGGCTGGTGATCGCGTACACGGTGACGGTGGACCAACGTCCGGTGGCCGGGTTGTGTCGGCGGCGCCGGATACGCAGGGCCTGGGCCGCGTGTGGGAAGTCCAGCGCGAGCGGCCCCAGACAGGTGACCGCCTGCAACTCCCGGATGTCGTAGCGGCCGTGCCCGCGCTCACGGGTGGCGTCCAGGGCGGGGATCTTCCCCCAGGGCAGGGCCTTGACCTGTCGGTAGAGCCGTGGCTGATTGCGCTTGACGACGAAGACGTATCCGGCGTGTTTGTCCTCGACCAGCCAGCGGGCATGCTCGCGCTGGGTGTGCAGCGCGTCCGCCGTGATGACCGCCCCGGCCAGGTCCAGACCGTCGAGCAACGGCTGGAACCGGCTGATCTCATTCGTCTTCCCATTAACGTCGATCTGCGCCAGGACGATCTGCTCGGCCTGGTCCAACGCGGCCAGCAGGTGCGCCTGAGACCCGGCCGGGCCGCTGCCACGCAGCGTCTTGCCGTCAACGGCGATCACCCGCCGACCCCGCCCGGTCACACCGGCCCGGCCGAGCAGCCAGCGACACACCGCGGCATCCAACGCGTCGGCGTCGATGCCGGCCAGCACCCGGCCCAGCGTGCCGTCATCAGGCACCCGCCGGGCCCCGGTCAAGGCGTCGCGGGCCGCGCCGAGACGGTCCCACACCGCGTCCGGCAGATCCGCAGCCCACTCGACGATCTCCACGACCCGGCTGGATCCCGAGAGCACCGCCGCGATCGCCATCGCGAGCAGCCCCGGCAGCGCATAGATCCGACCCCGGGCATCACGCGGGTCCGGCACCTCGGCAAGGACCTGCAGCAACCCCGGCGTGTCCCGCTCCGACAACGGCGACACGCCACCCAGGCGTGCGGACAACCCGCCGATCAACAATGATGCTTCCACGAGCGCGGTCTTCCTCGATCATCCAGTCTAGACACCTGAATGATCACCAGAAGGCCGCGCTCTCTCACGTACCCGCCGGAACCGGCGTGACTACCCCACAATCGGCAATCCGGTCATCTCACTACCTTGCGAACGCCCTGGAGGAAGACCCATGACGACGGAACAGCTCTCCGACACCGAGCTCGCCGCGCAGCCCGCCGCCTACTGGACGGGCGTCGCGTACACGTCGCTGATCACGTTCACCCGTGCCCGGCACGTCGAGCTCGGCTTCACGCAGCCGCAGTTCTGGCTGCTGCGCAACCTCTCCGTGCACGACCTGCGGCCGGACGGCAGCGGGATGACGGTGCCCGAACTCGAACAGGCGATGAGTTCGTACCTGCGCCCCGAGGACGATCTGGACTCCGAGGCGAGAGTGTTGCAGGAGCGCGGGTGGCTGACCCGGGACGGTGACGGACGGCTGTGGATCACCGACGCGGGCGAGGAGGCGCGCGTCAGCCTCAAGCAGCACGCACCGTCGATCCGCGCCCGCATCCATGAGGGCATCGACGACGCGGACTACGTGGCGGCCCTCAAGGTGCTCCGCCAGTTGATCCGCAACACCGGCGGCGCGGTGGACTGACAGCCACGTCGTAGTGTTGCCGGCGTGGGGCTGGTGAGCACGTCGCGTTCCTCGGACTCACCGTGGATCTCCTCGGTGTGGACCAGCCACAGCACCCAGGTCTCGCAGATGACGTCCGTCGCCAGCGAGACCTGGGGGCTCGTGTTCTGGGAGTCCAGGGGTACGCCGTTCGCCGCCGTCGTCGGCCCGGAGGACCGCACCGACTCGGCACCCGTACCGCAGGAGGCCCGGTTCGTCGGCGTCCAGTTCGCGGTCGGCACCGTGCTGCGGACGGCACCCACGTCGACGCTGCTGAACTCGGGGATCGAGCTGCCCGACACCACCTCCGGGCGGTTCTGGCTCGACGGCGAGCGCTGGCACACGCCGCGTGTCGACGACGACGCCGAGGCCCTGGTGGCGAGGCTCGTCCGCGCCGGCGTGCTGGTGCGCGACCCGCTGGTGCAGGCGACACTGGACGGCAGCCTGGCAGCCACCGCGAGCCGCACCGTGGAGCGCCGCTTCCGGGCCGCCACCGGCCTCACCCGGGGCGCAGTCGCGCAGATCGGGCGCGTCCGGGCCGCCGCGGAACTGCTGTCGGCGGGCGCACAGGTCAGCACCGTCGTGGACCGGCTCGGCTACTACGACGAGCCGCATCTCGCGCGGGCGTTGCGACGGTACGTGGGGCGTACCGCCGGTCAACTCCGCAGCGGCGCCGGCGGCGCGATCGCGCTCCCGGCGCTAGCCCACGACGTCGCGTTCCCGGCACTAGCCGACGACGTCGCGTTCCCGGCACTAGGTCGTGTGTCATAAGTGCCGTTCGAGGCGCCGGAGCCAGTTGTCGATCATGCTGATGGTGGCGGTGGCTTCGTAGCGCACTGCGAGTTTGTCGTAGCGGGTAGCCACGGCACGGTGCTGTTTGAGCAGGCTGATGCCGCACTCCACGGCGTGACGCTGCCGGTATGCGCTGGGGTCGAAGGCGGGTGGCCGGCCACCCGCCGAGCCCTTCTTACGACGGTTCGCGGCCTGGTCGGCCTTGACCGGGATGACACAGCCGATACCACGGCGCCGCAGGTAGGTGCGGTTGGCCTTGCTGCTGTACGCCTTGTCCGCCAGGACCCGCTGCGGCCGACACCGGGGCCGCCCGACACCGAGACGAGGCACCCGGATGCGGTCCAGCACAGTGGTGAACTGCGGGCTGTCGCCGCGCTGCCCACCGGTGATGACGAACGCCAGCACCATACGGCCCTGCTCGCAGGCCAGGTGCAGCTTGGTCGTCAGACCGCCCCGGGACCGGACCAGCGCGTGATCCGCCGGCTCGGCGGCGCTGCTGCCGCCCGGCGGCTCGACCTGCGTGTGACTGTCCCGGCGGGCGCCGGCGGCGTGCTGATGCGCCCGCACGATCGTGGAGTCCACACTCACGTCCCAGGAGATCAACCCGAGCGCGTCGGCCCTACCCTGCAACCCGGCCAGGATCCCCGCCCACACCCCCGCCCGCTGCCAGCGTCGGTACAGCCCGTACACCGTGCGCCAGTGCCCATAGCAGTCCGGCACGTCCCGCCACGGCGCACCCGTACGGACCCGCCACCTGATCCCGTCAATGAGCTGCCGCTTGCTCCACTTCGGCGGCCGACCCGGCTTCTTCCGCCCGGGCAGCAACGGCTCCAGCACCGCCCACTGCGCGTCGGTCAGGTCGTGCCGCCTCGTCACCACTACGCTGGCCACGAGGTCTCCGTGCAGATGGTTGTCTTGGTCGATAACCCATCTACCGGAGACCTCACCGCATATCGATCACCGACACACCCAGCCGATCACCTCACAGCAGGGCCACGGGCACTTATGACACACGGCCTAGCGGACGACGTCGTAGACGGCCTTGAGCACACCGTTGCCGTAGGCGGCGGACTCGCGCAGCGCTAGCCGCTGCTCCCGCTGCTCCCGCCGGGGGAACACGCTCTTGCCGTCGCCGAGCAGCACCGGAAAGACCAGCAGGTGGTACCGGTCGATCAGCCCGGCCTCGGCCAGGCTCCGCGCGAGTTCCGCGCTGCCGTGTACGAAGATCGCCCCACCCTCGGTCTCCTTGAGCGCGGCCACGTCGTCCATCGACCGCAGAACGTACTGATCACCCCAGTCACCGACCAGCGCGTCCTCCCCGAGCGTCGAGGACACCACGTACTTCGGCAGATCCCGGTAGGCCACGTGGTCCTCGGACTGCGGCCAGATCGGTGCGAACGCCTCGTAGCTGCGGCGTCCGAACATCAACGCGCTGGTCTCGGCGAGTTCCTCACCCTTCAGCGAGTACGCCTCGGGGTCGAACTCGGTCCGGAGCACCCATCCCCCAGCGGGGTGCCCTTCGACCGTACCGCCGGGCGAGTCGACGATCCCGTCGATCGACATGAATCCCGTCCACACCAGTTCGCGCGTCACCACAGTCTCCGCTTCGGTCCTCGTAACACCTGCACCTCGGCCCGAAGCTCCCACACCCCGCGCCACACGAGTGACGCTATCGCCCCCACCCCCACCGGTCTTGTACGAAACCGACACCACCCCCGGACGACCGACGCCCACCCGACGGACCGGGCCCACCAGAGCTGACCAAGGAGTTCGCGCCCTCCGTCCTCTCCCTTCGCGACCAAACTTCTTGATCAAGTTTCCAAGTCTGTCGGACGGTGCCGGGGCGGCGGTGTGCTTGTGATCCTGGGGAGGGTGGGGAGTTCTGTTGTCGCTCCGACGACAACAGAACTCCCCACCGACCTAGACCAGGGCGAGAAGACCCCGATCCGCTAGCGCTAGCGCGAGGACGTCGTAGCCGGCCTTGAGCACGCCGTTGCCGTAGGCGACCGACTCGCGCAACGCTAGCCTCGGCCAGGCAGCGCGCGAGTTCCGCACTGCCATGTACGAAGATCACCCCGCCCTCGGTCTCCTTGAGCGCGGCGACATCGTCCGTTGAGCGCAGGACGTGCTGATCGCCCCAGTCGCCAACCAGCGCGTCCTCGCCGAGCGTCGATGACACCACGTACTTCGGCAGATCCCGGTAGGCCACGTGGTCCTCAGACTGCGGCCAGATCGGTGCGAACGCCTCGTAACTGCGGCGTCCGAACATCAACGCGGTGGTCTCCGCGAGTTCCTCACTCTTGAGCGAGTACGACTCGGCGTCGAACTCCGTCCGGAACACCCATCCCCAGCGGCCCCTCGACGGTACCGCCGGGCGAGTCCACGATCCCGTCGATCGAGATGAATCCGATCCACACCAGTTCGCGCGTCACCCCCACCCCCACCCCCACCCCCACCTCCACCCACCAGAGGTTGATCAAGGAGTTTGTGCCCTCCAGCCACCCCTCCATGACCCAAACTCCTTGATCGACCGAGTTGAGCCGGGGTGGGGGTGGGGGTGGGGGTGGGGGTGGGGGTGGGGGTGGGGGTGGGGGTGGGGGTGGGGGTGGGGGTGGGGGTGGGGGTGGGGGTGGGGGTGGGGGGGTGGGGGTGGGGGTGGGGGTGGGGGTGGGGTTTTTGAACGAGGTTCAGTCAGTGTGTTAGGGTACCCTTATGTCCGCTTCCGCACCGGAGATCCCGGGCCTGGCTGCTCCAGGGTCGCTGCGCCGGCTGTTCACGCCGATCCGAGGCCACCTCGCACTCTGCGCGATCCTGTCGGCACTGAGCGCTGCGGCGGGGATCGTGCCCTACATCGCGGTCGCCGAGATCGCGCGGGTGATGCTGGAGAACCCCGCTGGCGCGGCGTCGACCGTCTGGACCTGGGTGGCGGTGGGTGCGGCTGGGGCGGGCCTGTGGCTGCTGCTGGCCGTGCAGTCGGCCCGGGTCGGCCACTTCGCAGACGCGTCACTGCTGCACGACCTGCGCCGACGCATCGTTCGGCATCTTGGTTCGCTTCCGCTGGGTTGGTTCCGCGCGGCAGGCTCCGGCAAGGTCAAACGGGCCATGACAGGCGACCTCGAAGAGATGCACGAGGTCATCGCGCACGCCCTGGGTCAGTTGACCGGCGCGGTCACCGTGATCGCGGTCGGTGCGGCCTACCTGTTCGCGGTGGACGCCCGGATGACGCTGATCGCGCTGGCCGTACTCGCCCTCATGGCGTTGTTCTATCGGATAGCGATGCGCTCCATGACCACCCACATGAATCGCCTGATCGCCGCCGAGGCTCGGATCAGCGCGGCGAGCATCGAGTACGCGGACGGCATCCAGGTGGTCAAGACCTTCGGCACCGGCGGTCGGGTGCTGCGCCGCTTCGACGAGGCCGTTGACGAGCACACCCGGGCGTTCGCCGACTGGGTTGCCGAAGTGCAGTACAGCTCGGCGATGTCACGGTTGTTCGGTTCGGAGATGGCCGTACTCGCCGCCGTCGCCGCGACCGGCCTCGCGTTCGTCGCGGACGGCACGCTGGGCGTCGCCGACCTGGTGGCCTTCCTGGTCGTGGCCGTCGGTTTGCCCACGTCGATCCTGCCCGCCGTATCCGCCGCCCAGGGGGTCCGCAAGGGGCGGATGGGAGCGGCCAACATCGAGCGGCTGCTGTCCCGAGCCCCGTTGCCGGAACCAAGTCTGGCAAGCACGCCGACCGGGCACGAGGTCGAGTTCGACCGGGTCACCTTCTCCTACGACGGGGTGACCAACGCCGTCGAGGACGTGAGTGCCGTCTGTCCGCCGGGCAGCGTGACCGCGCTCGTCGGGCCATCCGGCGCGGGCAAGACCACCCTGGCCAGCCTGCTGCCCCGCTTCTATGACGTCACCGACGGTGCGGTTCGTGTCGGCGGGGTCGATGTCCGGTCCATTCCATCGACAGAGCTGCTGTCATCGATGTCGCTGGTGTTCCAGGATGTCGCCCTACTTCGTGACAGCGTCGCCGAGAACATCAGGATCGGCAGGCCGGGTGCCTCTGACGACGAGGTCCGTGCCGCTGCGACGGCCGCGCACATCCACGACGTGATCGAGCTTCTGCCCCAGGGGTACGACACTCCTCTCGACGGCGGCGGGGGAAGCCTGTCCGGTGGTGAGCGACAGCGGTTGACGATCGCCCGGGCGATCCTGTCCGGTGCGCCCGTGGTCGTACTGGACGAGGCCACCGCCGCGCTGGACCCGGACAGCGAGGCCGCAGTACAGGATGCGCTTGCGGGCCTGGCCGACGGCAAGACCGTCATCGTCATCGCCCACCGGCTGCACACGATCGTCGGAGCCGACCAGATCCTGGTGCTCGACGGTGGCCGCCTGGTCGAACGCGGCTCCCATGACGACCTCCTGGCCCACGGGGGTCTTTACGCCCGGATGTGGGCCGCGCAGGAAGGTGTCCCCGCATGATCCGCAGGCTCTACCGGCTCTGGCCGCAGCCGCGGCTTCTCGCCCGTCTGTGGCTGCTCACCGCGCTCCAAGCGGTGCTCCAGGGCGCGCTGCTCGGCATGCTCGTGCCGATCCTCGACGCCATCGTGGCGCCCGAGCCCGACTTCGCGACCGCGACACCGTGGCTGGTGGCCGGCGCAGTCGCGGTGGCCCTGTACGCGGTGCTCAGTGTCGTGTCGTCCCCAGTGGGCTTCGCGGCGGCGGGCGTCCTCGCCGCACAGCTCCGGCGCAGGCTGATGCGACATGTGAGCACCCTGCCACTCGGCTGGTTCACCGCCGACAACAAGGCCAGGTTCGCCCGGGTCGTCACCGCCGATGTGGGCAACGCCGCGCACCTGGCGGTGACCATCGGCGGGCCGGCCATCACCTCCACCCTGCTACCCGCCACCATCGTCGCGGTGACCTTCGCGGTCGACTGGCGGATGGCGGTGCTGTTCTGCGTGATCGCCGCCGTGGCCTACTGGGCTCTGCAACGGGCCGCGCGTATCTCCGCCATCGCCGAGATCGAACTGGAGATCGCCGCGACTGCGGTCGCGGGCCGCGCCATCGAACTCGGCCAGGCTCAGCCGGTGCTGCGCGCCGCCGGCCAGGTCGACGGCACCCCGAGGATGCGCGCCACTCTGGAGAACCACCGCGAGACCTACCGCGAGGGTATGCGCCGGGCGCGGCGGCCCTTCTTCGTCTACACCGCCGTGGTGATGGCGGGTTTCGTGGCGGTGCTGTCGCTGGCTGCCTGGCTGCTGCTCAACGGTCACGTCAGCGTGGCGGCTGCGGTCGCGCTGCTGGTACTGGGGGCGCGCTTCCTGCAGCCGCTGGGCAATCTGATCGACCTCATCGGGGCGCTGCGTGCGTTGACCAACCAGATCACTCGCATCGAGGACCTGTTGGCCACCCCGACCCTGCCCGCACCCGTGGATCCGGTACCCGCGATCGCTGCGGCCGACATCGAGCTACGTGATGTCGTGTTCACCTATCCGGGCGGCGACTCTCCGGCCCTGGCCGGCGTGTCATTGCGCTTCCGGGCCGGTACGACCACCGCCTTGGTCGGCCCGTCCGGCTCAGGGAAGACGACGGTGACCCGACTGGTCGCCCGGTTCTTCGATGTCGACGCTGGGCAGGTGCGCGTCGGCGGCGTCGACGTCCGCGACCTCGATCCGGCGGTGCTGCTGGACGAGATCGCCATCGTCTTTCAGGACGTGTACCTGTTCGACGACACGATCGAGAACAACCTGCGCCTGGCCTGTCCGGATGCCGATTGGGCAGAGATGGAAGCAGCGGCCGCTGCCGCCCGGCTGGACGAGGTGATCGCCCGTCTGCCGAATGGCTGGAACACCTGCGTCGGGGAGGCAGGCGCGCAGCTCTCGGGCGGTGAGCGCCAGCGAGTGGCCATTGCCCGGGCGATACTCAAGAAGGCCCGCATCGTGCTCGTCGACGAGGCCAGTTCGGCGTTGGACCCGGAAAACGAGGCCGCCGTCACACAGGCCATCGCCAACCTGGGTAACGCTCCCGATCGCACCGTGGTGGTGATCGCCCACCGCCCCGCCACGCTGGCGGCGGCCGACTACGTGGTGTCCCTGAACCGCGGCCGTGTCGACGAGATCGGCACACCTTCCGAGTTGCTGGCCACCGGTGGTGCGTTCGCGCGGCTCAGTAGGCAGTACGAGCGGGCCAGGCACTGGCGGATCGCGGGCGCGGGACGCTGATCACACCGTCAGGGCTCAACTCGGAGGTACCGGTGGGCGAGGTCGGTGATGCTGGCGATCAGGTTGTCGGCGAGCTGGTCGATCTCGTCGGTCTGGTGGTGCAGCAGCATGTGGGTGGCACCGTACCAGGCACTGTAGATCAGGTTCGCGGCCATCGCCGGGTCCGGGGCGTCCTTCGGTGCGTCCCGACGCTCGGCGATGAGCTGCCGGAACGCGTCCAGGTGAGGGTTCTCGGCGTCGAGCGCGACCTGAACCGTGGAGTTGGCATTGATCGGAGTGTGGTCGTACAGCACGTCGTGCAGTTCAGCGTGCACCACGTAGGCGCGCACCGCGTCGCTGAGCCAGGCGTCCAGACGGCCCACCCAGTCGTCCTCGGGCAGGGCCCCGACTGCGGCGTCCTGCCGCCGCGCCAGCCGGTCGTTGAACCGGGTACGCAGTGCCAGCATCAGATCTTGTTTGGAGCCGAAGTGAAGATAGAAGGTGCCGATGGCGACGCCGGCGCGTTCGGTCACCTCGTCGATGCGGGCGGCGTGGATCCCGCGTTCCACGAACACCTGCTCGGCGGCATCGAGCAAGTCGGCGTAACGCTCCTCGGCGGGCTTGGTGCGAGGTCTGCCCGGCGTCGACCGGCGTCGGGGGCTCATACCGACGATCCTAGAGGATGTTGGATCTAGAAACTTCACGTGTCATGGCGCTTTACCGGATAAACAGGGCTACCACACGAGGTCTCCGTCGCCATCCGATGGATCGATCAGCCGGTGAGGTCGGGGACGGCGTCGACGAGCGCGGCGTTGATCTCCCGCGACAGCGGGGTGATCCCGGTGACCCGTAGGCCCGCGCGGGCCAGCAGCGCGGTGTACTCCGCCCCCGTCCGGCCACGTCCGCCCAGGGTGACCAGCATGTGCAGGTCGGTCAGGTAAGGGTTCTCGACGGCATGGTTCGCCACCTCGGCCGTGGCCAGGGCGGGCAGGACAGGCTCCACGATGAGAAGCCTGCCGTGGTCGGGCATGGCGGCGCGGCAACGGCGCAGGATCGTCTCGGCAGCGCTGTCGTTCCAGTTGAGCACCACGTTCTTGATGAAGTAGAGATCCGACCCCTTGGGCAGTTCGGCGAAGAAGTCACCCGCGACCGCGCGGCAGCGGCCCGCCAGCCCCGTCCTGGCGATGGTCTCCTCGGCCCGTGCCACCCCAGCTGAGGTCTCGAAGACCGTTCCGGTGAGGTGCGGATGCAACGCCAGCAGTGCGGCGAGCAGGGTGCCGTCGCCACCACCGACATCAGTGATCGAGGTGAAACGGCCAAAATCGTAGTCCGCCGAGATCGCCGCAGCCATTGCCGGAGGCTGCGTTCGCCTACTCATCGCGGCGTGGAACAGCGCCGCGAGTTCGGGGTGCTCGGACAGGTAGTCGTAGACCGGCACACCGTGCTCGACGTCGAAGGCGGGCTGGCCGCTGCGCAGCGAGTCGTCCACGTTGAGCCAGTTGCGCTGGAACACCTGGGCGGTCAGGAAGGTCACGAAGTCCAGCAGGGAGGCGGGATGCCCGGAACGGAGCAGGGCACCGGCCTCGGTCAGTCCGAACCGGCCGTCGGAGTGCTCGGTACACAGCCCCAACGACGCCAGGACCCGCAGGAGCCTGGTCAGAGACTCCTCCGGCAGCCCGCAGGCGGCGGCCAGAGCTGCGACCTCGGCGTCACCGTCACCGATGCGCTCGGCCAGGTCCAGCCGCGCCGCGAGACCGATCGCCTGGGTGGCGAGCGTGCCGAAGACCGCCGAGATGACGGTACGACGCGCGTCGTCGGGGGCGGAGCCAGTGGTGTTCGTCATTTGGTCTCTCCCAGAGGATTCGATGGGTCAGCCGACGATGACGGCCTTGTCACGCATGAGGAAGTCGCCGAGGTAACCCTCGTGCGGCATGCCTGGTCGCGTCCACGTGGTCGGGTGGTCGCCGACGTGCACCTTGTCGATGGTCGGTTCGGCGACCACCGCCTCGATGAGGTCGACGGCTGACTCGACGCCACCGGTGAGGACGGTCAGCGAGAGGGTGTTTCGAAGCGGCTGGATGCCGTCACGCTGGCGATGCCACGGCGCGACCCACACGCACGGAAAACCCATTTCGATCCGCGCCTGCGGTGCGCCCGCATGTGCGAGCAGGAACACCGCGGGCCGCAGCACCGCGGAGCCGTCGCCGAGGTCGTCCACGGCGGGCGCCCCGTGCAATGCCCGTGCGTCGCCCACCCGGCTCGCCAGGTGATCCCGCACGGCCCGGGCGTTGGCGGCCGTGCTCACCGGCAGTCGGGCACCCTCGTCGGCCGGCGGCAACGACGGAATCCGGTTCAGTCGCAACGCAAGGGCCTCGGCTACGGCTGTGGCGTCACCTTCGACGAACACCGAAGTCGCGTTGACGCAGCCGGTGCCCGCGTGCCCGGCGACGGATTCCACGATCGTGTCGAGGTGGGCTGTGGCATCCGTACCTGCGGTGATCAGGACCTTTGAACGGCCCGGCCCGAACGGCAGCACCCGCGTCCCCGTGCCGTACTTGCCGACGACACCGTCCGAGCCGAAAGCGATGGCCAGATCGGCCTCGGCGACCAGACGATCCGCCGCCTGGTGGTCGGTCGGGAGCAGGACTGCCTGATCGGCACCGTAACCCGCCTGCCGCAGTGCGGAGACCAACCGGTGGGCGGTGAACGGTTCGCGCTGTGACGGACGCAGAGCGACGCGGTAGCCCAAGGCCAGGGCGTCGATCCACGCCGTGTGGACGGCGGCGGAGTTGGCAGGCGCATGCACGGCCAGCACCTCACCGCGTCGCGTCCACACCCCACAGCCGTGCCGGACGCGGTCGTCGCGCCAACTGTCCACTGTTCCGATCGGCCGGGCTTGACGTGCGCTGTCGTACGCGGCCCCCGCGTATCGGGCGACCATGTCGACCGCGTCGCGCACCACGGAGATCGGAGTTCCCGCAACGGACGCGACGGTGTGGCAGTGCTCATCCACCCCCACTCCGTCGACGTCACCGTCGGCGAAGATGCGGCCTGCCTCGGCCAGCAGCGCTGCCCGTTCGTCCGGCCCCGGCGGTACGGCCCGTCGCAGCACCCGCACAGCGCGCTCGGCGAACAGCCAGGGGACCAGACACAGCTCGGCCACCTGCGTGCCAGTGACATCGATGACCGGCTCGGACCGCCTGGTGTGGTAGGGCCCGGCGGGGCCGAGCGCGGGAATTCTGGTCGGCGCCGCAGCACGCGTCACGTCAGTAGACCCCCTCGATGACAGCGGTGTCGCCGAACTCCTTGACCGGTGCGAACTCCGACACCGCGTCGCCCGGATAGCCGTGCCGGTGCGGGTGGCGGATGCCGGTGTCGCGGTCGAGGTTGTTGGGCAGGAACAGGTTGCGGGTGATGTGGTGGGTGAGTACCTGCCCGCGCTCCCCGTACGCGACCGGTCGCCGAGTCGCCGGGTCGATCACCGAGAACATGGCGAAGGGCGACGGTGGATCGAAGATCGGTGGATGGCCGGCAGTCGTGCCGGGACGCTCCGGCATCGCGCAGAAGATCATGGTGCTGCCGAAGATGCTCACCATGTCGACCTCGGGAAAGACCTCCGAGCGCAACAGACCTCTGGTGTCCTCGTCCATCGACGTCCCACCGAAGATGATCGTGTTCACCTTCTGGTTCACCAACTCGACCAGGTGTTCCCGGGCACAGAGCGCCTCGATGAGGGGCGGGGTGATGACCATGACGCCGATGGCCTGGCTGCGCAGCACCCACTCCACCTGGTCGATGATGTGGGTGACGTAGCCTCTCAGCTCGTCGACGGCGCCACGGGCCATGCACCGCTTGGCCCACCGGGGGTCGAGGTCCACGGTGAAGAACACGCTGCCGAACCGGGCGGCGGTGTCCCGGGCGAGGATGCCCGCCATGTGCGGTCCCGCGGGCATGACACCGAGCCAACTGTCGCCGTCGGCGATACCGTGCTCGACGAGACGGTGGTGGTACCAGGCCCAGGACTGCTCCACCACGTCGGGCAGGGCGAAGACCCGCTTGGGCGCACCGGTCGTGCCGCCACTCTCCCCCACCACCGGCGGCACCGCCAGGTCTTTGACCTCGCCATAGCCCCGGGGTATCAGGTCCTCGATTCGAGTATCGCGCAGGTCGTCGACGTTGTTCGGGAACAGGGTGAGGTCATCGACGGTACGGACGTCCGTCAGCGGGTCGAAGTGGAGACTCTTCGCCCGTTCCAGCCAGAACGGCGAGCCGGTGCGCTCGTCGAAGTGCCATCGCATGGCCTCCTCGATGAGATCGGTCGCGGACGGCGGGCTGTCCCACGGTGTGTCGAGCGCGGACGCGGGTCCGGTCATGTCTGCTCCTCGGGTTCGGCGGGCGCGGTCGCACCCGGGGTTGGTCCACAAGGGACAGACGTCCTACTCCCCTGCCGAAAGCTACAAGTCGGGACCGGCACGGGGCCACAGCCGAGCAGTCATCCGGTCGTCCGGGTGGTGTAGAACCCTGGTTCTAGCCGTATTGCCCGGCCGGAAAACGCCTGGTTAGCCTGCTGCGAGTGCGGCACCTGGTGCGCACTCGTCCGAGCGGGAGAGGGACATGCCTGGTACCGGTTACGACGTCATCGTGGTGGGGGCCCGCTGCGCGGGCTCCCCGACCGCCATGCTGCTGGCCAGGGCCGGGCATCGGGTTCTGCTCCTGGACCGCGCGCGTTTTCCCAGCGACACCCTGTCGACACACCTCGTACATCCGCCGGGGGTCGGAGCGCTCCGCAGATGGGGTCTGCTCGATCGGCTGATCGCTACCGGCTGTCCGCCCATCCACACCTACGCGTTCGACTTCGACGGCCCGGTCATCGCCGGCAGCCCGGGCCCCGCCGACAACCCCGTCGCGTACGGTCCACGCCGGATCGTGTTGGACAAGCTACTGGTGGATGCCGCGGCCGAGTCGGGCGCGGAGGTCCGCGAGGGATTCGTCGTCTCCGAGGTCATTTTCGACGAGAACGGCCGGGTGACCGGAATCCGCGGCCGGGAACAGAACGGACCGCTGGTCACCGAACGCGCTCGGGTGGTGGTGGGCGCGGACGGACTGCACTCGACGGTCGCGCGCGCGGTGGAGGCGCGGCACTACAACGAGAAGCCGCGCCTGATGGTCGGCTACTACTCGTACTTCAGCGGGCTGGACCTGGCGGGCGTCTTCAGAGCGCACTCGCGCCCGTACCGTGCTTTCGGGGCGTGGCCGACGCACGACGGTCTGACGCTGGTCGGCGGGTGTTGGCCGTATGCGGAGTTCGCCGCAGTGAAACGCGACATCGAGGGCAGCTACCTGAGCAACTTCGCCCTGGCGCCGGCTTTCGCCGAACGCATCGCGGCGGCACGCCGCGAGTCACGGCTGGTGGGCGCGGCACTGCCGAACTACTTCCGCACACCGTACGGGCCTGGCTGGGCTCTGGTCGGCGATGCCGGGTACTGCAAGGACTTCTTCACCGCACAGGGAATCAGCGACGCGTTCCTCGCTGCGCAGTGGTGCGCTCACGCGTTGGACGAGGCACTGTCCGGACGGCGCTCCTACACCGAGGCGATGGACGAGTACCAGGAGGTCCGCGACGCGCACGCCCGCCCCATCTACGACTTCACCATCGGGTTCGCCGCATTGGAGCCGCCGTCGCCGGAGTTCGCGGCGTTGCTGTCCGACATCGACGGCAACAGCCAGGCGATGGACGCCTTCGCCCAGGTGAACTCCGGCGTGTTGTCCCTTGCCGACTTCATGGCCGAATGGGGCTAGCTACGCCCGCTGTAGCTGCCGATTCGCCCCGGGCCTGAGCTTGCCGATCAGCGGTCGGGGCCGGTCAGGTGGCCACGACCATATGGAGGGTGGCGTCCACCGCCCGGATCTCGCGTATGGTCAGGCCCGCCCGCTGGATGACTTCGAGCAGCCCGGCCCAGGTGTGCTTCTGCCCGCCGGTGACCACCAACATGCGCAGATCCATCAGGGTGGCGAGCCTGTTGCCAGCGGCCTCATCGGCGATGTGCTCCACGATCACCATGCGGGCACCCGGTGGAGCGGCGGCAACCGCATTGCGCAGGATCCGGACCGAGCTGTCCCCGTCCACGCCGAGGATGTTCTTGAACAGGTAGACGTCGGCGCGTACCGGGATCTCCGCGAGACAGTCACCGGCCACCAGATCGACGCGTTCGCCAAGTTCACCATCGGGCCGCAGCCGGGCGTCGACGTTCGCGATCACCGAGGGCAGGTCGAGCAGGTATCCGCGCAGCCCGGGGTGGCGGCGCAGGAGCGTCAGGAGCACGATCCCCTGCCCGCCGCCGATGTCGGCGACGCTGCGCGCGTCGGCCAACGACAGCAGATCGGCCAGCACCACCGCCGCGGCCCGGCTCTGCTGGGTCATCGCACGCTCGAAGGTCCTGGCCGACTCCGGCCACTGGCGGTGCAGATGCTGGTAGAACCGACTGCCATACGCGGCGGTGAACACCTCATCCCCGGTGCGTATCGCTTCGGCCAGTTCGCCCCAGAGTGCCCAGTTCCACGGCTCGGTGCACCAGCGCACGACGTCGACAAGGCTGTCGTCCGTGTCCGAACGCAGGGCCAGCGACAGCGATGTGTGGACGTACCTGCCGGCACCGCGTTCGGCGAACACGCCGTGTGCCGCCAGCGACCTCAGCAGCCTGCCCAACGCCGCCGGGTCAGCGCCGACCGCAGCAGCCAGCTCAGCCGCCTCCATCGGCGTCTCGCCCAGCACGTCGGGCAGGTGCAGGGTAACGGCCGCCCGGACAGCCGCCGCGTGAGCCGCGCCCAGCGCCAACTCCATGAGCCCGGTCACCACCGAGCCGGCCGTGTCGTCACCCATCGCCTCCGCCGTCCTTTTCCGCCTACGCGGGCGTCGATCCCTGCTTCGGAGAGACCGGCCGCCTCTCATGCCACCGTCACCAGCCGTTCGCCGTCCTGGTCACGCAGGATGGAGCAGATGTCACGCAGGGCAGCCTCGGTCTGGGTGATCTCGTCGTCGGTCAGGCGGATCGACGGCTCGAACCGGACGGAGTTGGTACTCGGCCCGACCGGCAGCAGCCGTACCCGGTGCACGCGCAGCACATAACCCGCCAACGTATGGCCGAGCCCACCGGCGCGCGCCTTCTCGGCAATCACCTCGGAACCGTTGCGCGCCTGGTCGGCGAACTCCATCCCGAGCATCAGGCCGATGCCGTTGACGGCGGTGACCACCGCAGGAAAGTCGGCGGCCACCTTGTCGAGCATCGCCCGCAGGCGCCGGCCCCGCTCGGCGGCCGTCCGATAGGCAAGCCCATCGTCGGCCTCAAGCATGTCGAGCACTTTCGCCGCGATCGCCGTCGACAAGCCGTCCTTGGCAAAGGTCGAGCTGTGGATCACCTCGAACGCCGGGCGGAACCGATCCTGGCTGAACAGTGCCACCGAGGCCTTGGTGATACCTCCGCCGAGGCTCTTCCCCAACGTGTAGTAATCGCCGCGCAGACCAAGGTGGGAGCTGGCCAGGAACGCGCCCGTCCGGCCCATGCCGCTGTGGATCTCGTCCACGACCAACGGGCAACCCAGCGCGTCGCACGCCGCCCTGATCTCACGAACCAGGTGCTCACTGAGCGGACGCATACCGTTGGCGCCCTGCACCGGTTCGACGAAGAACGCGCCGACGGCGGGAAAGTCCCGGGCGACCATGCGCGCCACCCCACCCGCAAGCTCGATGTCCAGCAGGATCTGCCGCAACTCGTTCACGGCGGGTCGGATCGCCTCAGGGCGCTCGGGGTCGAGAAAGCGGACTGTCGAGGCCAACGCGGTGAACGGCGCACGCCACTGCGGACTGTGGGTTAGCTGCACGCTGGCCGCCAGTTTGCCGTGGAAGGCGTGCGTCAGCGCCAGAAAGACCGGCCGGCCCGCCGTCACCTCGGCGTTACGGCGTTCGACGGCGGCGATCAGCGCATCGAACTCGGTGACGTCATGGGGCAACCCGTCAGCCGGGCCCGTGACCTCGATTCGGTCGACCGTCCCGGCGCGTACGGCTGCCCGCGCCTTGTCGATGTTCGCCTCGATCTCGGCCACGAGCGCGGAGATCCGTTCCTGCCGTTCCAGTTCGGCATGTTTGAGGCAGATCTCGATCGCCTCGGCGCCGGTGTTGGCGAACACGGCCGAGTAGGCACGCTCGTCGCCGGTCTCCCGCCGTACGATGGAGTTCAGCTTGGCGGCGATCTCGCTTGTCGGTGACTGCACGGACAGTTGGGCGAAGACCGGAACCTGCCGGTCAAGGCATTCCTTGGCAAAGGCGACGATCTCCGGATCATGATGTCCGAAGATCAACGAGCCGAACCCGCAAATGTGGTCGAGCACGGGCACCTCGACGCCGTTCTCGTTGAGATACAGGGTGTTCCCGGCAGCCCTGGTGTACTCCACTCCCAGCCCCACACTGGTCAGCCATCCGTTCAGCACGTGGTCGGCGTAAAGACGCTCGCCGGCGGGAACAGTCATCGGGTTCCTCTCATCGGGCCGAATGATTCGGATCGCTGTGTCGAAAACGTCCACACGTCGAGCCGATTTCGACCCTAGGCACGGCGGATCGGCGCAGGCAACGGGTTCTAAACCCTGCGACCCACAGGCGCTTCGACCTTTGTCGTGATTGCCGATCGGCGAGCGCACTGACACCGTGATGACTCATGGCCCGCGACGATTCCCGGCAGCCCGGCGAACATCCGCACTCCACTACTATCCCGGTCGTGACCTCCGGCGACCTGCGCTACGAGGCGCTCTGCCGCGCCTACAACTACCGGTTCATCGCCAAGCCGGACCATTTCGTGCTGGCGCGCACCACCCAGGACGTCGAGGCAGCGGTGCAGGCAGCAGTCACGGCGGGCAGGCGGGTCACCGTACGTTCGGGCGGGCACTGCGGGGAGGACTTCGTCGCCGCGCCGGACGTCGATGTCATCGTGGATCTCTCGGCCATGTCCGGGATCTCCTTCGACCACGATTTCGGCGCGTTCGCGATCGGAGCGGGCGCGACGGTCGGGCAGATCACCCGCGAACTGTTCCACCGATGGGGGGTTACCGTTCCGTGCGGGTTCTGCCTGGGCGTCGGTGCAGGCGGACACATCAGCGGCGGCGGTTACGGGCCGCTCTCGCGCAGGCTCGGTCTCAGCGTCGACTACCTACACGCTGTCGAAGTGGTGGTGGTGGCTGCCGACGGCACGGTGTCGACGGTGCTGGCTACCCGCGACGACGACGATCCGAACCGGGACCTGTGGTGGGCACACACCGGCGGCGGCGGCGGAAATTTCGGTGTGGTCACCCGCTTCTTCCTGCGGTCCCCGGACGCCACCGGCACCGACCCTGCCGACCTGCTGCCACGCCCACCCGGCGTACTTCACATCGCCGAGGTGAACTGGCCGTGGGCAGAACTGACCGAAGTCGATTTCGTTCGGCTGACCGGCAACTTCGTCCGCTGGCAACTGGCCAACAGCGCCCCCGACTCCGCCGACATCGACATCTACGCGCTGCTGAACTGCGTGCACCGCGCCGCAGGCGACGTCGCCATGCACGCCCACGTACCCGACGAGGCCGTCGGATCGTACGACCGGCTGACCACTTTCCTCGACGCGGTGAGCGACGGGGTGGGCGTTCCGGCGGTGGTCCGGCGGCGCTCTTTGCCATGGATGGCGGCCACCCGTTACCTGGCGGTGCCGGAGACCGGGCCGTTCGCCGTGGGTCTGCGCTGCAAGGTGAAGTCAGCCGACCTGCGCGGCGCCCACACCGACGAGCAGCTAGCCACCGCTTACCGCCATCTCACCAGCGAGGACCATCAGACGACGTACTCGGCCCTGGAGTACATCGCATACGGCGGACGGGTCAACAGTGTGCCTTCCACGGCGACCGCCGTCACGCGTGAGGCGGTGCTGCGGACCTTCTACATCACCCTGTGGCACGACCCGGCCGACGACGACCGTCACCTGCGGTGGATCCGGAAGTTGTACCGGGACGTCCATGCCACGACAGGTGGTGTCCCGGTGCCGGATGCGACAAACACCGGCGCATACATCAACTACGCCGACATCGACCTCGCCGATCCGCTGTGGAACACGTCAGCCGTTGCCTGGCACACCCTCTACTACGGGTCGAACTACTCTCGGCTGCGGGCAGTGAAGGCGAGGTGGGATCCGCGCGACGTGTTCCACCACAGGCTGTCGGTGACACCGGAGAGGTGATCACGCCGTTCGTTCGGCGCCGTCGAGCGTAGGGACACAGCCCGTCCGTCCGGTCAGGCGCGAACGCACCGGCACCACGATGGGCAGACCGGTCCCGGGGTCGGTGATGACGTGTGCTTCGAGGCCGAAGACCTCAGCCAGCAGCGCGGGGGTGAAGATCTCCTCGGGGGTGCCCTGAGCGGCGATCTCGCCTGCGGCCATCACCACCACCAGGTCACTGAATCGAGCGGCCAGGTTGAGGTCGTGCAGGACCATCACGACGGTACGTCCGCGCTCGTGGTTGAGGCGCAACACCAGGTCCAGCACATCGACCTGGTGGGCGAGGTCGAGATAGGTGGTCGGTTCGTCGAGGAGCATGATCCCGGTGTCCTGGGCGAGGGTCACCGCGATCCAGGCGCGCTGACGTTGGCCCCCGGAGAGCCGGTCGAGGCGTCGCTCGCCGAGGTCGGCGATGTCGGTCAGGATCAGCGCCTGCTCCACCGCCGCCTCGTCGTCGGGCGACCATTGGCTGAACCATCGTTGGTGCGGGTGGCGGCCACGGCTGACGAGATCCCGGACGATGAGGCCCTCCGGCGCGGTGGCGCTCTGCGGCAGGAGGGAAAGCAGGGTGGAGACCTCTCGGGTGGGGATCGCGTGCAGCTCGCGGGCGTCGAGGCGCACTCGGCCCGCCGTGGGAGTCAGGATGCGGGCCATCGTGCGCAGCAGGGTCGACTTGCCGCAGCCGTTGGGACCGATGATGGTGGTGACCGCACCATCCGGAACGTCGAGGGTGAGATCCCGGACCACCGGATCGCCGCCGTAACCGACCGTCAGGTTCTCGACCCCGAGTCGGGTGTTCATACGCTGTTCCTCCGGTTGGCACGGATCAGGAGCCAGATCAGGTACGGTGCCCCGACGGCAGCGGTCACGACGCCGGCTGGCACACCTGCGGGCAGGACGGAACGGCACACCAGGTCGGCGGCGACGACCAAGCAGGCGCCACAGACCATCGAGGCGACCAATGGGGGCCGGGATCCCCCGGTGAGGCGCAACGCGATCTGCGGCACAGCGAACGCCACGAAGTCCAACGGCCCGACCGCGGAGACCGCAGCCGCGGCGAGCAGCACGGCAGCCAACAGGGTGAGCGCCTGGACACGCTGTAGCCGCACACCGAGACCTCGTGCGGCGTCATCGCCGAGCTGAATGGTGTTCAGATGCCGAACGAGCAACAGCGCGAGCGGAAACACCACGACGAGGACGACGGCGACCGGAAGTGCGTGGTCCCAGCCACGGCCGTTGAGGGTGCCGAACAGCCACACCTGGGCGCTGGCCGCGTCCTCGACGCTGGCGACCACCAGCAACCATTGGGTCAGGGCCGTCAGCACGGCCCCGACAGCGATTCCGACCAGCACCAGCCGGCGTGGGTCCAGCCCTCGCCGCCAGCCCAGGATCCACAGGAGCCCGGCCGAGGCGAGGCCGCCCGCCAGCGCTGCGGGCATCAGCCCCACCCGTTGCATGGTGCCCTCGACCAGGCCCGCACCGTAGCCGCCGGGCGTCGCACCGACGATCACCACAACGGCGGCCAGCGCCGCGCCCCGGGTGACACCCAGGATGTCCGGACTGGCCAGCGGATTGCGGGCGAAGGTCTGGGTGAGCGCACCGGAGAGGCCGAGCGCGGCTCCGACCAGGACCGCCACCGTGGTCTGTGGCAGACGGAACTCCCGGACGAGCAGTGCGTTGGGGTCCTCGGCCACCAGGAGCGCGCGCAACGCGGCGAGAAGGCCGATCTCGACGTCACCGGTGCCGAGGTCGGCGGCGACAAGAATGACCAGCAACGTCGCGGCGGCGAAGGTGGTGGCGACGACGCGCGCGGACGCCACCAGGGACGCTGGGCCGAAGCGCAGCGCGAGGTGAGCCCTCATATCGTCACCAGTCGGCTACGACGGACGACAAGGACGAAGACCGGACTGCCGATGAGCGCCATGACGACACCGACCTGCACTTCCGACGGCAGCGCGATGACCCGGCCGATGGTGTCGGCGAGGATGAGCAGCATCCCTCCGAGTAGACCCGAGAAGGCGACGATCCACCGGTAGTCGACGCCGCACAGGGCACGGGCCACGTGTGGGACGGTGAGGCCGATAAACCCGATCGGCCCACACGCCGCCGTAGCCGTCCCGGTGAGCACGAGGATGGCGCCGACGCCCAGGACCTTCTGCCGTACCGGATGCTGGCCCAACGACCGGGCGACGTCGTCGCCGAGTTGCAGCAGGTTGAGCCCGGGTGCGCTCAACGCCGCCAGCAGCACGCCGAGCAGTAACAGCGGCAGACACTGGTAAAAGATGTCGATCCCACGGCCGAGGAGGGTCCCCGCGCCCCAGACGCGGTAGGCGGCGATCGTGTCGCCATCGCGTATGACGAATGCTTGGGTGAAAGCCATCAGTAGCGCGCTGGTCGCCGCCCCGGCGAGGACCAGCGACAGCGGGTCTGGACCACCGCGCCCCGCCGCGATGGAGAGTACGGCCACCGTGGCCACCCCGGCCCCGGCCAGCGCGAACCACAGGTAGCCGCCAATGTGGTCGACGCCGAGCAGGGCGATGGCGAGTACCACGGCCAGTGCTGCACCCGCCTCGATACCCAACAGGCCGGGGTCGGCCAACGGGTTTCGGGTCTGCCCCTGCATCAGTGCTCCCGCCATGCCGAGTGCCACCCCGACCGCGAAGGCGAGCACGGTGCGTGGCACACGCAGGTGATGCACGATGATCGCCGCCTCGCTACCGTCTGGGTGGACCAGGACGGAGAACACGGTGTCGGGTGCGATCCCGCCGGAGCCGACCGCGATGCTGAGTGCGACGACGACGGGAAGCGCGGCGAGCAACATGCCGAGCCGGCGCCACCGCTCTGCGGAGCCGGTACGCCGAGTCAGCGGACGCGCCCACGGGCTCGTGCGGGAGATCATGCCAGGGGTGCGGCGCGTGTGGCGACGATCGGCATCAGGCGGCGGCCTTGCGCAGCTCGTCGAAGAGGGCAGGACCCGCAGCCCGGCCGGTGATCTCTCCGTCGTCGAGCAGCACCGAGCGGATGTCTGCGAGGATCCACGGCACGTCGAAGGACGCAGCCCCGAACCAGGCACCGAAGTCGACCTCCGCGACAGTGGCGTCGCCGACGTTGAACAGCGGATTGTCGAGCGGATCCGGCGCACCGTACTGGACCGAGCCGGTGAGAACGAACACGATCGGTGCGACGAGTTCGCCGAGCTTCTCCTCACTGACCATCGTGTAGCCGTACTCGGCGTCGGACTTGTCCTGGCCATGCGTCGCCGGTCGGGTGAACCCCAGCTCGGCCAACAAAGGCCCAGCCGCGCGGCCGGAGCCGTAGGCGCAGAACGAGCCGGCACCGCAGGCCGACATCAGCGACACGGACTTGCCGGTGAATCCTGCCTTGTCCAGGTCGGTCCGCACGGCGGCGGTCTGCTGTGCGAGGTGTTCGACGATCGCGGCGGCCTGCCGGTCGTGTCCGGTGACCTGGCCGAGCTGGGTCAGCGTCTCCTTCCACGTCGCCGAGCCCTTGACCACGAAAACCGGGGCGATCTTCTGTAGTTCCGTCACCAACTCGTCGCTGTCGGGAGTCTGAGCACCGACGATGAGGGCGGGCCTGGCCTGCACCACCAGTTCGAGCTTGTCCGGCTCGACCAACGCCACCCCCTCCCGGTCGAGCAGGTCGTGGCGGGCGTCGAAGGCGTCGTCGTTCTGATGGGTGAACCGTCCGGAGTGGGTCGGGCGGACCCCGATCTGTAGGAGTTCGGTGGCTGTGCTCGGGTCGAGCGCCCAGATCTTCTGGTCGGTCACCGGCACGGTGACATCGCCGTACGCACCCGGGAGCGTGACCTGCGCGGCCGGGGCGTCCGCCGGGGTGTCGGCTGCGGAACCGCAGGCAGTGAGGACGAACGCGAACAGGGCGACCGCAGCGCCCACGCGAAAGCGGCGGTGATGAGCGGTGACGAGCATGGGTGGATCGAACTCCTTGTGTACGTGACGTCGAGCTGTCGCCTGACCGGAGACAGCGACTTAGGCATGCCTTACCTGACTGGTATCTTGGGACTTCAAGATGACTTGATGTCAACAGGTGGGGTGCTGGACGACATGAGCGATCCAATCGGTGTCTCCATCGGCCAGGCCGCCGCCCTGTACGGTCTCGTCCCGTCGACCTTGCGGTGGTGGGAGGCCGCAGGCGTGCTCCCCGAGCCGCCGAGGATCAACGGACGCCGGGTCTACCCTGAGACCGAGCTGCGCCGGATTGGGCTGGCCTACCTGTGCTGCGTGGTCGGCGGTATGCCGTTGGATCGGGCAGCGCTGGTCACCACCGGTACACACCCGAACCAGGAGTGGCGATCGGCGGTACGCGAGCATGCCGGGGTGGTGCAGGCCCGTATCGCCCGGCTACGCAGCGCGCTGGGCTATCTGGCCCACCTGACCCTCTGCCCAGACGACAACGTGGTGCGCGACTGCGAGCACCTGGACGAGGAACTGAGCGCCCACACCCCGCGCGGACTCCTCACCGAGGAGAATCTGGTCATGGCTGCGCGCACACTTCCGCTGACGCCCACCCGTCCACGACGTGACGAAACAACGCACGACCGTGACGAAATTCCGGCCGCTTCGGACAGGTGCACGGTGTGCGCTGGCGCACTGGTCCAGCCCACGCGGGGACGCAGGCGGATCTACTGCTCGTCCGCCTGCAGACAAGTGCGCTACCGAACGGCTACCCGCCACCCAGCAGAAGATCTGCCGTAACCCAGGTCCGTCCGCAGCGGACTGTGCTGTGTGGACAGTTGCCTTGAAGCCGGGTTCAACTGACACACTCGGCAAGGCTGATTCGACAGCCGAACACCGGCAAGCGGCGACGATGCTCCCCGGAGGACCAGTTGTCCACCGCCGGGTGTCGCGGAGCCCGCCGCGGTCGATCCCAGGCGTACTGCCGTGCCCGGGACGACCTCCCGAACGACGCTGTGCTGGGGGATGTCTTGAGGACCAGGGTGCACCGGATTCACGCCGACCTGCTCATCCCGGGTGTGGGACACCCAGTGTCCGAAGCCACCCTGGTACTCGCGGACAAGCGGATCGCATACGCGGGTCCGCGTTCGCAGGCGCCGCCGGTCGAACCGGACGAGACGTCCTGGTCGGTGCCGGTGGTGATGCCGGGTATGTGGGACTGCCACACGCACTTCAGCGGTCTGAGCGATGTGGTGAGCACAGAACGGATGATGCTGACCCGCTCGGAGGTCGCCACCGCGCGCTCGGTGGCCGACGCGGCGGTGGTGTTGCGTGCGGGGTTCACCAGCGTCCGTGAACTCGGCGGGTACGGGGTGTACCTGGCTCAGGTCATCAACGAGGGCACGGTGCCCGGTCCGTCGACCTATGCGGCGGGCCGAGTGATCAGTCCGACTGGCGGCCACTCCGACGCACACTCGCTGCCTCACGAGTGGGCGACCGATCCACAGCGCGCCAACGGGATGCTGCACCTGGCCGACGGCGTACCCGACTGTCTGCGCGCGGTCCGTCTGCAACTGAGGATGGGCGCCGAGGTGATCAAGGTGTGCACCTCAGGGGGGGTCATCAGCGAGTTGGACCACCCGGCTCACCAGCAGTTCAGCCCGGACGAACTGCGGGCAATCGTCGAGGAGGCCGACCGCGCCGACCGGGTGGTGGCCGCGCACTGTCACGGCCGGTCGGGGATCGTCGCAGCCTTGGCGGCCGGCTGCCGGACCATCGAACACGGGACCGAACTCGACGAGGAGACCGCCGTCGCGATGCGAGATGCGGACGCGATCCTGGTCCCCACCCGTACCGCCTTCGAGGGCTTCCTCGGCCAGCGGGACATCCTGCCTCCGGCAGCCCGCACCAAGCTGGAGAGACTGGAGGCGCGTCACCGCGAGGCCATGTCCATCGCCGTCGCGGCCGGGGTCCGCATCGCGCTCGGCACCGACCTGGGCACCCGCGCGTCGGACTCGCCGCTGGCCTGGGGCCGCAACGGAGGGGAGTTCGGCCACCTGGTCGCAGCGGGTCTAAGCCCACTACAGGCCATCGAGGCCGGCACCGCAACCGGTCCACTCACGCTCGGCAGGCGGGGGCCACGGTCGGGGAGGCTGGTCGAGGGCTACGACGCCGATGTCATCGCGCTGGCCGCCGACCCGTTGCACGATGTGAGCGTGCTCGCTCGCCCCGACGACATCACTCACGTGTGGAAGTACGGGGCCCTGGCCAAGGGCCCGACGGGGTATCTCGGCCAGCGCACGACCTGACAAAGGAGTGGACGACATGTCTCACCCGACCCACCAGGACGAGGGCCTCGTCGCCGCCATGAAGAGCCTCGATGAGGTGCTGGCTCACTTTCAGATGATCGGTGAGTTGGCCCGCGACGCCCGTGACAGGCTGGCCTCGGCCTGTCCAGAGCCGCTGCCGGTGCGCGAACCCGCACCCGCAGCGGCACTTCCCGCTCGCCAGAGCGTTCAGCTCACCCGCCGCCAGCAGCAGGTGCTCGAACTGCTGATGCAGGGCGTGACGAACCGCCGGATCAGCCGGACGCTGCACATCACCGAGCAGACCGTGAAGGCTCACCTGCACATGATCTACCGCAAGCTCGGCGCGGCCGACCGCACCGAGGCGGTGGTCATAGCCATGCGCTCGACGATGGTGCCGACGCGTCCGCGCGCCGACCGCCCCTACCTGGCCGGGAATCCACCCATGGAGCGCGACTCCCCGGCCAGCCCGTCGGCCACCGCAGACAGAACCGGCCGAGGGTCGGCGGTCAGGTAGAAGTGATTCCCAGGAAACAGGGTGATCCGGCAGACGTCGGTGGTGTGCCGGATCCAGGGAATCAGGTCGTCGTGAATCACGGTCGGGTCGTCACTGCCGCCGAAGACCGAGATCGGGCAGTCCAGTACCGGCCGGTCCCGGTAGCGATAGGTCTCGGCCACGGTGAGGTCGGCACGCATCGCGGGCAGGAGCATCCGCAGGAACTCCGGATGCTCCAGCACGACCTCGGGTATCCCACCGAGGCCGGCGAGTCCGGCGACGAACTCCTCGTCCGGCAGGTGGCGGATCGGCCGCTCGCGGTCGGGCAGATGCGGTGCACGATGGCCGGAGACGAACAGCCGCACCGGCGGGCGCTCCCGCAACCGGTCGGCGACCTCGAACGCCAGCAACGCACCGAGACTGTGCCCGAACAGCGCGTAGGGCTCGCGGGTGTCCACGGCGTCCAACACCACGTCCAACACCTCCGGCAAGGTCCGGCGGGGGCGATCCCGCACCCGGTCACCACGGCCGGGCAACTGCACCGGGCGCACCTCGACGTGCTCCGGCAACAGCGCGGACCACGGCGCGTACATCCGCGCGTCACCGCAGGCATGGGCCAGGCAGTACAGCCGGACGTCATGACTGCTCCCCCTCACGGCCGCTCCTGCGGGAGCGAGCCCGCGATCGCACGGAGCAGGATGTTCGACGTTCCCTCATAGATGCGACCCGCCTTGGCATCGCGATAGAACCGCTCGACCGGGTATTCCCGGGTGTAGCCGTTACCGCCCAGCACCTCCACCGCGCGGGAGGCGGCCCGCTCGGCGACCTGGGAGGCGAAGAGTTTCGCCATGGCCGACAGTCGCAGCCGCTCGGCGACATCGGTGTCGCCGGCCACCGCCCTGGTCACCTCGTAGAGCAGCGCCCGCGCGGCGGCGATCTCGGTGGCGGTCTCCGCCAGCACGAACTGCACACCCTGGAAACTGCTGATGCGCTGCCCGAACTGCTCACGCTGTCTGCTGTAGGCGACCGCCTCGTCCAGGGCGCCCTGTGCCAGTCCGACCAACTGCGCCGCGATACCGACACGGCCGATGTCCAGTGCGGCGATGGCCACCCCGTCGCCGCGCCCGAGTCCGCCGAGGCAGGCACCGGCCCGCACAGGGACATCGGTGAGCACCAGATCGGCGGTGGCCGCGGCACGTACCCCCAACTGCTCGGCGCGTGGCTCGACTGCCACCCCGGCGGTGCTGCGCTCGACCAGGAAGGCAGAGGTGCCGTGTCCTTCGGCTCGGGCGAAGACCAGGAACAGGTCAGCTTGCCGCGCGTTGCTCGTCCACCGCTTGCGACCGTTGAGCCGGAAGCCGCCTCGAACGGGCGTCGCCGTGGTCGCAAGGGCCAGCGCGTCGCTGCCCGCCTGTTCCTCCGACAGCGCGAACGCGCCGACGTGTCGGGTGGCGAGCAGCGGCAGGTGTCTGCGCTTCTGGTCGCCGGTGCCCTGTCTCAGCAGGGTCGCCACGATCAACGCGTTCTGCACGTCGACCGCGACGGCGACGCCGGGATCGACCCGAGCGATCTCCTCGATGGCCAGCACCACCTGCATGAGCGACCCGCCACCGCCGCCGTAACGGGTAGGAGCCTCGATCGCCATCAGTCCCTCGGTGAAGAGCTTTCCGCGCAGTTCGGGGTGGAGGTCGGCATCCCGGTCCATCTCGGCGGAGAGTGGCGCGACCTCCCGTGTCGCGAAGGCTCGGATCCGGCGGCGCCACTGTTCGTCGGCCGGGCCGTTGCTGTCCGTCCGCAGCTCGGCACTGGTCTGGCCGGGGTCGGTGAGCGTCATCGGCGCACCCTCTCGACCAGGCTCGCGAGCGCTTCCACAGTCGGTGTGACATAGAGCTCGTGCAGCGGGACGGACACGCCCCACCGGGTACGAAGTACGCTCATCAGCCGCATGAGGTGCGCCGAGTGCAGTCCCAGATCAGCGAAACGATCACGCATACCGATCGCATCGACACCCAGCAGTCCGGTCACCAACACGGCAAGGTCACGCTCGGTCTCGGTGGCGGGCTCGACCAGCTCGCCCCGGGCGGCAGCGAGATCGGGTAGCGACCTCAAATCGATCTTGCCGCCGACCGTGGTGGGTAGTTCGTCCAGCCAACCGACCGCCACCGGCACCATGTGCTCGGGCAGGACGCGTGCGACGAACTCGCGAAGCAACGCGGAGGCGGGCACGTCGTCGAAGTCCACCGGAGTCACGTAGGCCACCAGGTCGACGGCGCCGGCCTGCGTCCTCCGGGTGGTGGCGACCGCCGCACGCACGGCCGGGTGTGCCCGCAACGCAGACTCCACCTCGCCGAGTTCCACCCGGTAGCCACGGATCTTGACCTGGGTGTCGGCACGACCGGAGTAGCACAACGTTCCGTCGGGCAGAACCCGGGCGAGGTCGCCGGTCCGGTACATACGCGCGCCGGGCGGCACCGGCTCGGCACCGAATCGGGCTCCCGTGAGCTCCGGCCGGTCGTGGTATCCCAGAGCCACGGCGTCGCCCGCCACGCACAGTTCACCACGCGCGCCCTGCGGGACCGGACGGTCTCGTTCGTCGAGCAGGTAGGCCCGCTGGTTGGGCAGGGCCACGCCGATAGGTGCCGGCGTGTCGTCGCGTACGGTGTCGGCGGTGACACGGTGGAAGGTGGACACCACTGTGGCCTCGGTGACGCCGTACAGGTTGTAGATGCGGGGACGTTCGTCGCCGTGGCGCTCGATCCAGCCGCGCAGCGCGGAGGTGTGCAGCCGGTCGCCACCGATGAAGACACACCGCAGTGCCGACGTCGCCTCGTCGTCCAGCCCGGCTTCGGCCGCGTCGACGGCGGCGAAGTGCTCGAACAGCGTGGGCGTCTGGCTGGACACGGTGACCTGCTCGGTGATCACCAGTCGGTGGTAGTCCTCGGGCGACCACACGGTCTGTCGAGGTACGACAACCAGCGTGGCGCCGTTGGCCAGCGCCCCCCACATCTCCCACACCGAGTAGTCGAAGGCGAAGGAGTGACTCATGGTCCACACGTCGCTGTCGGCGAAACCGAACAACTCACGTCCAGCCGACAGGAGACTCTGCACGTTCAGGTGCGAGACGACGACGCCCTTGGGCCGGCCGGTCGATCCGGAGGTGAAGATCAGATAGGCCGGATCCTCGGCGGACACGGCGGGCAGCCGCTCGCCCTCTGTCTCCGCCTGCCAATCGTCGCCCAGCACGAGGGTGGTCACGCCGGCAGGTACCCGCTCGGCGAGGTCAGTGGTGGCGACGACGACGCGTACCCCCGCGTCTGCGACCATCTCGGCCAGCCGCGCGCCGGGCAGGCCGGGATCGAGAGGTACATAGGCCGCTCCGGCCTTGAACACCCCGACCACGGCGGCCACCAGCAGATCCGAACGCTCCGCGAGGAGGCCGACCCGGTCACCGGGACGCACCCCGGCGGCACTCAACCGGTGAGCGACGGCATCACCGTACGCGTCGAGCTGGCGGTAGGTACGACGGTGTTCGCCGAAGACGACGGCCTCGGCGTCCGGGTTCCGGCGGGCGTGCTCGGCGAGGGTCTCGTGCAGCGGTCGCGTGTCCAGCGCCAGGCCGGTGCCGCCGCTGACCGGCTCGACGACCGCCGCCGCGGGGGACAGTTCACCCAGGGTCAGGTCGGGCCGCCGCACCAGGGTCGCCAGCACGGTTCTCACCTGGTCGCAGAACCGCTGTGCGGCCTCGGCGGAGAACCGGCCACGGTCGTAGATCACTCGGAGCGGCATGCCGTCGCCAGGCATGATCACCATCGTGATCGGGTAGTGCGGGCGGCCGTCGTAGCTCAGATCGGTGAACTTCATACCGGTCTCCTGCAAGGCGAAGTCCGGCATCGGCGTGTTCTCGTACGACACGCTGCTTTCCAGCAGCGGCACATCCAGCGGGAGGCCGAGCAGGCGCTGCACCTCGAACAGCGGTAGCGTCGTGTGGTCGCGGACGGCGGCGATGTGCACCTGGAGGCCCCGCAGCCAGGACACCGCCGCCCGAGTCATCTCCAGTCTCTCCCGCACTGGCATGGTGGCGATCAGCGGGCCGAGAATGGTCTCGCCGCCGTGCAACGATGCAGGCCGGTGTGCCATGGTGAAGCCGCACGCCACGTCGGTGGTGCCGTAGTGGTGGGCGAGCACAATCAACCAGGCGCCCTGCACGACGGTGTTCATGGTGAGCTGGTGAGCCCGACCCAGCTCGACCAAGCCGGGTTCGATGTCAGCCAGGCTCAGTTCCACGAATCCGTGGCTCGGCTCACCCGGCCCTGGTGGGGTGCCATCGATGAACAGCGGCTCCGGCGGCTGGTACCCCGCCAGCTCGGCCCGCCAGAACTCCACGCTGTCCCCGCCGTCCCGCGCGCGCCACCAGGCCGCGTAGTCCCGGTAGGGGCGCATCGGACCCCACACTGGCTCCCCACCCAGGCGCCGCGACCGGTAGGCGGCGACGAAGTCGGTGATGGCGATGGCGAACGACCAGCCATCCATCAGAAGGTGGGACAGGCGCCAGACGCACCACCAGGTCTCCGGCTCGCTGTGCACCACGGAGATCTGCATCAACGGAGCCTTGGCCAGGTCGAACCCCTCGACCCGCTCGCGGTCCAACCAGGTTTGCAGGCGTGCCTGCTGCTCGGCGAGCGGGACTTCACGCCAGTCCAGGACCTCGACGGGCAGTTCGGCTGCGGAGTGCACGACCTGAAGCGGCTGACCCTCGGCACGCCAGTGGAAGGAGGTCCGCAGGACCGGATGCCGGTCGACGACCCGCTGCCACGCCCAGCCGAACGCATCGGTATCCAGGGTGCCGGCGAAGGTCAGCACGAGCTGTTCGATGTAGACGCCGGCTTCTGGTCGCTTGAGCTGCTCGAACAGCAGACCTTGCTGGATGGGGGTCAGTTCGTAGACATCCTCGATGCCCTTGGTGGCCCGATGGGCGCTCACGTCGCCTGCCTCTCGTCGTGCAGCGTGCTGAGGAATGCGCTGAGCTCGTCGGCGTCGAGCCCGGCAAGGGGAAAGTCGGACGGGGTGTATGAGCCCTCGGCGCTCGTACGACACTGCTCGATGACGGCCTCGACCGCTGCCGGGAACACCGCGGCGATCCGCGTGGCGGTACCGCGCCAGCGCACCCGAAGTGCGCCGTCCACCAGGGCGGTGCTCACCTCGGCCACCGCGTCCCCCGGTACGCGGGTGCCGTCCGGGCCGGTGAAGCCGGCGAGGGTGAACGTCCCGTCACCTTCCGGCCAGTCGACGTCGATGACCTCGCGAAGCAACAGCGGCGCCGCAGGCGGATCCTCCACCGCTGGAGCACGGTGCTCCCGCTTGACCGAGGACAGCACCTGCGCCGGTCCCACGCCCTGCGCCGCGGTCAACACGACCAGGTCGGTGAACCGTCCGGCCGTGCCCACCACGGCGGGCTCCCGCAGTGCCCGTTCCACCAGGACCGGGGTGTCGTCTGACACCGAACGCATGGCCACGACCAGGGCAGCGGCTACCGTCTCGGCGAAGTCGACATGGTAGGCGGCGAACGCGGACTGGCGTAGCGCAGTGACCGTGTCGGCGTCGAGCGTGGTGACGGTCTCCCCGGTCAGCGCGGCAGCAGTGCTGGGCAGCCCCGGTGTGACCAGTGCTGGCGCCGGACGGTGCCGTCCACGCGCCCAGTCCAGGAAGCAGGCGGGCCGGTCGGTCCAGTCGACCGAGCCGCCAGCGGCCACCTGTCGGTAGGCGTGGGCGAACTCGCTGAGCAGCAGCCGCAGCGACCCGTCGTCGAGTGCAGCCGCCGCACCCAGCCACACCAACAGCCCCTCGCCATCACCCACGGTGATGTGAGCCACCTTGACGCCCTCGCCCACAGCCAGGTCCAACTCGTCGGACATCTCGTCGACCAACTCGGCGATGGCCGCCGCCCGACCGCTTTCGGGCAGCCCGCCCAAGTCGATTTCGGCGATATCAGGCAGGACTCCGCCGTCGTGGAGCCCTGGCGGCCCGGCTTCGGCGCCTTCTCCTCCGGCACGCAGGCGCAGTGCGGTGTGCCGGGCGACGAGTTCGCCGAGCACAAGGCCGGCGACGGAGGGATCGAAGCCGGGCGTGGCGGCGACCTGGACCCATCGGACCGCTCCGGCGACGTACAGGGACGCCTGGTGGGCGGTGAGCGGGACCACGCTGGTGTCGACCACCTCGTCTTCCACCACCACGATCCGCCTGGCGAGGTCGAGAAACGTGTCGCTTTCGAACAGGTCCTGTGGAGCGAGCGGTAGCCCGACCGCAGCGGCCTGACTGACCAACTGGATACCCATGATGGAGTCACCGCCCAGGCTGAAGAAGTTGTCACCGGCGTCGACCGCTGGCACGCCGAGCACCGTCTGCGCCAGCGCGGTCAGCCGCTCCACCGTCGCCCGCAGCCGTTCCTCCACGACGGTCTCGCCCGCTGGTGCCCCGACGCGATCAGGGGCAGGCAGTGCGCTCCGGTCCACCTTCCCGTTTGCCGAGAGCGGAAGCGCGTCCAGCACGAGGATGTCGGCGGGGATCAGATAGCCTGGCAACGTGTCCACCAGATGCGATCGCACCGACGCGACCAGCTCGGTGGCGGACAGCTCCGCGTCCGGTTCCACGGCCACCAGGTAGGCGACCAGCCGCTGCTGGGTACGCGGGCCGATGGCGGTCGCCACCGCCGCCGACACGCCAGGATGCGTGGCGATGGCATGCTCGACCTCGCCCAACTCCACGCGGAACCCACCGATCTTGACCTGGAAGTCCTCCCGGCCGAGGAATTCGATGGTCCCGTCGGGAAGGTATCGACCGAGATCGCCGGTGCGATACAGCCGCTCCCCCGAGCCCGGATGGGTGACGAACGAATCAGAGGTGCGCCGCTCGTCGTTCCAGTAACCGGAGGCTAGCCCGGCACCGCCGATGTACAGGTGCCCGGCGGTCCATACCGGAGTCGGCTCCCACCTTTCGTTGAGAACGTGGAAGGTCTGGTTTCGCATCGGCAGGCCGTACGGGATGGACGTCCATGAGGCGGGGACGTCCTGCACCGGGTAATGAATCGACCATATGGCCGCCTCGGTCGCACCACCCAGACTGACCACTGCCAGGTCCGGCACGAGGGCGCGGACGCGGTCGGGCAGCCGGACCGGGATCCAGTCGCCACTGAGCATCGCCAGTCGCAGCGGAAGCGGTGTGTCGGACTGCCTGGCCTCCACGTGAGTCACCAGCATCTCCAGCAACGCGGGCACCGTGTTCCAGACGGTGACCCCGTGTGCCCGCACCAATTCGATCCACACGGCCGGGTCGCGTCGGGCGGTGGGGGTGGGCAGCACCAGCGCACCACCCGCGCCGAGCACTCCGAAGACGTCGAAGACCGAGAGGTCGAAGCTCAACGAGGACAGGCCGAGCACCCGATCGGCCGAGGTGATCCCGAACCGCTCCCGAACGTCGTCCAGCGTGTTCCTCGCGGCGGTATGGGTGACCGCGACGCCCTTGGGGGTGCCGGTCGAGCCGGAGGTGTAGATGATGTAGGCGATGTCCCCACGATCCGCCGGGCACTGCCACGCGGCGATGTCGACGGCACGCCAGTCCGGTCCGTCGGCCACCGTCACGGTTGCCGTCGGCCAGCCGCCGGCGTCCTCGTCAGCGATGACCACACAGTCTACGCCCGCATGATCGATGAGCCAGGCCCGCCTGCTCGTTGGCAGTTCGGGATCGATCGGCACATAGGTGCAGCCCGCAGCGCTCACACCGACTGCGGCGACGACCTGCCTCCAGCCCTTGGCGATGCCGATCCCGACCAGGGATCCGGGGCCGAGGCCGCGTGCGGCGAGTGTCCTGGCCAGCTCCACCGCACGGCCGCCCAGTTCGGCGTGGCTCAGCGTACGCTCGTCGGTGACGACGGCGACGCGGTCGGCGGTAGCCGGGTCCGTTCCCGCGGCGAGTACCGGCTCCACGATCAACCCGTCCGGCAGCGGTCCGGCGGTGGCGTTGACCTGTTCGCGACGGGACAGTTGGTGTGCGGGCAGGTCGGCTGACGGCGGCCGTTCCCATCCGTCGGCGTTGGCCAGCCCGACGAGCAGATCCTGATAGGCGGCGAACATGTCGGCCATCAGACCGTCCGGGAACAGCTCGTCGACCGCATGCCAGGCCAGTTCCAGCACCCCGTCGAACTCCAGGACGAAGTGATCGATCGTCACCTGCGGGGTCTGCGAGATGAACCGGTTCTGGGTGCCGAGCCACGCCACCGGCGAGCCCGCCCGCGTGGGGTCCCGGTCGGTGGGTAGGGCGCTGGTGAACACGACCGGCATGACCGCACCGGTGGTGTCCTGCCGCGCCCGGTTCAGCTCACGCAGGATGCGCACCCCACTGACGTACCGGTGCTCGAAGTCCTCCCACGCCTGACGTTGCACCTGAGCGACCAGGTCGGCGAAGGTCCGTGGGGAGCGGGCGTCCACCTCCAGCAGCTCAAAGGAGGCGAACTCGCCAACCATGCCGTCCACGTCCTCGTGGACGGGCAGCCGGTTGACCGCGGTGAAGTTGAGCGTGAAGTGTTGACTCTTGCTCCACCGGGCCACGGTGGCGGCGTACGCCGCGACCAGCACACTGGACGGGGTCACACCGTGCTCGCCGGCCTGCTCCCGGATCGCCGCCCACAGCTCGGCGTCGAGCACCGCGTGCCTGCGCACGAACGTGGGCCGTGCCAGTTCGCCAGGAGCGACCGCGGTGGGCAGCTCGGGAGCTGGTGGCAGTGCCCGCACCCGCTCGCGCCAGTAGGCCAACGAGTGCTCGTAGAGCGCACTGCCACGCAGGTTCTCCTCGGCGAGTACGTAGTCGCGGAAGGACAGCTCCGGCGGTTGCCCGGGCAACGCGGGATCGTGGTAGAAATCCCGCCAGGAAGGAAGCACCTGGTAGAAGAAGCTCGCCACGTCCGCGCACAGCAGATCGAAGCTGATGTGTACGCGCAGGGTGCCACTCGCCAGCCGGGTCGCCCGGATCTCCCACAGCGGCCAGGTGTCGGCCGGGCGCACCTCGGTGGCCATCCGGTCGGAGACCTCGGTGAGCTGCTCGTCGGCGTTCTCCTGCTGCTCGCCGCGCAGATCCAGGAGTTCGATGCGGTAGGCCGGCACGTCGGCCAGGACGCGCTGGCGGCCGTCCGCGAGAACGACGATCCGCAGCATCTCGTGCCTGCGCACCACCTGCCGCCAAGCCTGCTCAAGCCGGTGGAGCTCCAGGTCGTCGCTATCGAACTCCAGGTAGAGGTGCGGGGCCACCCCACCCATGTCGAAGCTGCCGAGTCGACCGATCCACTGCGCCTGCTGCATCTCCGTCAGTGGGAACGGCTCGTGACGCCGGTCGGGTTCAGGAGTCACGACCGGCAGCGCCTCCGGTACCCCGCTGTCGGTCGCCTGGTCGGCGAGTAGTTCGGCGAGCGCGGCGATGGTCGGCCGCGACAGCAACTGCGCGGGGGTGACCGGACGGCCGAGTTCGGCCCGTACCCGGTTGAGCACCTGAGTGGCCAGCAGCGAATGGCCGCCCAGCTCGAAGAAGTTGTCATGCACGCCGATCGGCTGAATGCCGAAGAATTCTTCCCACAGCGCGGCGATGACACCCTCGACCTCGTCGCGGGGAGCGGTGTAGGTGGTGAGGAGGTGCGCGGGCCGGCTGCTCTGTGTGTCGGTGTCGGCGTCCTTCGGGGCCGGGGTGTCCACCACCAACTCGACACCGGCCGCGCCGTTCACCGTGCTCGGGGCCACCCAGTACCGCCTCCGCTGGAACGGATAGCCCGGCAGAGTGATTTTGCTGCGCGGCGCCTGCATCCGTGCCCAGTCAACGGGTACGCCCGCCAGCCACAGCCCGGCCACCGAGGAGAGCAGAGTGTCCTGATCGGAGCCATTCTGGTCAGCCCGACGTAGGGTGGACAACACCGTGGTGGACGCCACTGACTCGACCGAGTGGCGGGACAGGGTGCCGAGGGTGTTACCCGGCCCGATCTCCAGCAGCGCCGTACGCTCGGATCCGGTGACGGTACGCACGGCGTCACCGAATCGGACCGGCAGTCGCATGTGGGTGCCCCAGTACTCGGGGTCGGTGGCCTGCGCGTCGGTCATCCAGGCGCCGGTAACCGTGGAGGCGATCGGTGTCGTGGCCCGACGTGCCGCGCCGGTCTGGCGGACCAGGTCGGTGTAGGCGGGCACGATCGGGTCGATCATCGACGAGTGGAAGGCGTGCGAGGTGTGCAGCATCCGCGTGGGAATCTCGGCGCTGTCCAGCAGCGCACGCACGTCCGCGATCGCCGGATGCGGACCCGACACCACGCACAGACCGGGCCCGTTCACCGCCGCCACCGACACCGATACGAGACCGGCGCTGGCGAGTAGCTCCCGCACACGCTTCTCTGGTGCGGCGACCGAAGCCATCGCCCCGGACGGCAGGTCACGCATCATCACGCCCCGCATGGCGATCAGCCGCAGGACGTCGGGCAACTCGAACACCCCGGCGAGGCAGGCGGCAACGAACTCGCCCAGGCTGTGCCCGACCATCGCATCCGGGCGTACGCCCCACGCGTCGAGTTGACGGGCCAACGCGTACTCGGTGACAAACAGTGCGGGCTGGGCGAATGCGGTGTCGGCCAATCGATCGGCCGCCGTATCCGGATCCAGTTCGGTCTCGGGGTACATCACCTCGCGCAGGTCGGCGCCGAGCATCGGGGCGAGAATCTCGGCGCAGGTGTCCACCTCGGAGCGGAACAGCCGCTCGTCGCGGTAGAGGTCCTGTCCCATTCCGGGGTACTGGGTGCCCTGTCCAGGGAACAGGAAGACCAGCCGGGGTGGGTCCGGTGGAGCGAGCGCACCTGCCACACGCGCGGGATCAGCCCCGGCGAGCAGCGCGGCGGCTTCGGTGGTGTCGCGGGCCACCAGTGCCCGCCGGAACGGCAGGGCGCCGCGTCCGAGCTGGGTGGTGGCGGCGACGTCGGCCAGGGTAATGCTGTCCGGATCCGCGCCGAGTCGGGCGGAGAGATCCTGGGCAGCCTGGTCGAGCGCACGCGGTGATCGGGCGGACAGCACCACGATCTGCGGTACCCGCTCGGGCAGTGCGGCAGGTGGCGCGGCAGGAGCCTCTTCGAGGATGACATGGGCGTTGGTGCCACCGATGCCAAAGGAGCTGATCCCGATACGACGCGGGTGGGTACCGTTTCCCCAGTCACTCAGCTTGGTGCTGACCCGGAACGGCGAGTCGTCGAACGCGATGCGTGGGTTAGGTGTCTGGAAGTGCAGAGTGGGCACCAGGCTGCGGTGCCCCAACTGGAGGACAGCCTTGATCAGGCTCGCCACCCCCGCAGCCGATTCCAGATGCCCGATATTGCCTTTGACGGAGCCGACCGCGCAGAACCCGGTGTCGCTGGTGTGTGCCGCGAACGCACGGCTCAGCGCCTTGATCTCAATCGGGTCGCCGACTGCCGTGGCGGTGCCGTGCGCCTCGACCGCGGTGATGGTGCGCGCGTCCAGACCGCCCGCCGCGAGCGCGGCGCTCACCAACCGCTCCTGCCCGGCGACGCTCGGCGCGGTGTAACCGACCTTGTCCGAGCCGTCGTTGTTGACCGCCGACGCGCGCAGCACCGCGAGGACTCGGTCGCCGTCGGCGAGTGCATCCGCGAGCCTGCGCAGCACCACCACACCGACACCGTTGCCGAAGACAGTGCCCCGCCCGTCCGCGTCGAACGGACGGCAGTGTCCGTCCGGCGAATAGATCAGCCCCTCCTCGAACAGGTAACCCACCCGATGCGGCACCCGTACGCAGACACCGCCGGCGAGCGCGGTGCCGCACTCCCCCGCCAGTAGCGCCCGTGCGGCCTGATGCACGGCGACCAGCGAGCTGGAGCAGGCGGTCTGCACACTGACCGCAGGCCCGGTCAGGCCGAGCAGGAACGACGTCCGGCTGGCCAGGTAGTCCTTGTCATTGTGGATCTGAAGCTCGAACACCGAGGGGCTCATCACGATCGGCCGACCGCCGAGCAGGTTGGACATCAGGTAGGCAGGCATGTTGGCCCCGGCGAACACCGCGACGTCGGAGTCGGTGCCCGGTCCGCGACCGGCGTCCTCCAGGGCGTGCCACGACGTCTCCAGGAACAGCCGCTGTTGCGGATCCAGCAGTGCCGCCTCGCGCCCCGGGATGTTGAAGAACGCCGCGTCGAACAGGTCCACGCCGTCGAGCACCGACGCCGAGCGCACGTAGTCGTCTCGCGAGTACAGGTCGCGGGGCACCCCCTCAGCCGACAGTTCCTCGTCGGTCAACTCGGTGATCGACTCGACACCGTCGCGGAGGTTGCGCCAGAACGCGTCCACGTCCGGTGCCCCGGGGAACCGGCAGGCCATGCCGACAACCGCGATGGCCTGGCCGGAGGTCTCTGTGTGGTCGCAGGGCGTCACTGCGCGGCCTCCTGGGGCACAGTCGGGGCGAGTCGGGAGATGTCGTGCTGGGTCTGCCCGGTCAGCGCGAGATCGACGCAGACCTCACCGAGAAGGGGGACGAACTTGAAACCCCAGCCGGAGCTGTAGAGCACGATGTTGTGGCCGTCCGGCACCAGGCCGGTGGCCAGACCGAGGTAGAACTGCCGCCGTGGGTCACCGGGGAGGACCGCCAGGCACGTCGAGGCGCCCGCCGGCGCTGGGTCCAGCGCGGGCAGGTGCTCACCCACCCAGTTCGACAGTCGGGCGACGTGACGAGGGTCGGGCACCCCTCGGGTCTGGTCGGCGTCGTCGATCGGGTCGACCTCGAACACCGGGCCGAGCCGTACCAGTTCGCTGGGAGACCACGGGTTGCGGCCGAATCCGTAGAACAGGTTCGTGTCCTCCTCGGTC